>JBGVEZ010000239.1:0-7311 GCA_045120555.1 Eubacteriales bacterium
ACCGACCGCGACCTCCTTCGCAAAGCGAAGGTGGCGGATGGGGCGCTTTTTGTCGGATACTCCTTTTTTCTATTGACAATAAAGCAAAAAAATGATATAATTAAATAAACATCAAACCACAGAGGAATAAATATGGAACAATATAATATAACGGGCATGTCGTGCGCGGCGTGCTCGGCAAGAGTAGAAAAAGCGGTAAGCGCAGTGCCGGGAGTTACATCCTGCTCCGTAAACCTGCTCACACATTCAATGGCGGTCGAGGGTAACGTCCCCGCAGAAAAAATAATAAAAGCTGTAACCGATGCCGGCTACGGCGCTTCCCAAAAGGGAGCAAGCACCGCACGCGCATCCGAAGACGCAGAGGACGCGCTTAAGGACAAAGAAACTCCCGCCCTTGTAAAAAGGCTTGTGCTCTCAGTCGGATTTCTCATTGCGCTTATGTACTTTTCAATGGGGCATATGATTGGGATACCGATGCCGAGCTCACTCGAAAATAATCCCGTGGCACTCGGACTTATCCAATTGCTTTTGTCAGCTGCGGTAATGATAATTAATCAGAAATTTTTTATAAGCGGCTTTAAAGGGCTTATACATCGGGCACCGAATATGGACACACTCGTATCCCTCGGCTCAGCCGCAGCGTTTGTCTACAGCACCGCCTCCCTCTTTCTTATGACCGATGCCGTATCGAAGGGAGACAGCGCGGCAGTAATGTCATATATGCACGAATTCTATTTTGAATCTGCCGCAATGATTCTCGCGCTCATCACTGTCGGTAAAACCCTTGAGGCTTACTCAAAGGGCAAAACCACCGACGCACTTAAAAGCCTTATCAGCCTCGCACCAAAGGAAGCAACTCTTATAACAAAGGACGGCGAGGAAATAACAGTGCCCGTTGACGAGGTGAAGGTAGGCGACGTTTTCGCAGTAAGACCGGGAGAAAGCATTCCGGTCGACGGACGGGTAATGGACGGTCACAGCGCAGTAAACGAATCCGCGCTTACCGGAGAAAGTATTCCCGTAGATAAATCGGTCGGTGATACCGTTTCCGCCGCAACTATAAATACCTCCGGCTACATTCGATGCGAGGCAACGCGCGTAGGCGAGAACACCACCCTTTCCCGTATAATCAAAACGGTAAGCGACGCCACTGCGTCAAAAGCGCCGATCGCAAAGATAGCGGACAAGGTGTCCGGTGTATTCGTCCCCGCTGTGATAGGCATAGCACTTATCACGGTAATAGTATGGCTTCTCTGTAAAAGCACCTTCGGCTTTGCTCTTGCAAGAGGAATCTCCGTGCTCGTTATAAGCTGTCCCTGCGCACTCGGCCTTGCAACACCGGTTGCGATAATGGTCGGAAACGGCCGCGCGGCAAAAAGCGGCATCCTGTTCAAAACCGCCGCCTCTCTCGAAAATGCGGGCAGAACCGCAACCGTCGTCCTTGATAAAACGGGAACCGTAACCGAGGGAAAGCCAAAGGTCACCGACGTTATCCCGTACGGCGACTGTGATACGCCATCCCTTCTTAGCATAGCCAACTCGCTTGAAGCGAAAAGTGAGCATCCGCTTGCAAAGGCAGTTATCGAATACGCGTCAGAGATCGGCACGAAGACTTACGACGTCACCGATTTTGAAGCACTCCCCGGCAACGGACTTACCGCCGTCCTTAACGGTGATCGCCTGCTCGGCGGAAGCCTTAAATACGTCTCATCGCAGGTAAGCGTTCCGGCAGATGCAGCAGATATTTCCAAAAAACTTGCTGAAAGCGGAAAAACGCCCCTCTTCTTTGCGAAAAACAAGGAGCTTTGCGGTATCATCGCGGTTGCAGATACAATAAAGCCGGACAGCGAACGCGCAATAAGCGAGCTTCACGGCATGGGACTTCGGGTTGTCATGCTTACAGGCGACAATCAAAGAACGGCAAATGCGATCGGTCGCGCTGTGGGTGTTGACGAGATCATCTCAGACGTCCTCCCCGACGGAAAGGAAGCGGTCGTACGCGAGCTTAGGAAAAGCGGAAAGGTCGCCATGGTCGGTGACGGCATCAACGACGCCCCCGCCCTTGTAAGCGCGGACACCGGAATCGCAATAGGCGCAGGCACCGACGTTGCAATCGACGCCGCGGATATCGTTCTTATGAAGAGCACGCTTGCCGACGTTCCCGCCGCTATCCGAATAAGCCGTGCAACCCTGAAAAATATCAAAGAGAACCTCTTTTGGGCATTTTTCTATAATTCTGTCGGTATCCCACTTGCCGCAGGAGCGTTCATAGCACTTCTCGGCTGGGAAATGAACCCCATGTTCGGAGCGGCGGCAATGAGCCTTTCCAGCTTCTGCGTCGTATCCAATGCCCTGCGTCTCAACTTTTTCAACCCATACAGCACAAAAAAGGACCGTAAGCTCGCTTCATCACCAAATAAGAAAAACGCTGTCGTCACGCAAAAAATAACACTGTCGATAGACGGTATGATGTGCGGTCACTGTGAAGCCTCTGTACGTGAAGCACTTGACTCGATCGACGGAGTTGAGGTTATAAGCGTAAGCCACGTTGACGGATGCGCTGTTATAAATGCTCCGACGTCCGTAAAGGACAAAACGCTCAGAAAGGTCATCACCGCAAGAGATTATAAGGTGCTTTCAATAAACAGAGAGTAACACCTACTGCCGTGTATATGAAATTCGAATGATCCGAGCTTTTTTGACACAATTTAACAAATCGTTAAATCACCGACATATGTGCGAAACATATTATTGATATAATGTAAGATATATAATTGACAATATGGAGGTTTTCAAATGAGCAAAAAGAATCACTCGTTTTATCTTCTCGATTTCATAAAAAATATTGCGAAGGTACGCAATATTCCGATCATACTCTACCTGCTTGTCGACTCTGTGTTCATATTCCTTGCGCTGACAATTGCGGGAATAGTGGTCTGTGCGATAATGGAAGCGGATTTTAACCAATTCTTCCCGTGGTGCATCGTCCTTTCAATACTTATCTACGTAGGCGCAATAATCCTGTCGCTCTCGCCGTTCGGAGAGGAATTCCTCAGAAGAAAGGCACAGTGCAAGCCCCTTACCGATCCGTACGTTCGGAGCAGGATAGAACCTCTCTTTGACGAGGTATATGCAAGAGCGCAAAAGGAAAATCCCGAGCTTTCGGATGACATAGAGCTCTACTATCAGGACGATCCCGAGCCAAACGCCTGCGCTATGGGACGCCGCACAGTGTGCGTTACGTCAGGTCTTATGATGTATTCGGATGACCAAATAAAGGCAGTCCTTGCTCATGAATTCGGTCACCTTGCGCACAAGGATACCGACCTGCTCCTCGTTATGAACGTTGCAAACTCGTTTATACATTGGTTCTTTCTCTTTGTTTGGATAGTGCTTATCGCAATAAAGGTAATTGAGTTTATACTTACGTTTATAATAAAGCTTATAACCCAATCAAAAACGTCAATCCTCGGAGTTATCCTTAACGCGATCTTCACAGCACTTATGTTCGGAACGGTAAAGTTTGTTGAAAAGCTCTGGAACGTTATCGGAAACGTCTTTCTTATGATGTCCTCCCGCGGATCTGAATTCCGCGCAGACCTCTACGCAAAGAAGCTCGGCTACTGCAACGGTCTTATCGAATTTTTCAATACCCTTCCCGATGCGTCTGTCGGCAAGAAGACCCCCGCAAAGCTCTTCTTCAGTAAGCTCACAACACTCGGTCAGAGCCACCCCGCTACCTGGCGCAGAGTAGATAACCTCAATAAGAGAAGCATCTGATAAAAATACAATACAAAGCAGGCATAAGGCGATCTGCCCTATGCCCGCTTTACTTTATGGGTACCGTATCATTTGGTGCCCTTTTTTGCTTTTGATCTTCTTTCGCAAACGCATATCAGAACGTATCCGACAAGTGCCGCAAGAAACAGTATCATCATAACAATATGCCATGCCGCGATCCTCGTTTCGATACGTACCGAGAAGGAGGACTGTGAATATTCGTAAAAGCCGTCGCCGTTAAGGTCACAGCCGTGAAGCGTTACGTTCAGGACCGACGAACCTATCTTTTTACCGCGAAGCGTGTCACCGTCAAGCGAAACAACACCGTTATCGCGTGTCACAGAGATACTCATCGGGTAATTGGAAATTACATCGGAGCGGAACAGCTCCCCGACAAATAACGTCTCTCCGAGTCCTACCGTAACTGTATTCTTCGATACAGTCGGCAAAGCGGTCTCAACGGTAAGCGTTCCGGGGTAGACGGTAACCGCATAGAGATACGTTACGTCCCTTCCCTTGCTGTCACGGATGATAAGCTCAGCGCAGCTGTTCTTCGACTTTCCGCAGAAGGTAACAGATCCGCTTCCACGTGCCTCTACCGTATCTCCGTCGCGGAGTCTGCCGTTTATGATAACCGCGCCGTCAGCGGTAAGCGCAGAGCCGTCGTAGACCTTCGTTGCGCTGTTCATTTCGACAACAAGTCCGATGTATGAGCCATATTGCGTAAAGCTCTCGGGAGTCTTCGGGCGCGTCTGATGATTTCGCGTCACCGCCTCGTCAAGCGTCATATCCATCGTAACTACGTTTGAAAACTCGTTTACAATTACGGAAAATTCAAATTTCTCAATAGGCTCGACCTCATATACCTTGTCACCGTTAAGGTCAACACCCACCGCAGAGACGGAAATACGGTAAATACCCGCTTTTTCGAGAACAAGATCTCCGTTATCTGTGAGAATAACACCTTCATCCGCACCTTCTACGATCTTGAATACAGGCACGCAGTTATTGCTTCCCGTCCACCAGCTGTACTTGCCGAGGGTGAGCGTCTGTCCGACAGTACCCTTCATACGCTCGATCGGATTTGCCGTAAGCGGGTATACGTTAAGCTTACCGGACACAAAGTAGATCTTGTAAAGGTGGGTAACGTCGTTACCGTCTACGTCAAGCACCTTAAAGGAGCTGACTGCGTTCTCCGTGCTGCCAACATACTGCTGTGCCGAGCTTGTTTCGACCGCCAGGGTGTGACCGTCAAGCAGACGTCCGTTTGTAAGCTCAAATCCATTCTCGGTAAGCGGCTGACCGTCATACAGCTTTCCTGCGCTGTTCACGGTAACGGATACTGCGTGAGTAGTAATATCGTCGTCATTGGCAAAGGGATTTATAACGTCCTCTCTTACACTGACCGGTATCCAGCCGATGCCGTCCACGTAAACCTCCATCCAAGAGGTCATGTCCGAATCTCTTACGACCGTGGTCTGACTGCTGACCGAGCTTACAAGATAGCCCTCAACGTATCTTGAAGGGACATTTAGCATACGAAGCATGAGAACCGCAAGAGTCGTTGCGTATTCGTCGCTCGTAAGATATCCTGCCTCAAGGCATTCCTCAATAGAAGCTGCCTCCGGAATATCCTCACCGACCCCATTACGCCTCAGCTCTCGTATAGTGTCAAGCACGTAATTGATCTTCCTCTCGCTGTTTTTTTGTTTGAGCAGGTCCGGGAAGTATCTTTGTATCATATAGAAGTAGGTTCTGTCAACGTCCAGATACGTTTTCTCTACGAGTATACGATACGCCTTTTCGATCTCGGCATATTCCTCGTCAAGCGCGGCGCCCACAAACGAGGAATCGCATCTCATGCCCGGAATAAATCCGAAGGTCATGCTGACCTTTCCGTTATAGGCGTAGGAGAAATCTCCGATTGTTGAAAGCTCTGTAATACCGCTTGTTGCGTAATACGGTAAAAGAAGCATTTCGGGCACGCTCATATAGTCTATCTTGACGTTATATTCGGTCGCACCGAGTAGCTCGAGAGCACGTGCGGCGAACAGAAGCTGCGCCTTTTCGTATTCGTTTAATCGCGAGTAATTATCATATATCCACTCACCGTTTTTGAAATTCGTATAGTTAAGCTTACGGAAGAACATAGGTCCAGTGTAGCCTGTTCTGAATCGGATTACCTCATCATCCGCAGGTTCGGTAACGTTGCCCGGCTGCTCGGGAAGAGTTTCACTTTCAGTCGGCTCTGTTCTGCCGTTGAGGATATCGCTGATATCTATCGAGCTTGTGGGCGTGGGATCAACGTGCATCCATCCGATTCCGTCGATATATATCTCGACCCATGCGTGTGCCGCGCCCTTCTGGCTTACCCACTTGTTTGCCTCGGTGCGGGTGACCCAGCCTATCGTATATCTTGCCGGTATGCCGGCGGCACGGAAGAGAGCCGTTCCCGCCGTTGCAAAGTGCTGACAAACACCGACGTTATAGTCACGCAAAAACGCAACGGCAATATCGCTCGAGCTGTCAAGGGAGCGATCGTAGCCGAGATCGTATACCCCGTGTGATCTGACGTACTCAAGTATGTTCTTTATCTTCTCCTCGGTCGTGTCGCCGAAGTCGTTCTCCGCAATAACGGTTTCCAAATACTTCCTTGTCGACACGGGAAGCAAAAGATATTCGCTGTAAACGTAGTTTTTGTACACACGCTCCATGTTTGCGTATTCTCCGAGTGATACGCTCGGTATACCGTTTTTCTCTACGTCATAGTAATAGTAGAATACCGAGATTTCTCCCTCGCAGTTACCGCTGTGAACGGTATCGCTCTTTTGCGGAATGTAGCCCGTATCTTCAGTGCTGAGATAATACGGTAAAAGATAATTGCCTACGTTAAGATTGAGCTTCATATTGATACGGCGCATATTTGCGTTCCTAAGCGCAATGCCCGTAAGATAGCTATAGCTGAACTTATTATCAATAAGAGAGCCGTATTCGGGTGCCTTGCCCCAGCGCTGATACAGATAGTCGCCAAAGCTCATATATTTCAGATAAGCTACGTGGCTTTCCGTGGAGTATACCGAGAACGCCGATTTGTTCACAGCATCGCTGATGTCCTCGCCCGGCATAGCGTCACCGATTCCGAGGGTACCGTTCGGATCAAGCTCAAAGCCGGGATTCTGATCGGACGAGCCTCCCTGCGAGGTTCCGCCGACTGTTCCGCTTTCGTGTCCGGGGGTTGTGACGTTACCGGTGCTTGTATCGATGGCATCAGGATCGACGACGGTAAGAACACCGGTAGTGGCGGTTATATTGTAATTTGCCGTGCTGTCCGTACCGTCTGCCTTTCTTATATAAATGGTGGACATTGTATTGGGAGTGCTGCCCGGCTCTGTGATCGTACCGGTAACGTCAAAGTAAAGCTGTTCACCCGAAACGAGTCCGCCCTCGCTGACCGAATATCCGCTGTCGGTAAGCGGTGTTCCGTCATAGTTCTTTAATGCACTTGCGGAGGTTACGGTTATATTCCTTTTA
>JBGVEZ010000240.1:0-2323 GCA_045120555.1 Eubacteriales bacterium
TTTCCTGAAGGTTACGAACACGGCTTCCCGCACCGCAGATCCACATACGTATTTCGCTCGACGCGTTACCGCCGAGGACAGGTCTGTCCTGCATAAGCGCGACCTTAACACCGTGTCTTGCCGCAGAAATTGCCGCAAGCATACCCGCAATTCCACCGCCGACTACACAAAAATCGACCTTATGCGTTACTTTTTTCAATTCGTTCATAGAAAAACTCCTTACAATTTAAAATTATCGTATATAATTATACCACTCACAAAACATTAAAGGAAGAGGGGCTTGTGACTTACAACTCACAAATTGTGATATGATAACAGATTATATAAAATGCCACGTTATGGACGGACGTTACGTTAGATCTGACTCGTCCACATATACCTGCTCCATGGGCTGGGAAGATCTCTGCGCACTGCCACACTTTGTATTTTCGCACAGAAAAAACCATTACACACCCGAAACATTTTATGAAAGACTCCATTCACACGACTTTTATGAAATAGTCTTTTACATCTCCGGAGATGTAGAATATGTTAACTGTGATCACGTTAACACTCCGTACAGTGGAAATATGATAATAAACAAGCCGGGCGAGGGACATACCACACGTCTGCTTAGTACGTCAGTATACGAGCGCTTCGTACTCTACTTTGACCGAGAATTTCTTTCGTACGTAGGCGGAACGCTGCCGCTTCTTTCTCATCTCGAAAGCATGGATGACTACGTCTTCGGCTTTGACAACGCGCCCTCCAAGGTAATATTCGATAACCTGATCTCCGTAAGGGATGAGCTGAGGCCCTGCGAGCCTATTTCTGTATCAAAGGCATACGCCAGCATCCTTACCTTGTTTTCTATCATTTGTGAGCATGCACGACCGAGTGCTGAGGTTCGCAACATACCACGTACAGTACTGAAAATAAAGCAGTATATCGATTTAAACTCAGCTTCCGTATCCAATGTCAACACGCTGGCTGACGAGTTTTTCTACAGCCGAGAGCATCTTTCCCGCGTCTTCAAGCGGTACTTCAACATCACCGTCTCCGACTATATCGCAATTTGTAAGGTGAATGCGAGTAAGACACTTCTCCGTCGCGGACTTAAAATAAGCGACGTTGGCGAAAGGTGCGGCTTCGGTACCCAGAATTCATTTCTCAGAACGTTCAAAAAGATTGCCAAAATGACGCCATCCGAGTACGTAAAATCTCAAAAGACAAATTAACATCCTATTATATAAACAAAGAATGAGAGGACAACACCATGAATTACACACAAAAGCTTAAAAGAGGCACGTCATGCTGCTTTGGCGGTCAGCTCACCGAAGAAAATCTTCCGCTTTACAAGTCAGCCGGAATCGAGGCTGTGGAGATCAGCTTTCCGAACGTTGAAGCCCTGAAAGCAAGCACTGCGATCTGCGACGGACTTTACAAGAATTACGGAATCGAGCTTTGGTCCATCCATCTTCCCTTCTCCAGAAAGCTTGATATTTCAATTGTTGATGACGAAGCGCGCAATTTTATTATAGAAACGAATCTCGCCCTTATCGAGGAAGCTTCAAAATACGGAGTTAAGGTTGCCGTACTTCATCCGTCAAGCGAGCCGATAACCGACGAGGACCGTCCCGAGCGTCTCAGACGAAGCAAGGAGGCAATAATAACTCTCCGCAAGCAGTGCGATAAGTTCGGCATGACGCTCGCCGTCGAGAACCTGCCGAGAACCTGCCTTTGTAACCGCGCTGCCGAGATGATAGAGCTTCTGAAGGACACGGGCGCAAGCATAGTATTCGACACGAACCACTCACTTGTTGAGGATAACGTGGAATTCCTCGCCGCTCTTGCAAATTCGGGCATCAAGATCGCTTCTCTCCATATCTCCGACTTTGACGGAATCGACGAGCGTCACCGTCTTCCCGGCGAGGGCATCAATAAGTGGAACGAGCTTTTTGCAATTCTTGAAAAGGTCGGCTACAGTGGACCGATGATGTATGAGGTCCCCAAAAAGCCAAAGACTGTCGAGAATGAGTACACCTATGAAATGCTGAAGGAAAATCAGACAAAATTAGCGAACGGTGAAATATAAAAATAACCGCAAGGGATCATTTTCGATTCCTTGCGGTTATTTTGTGAAAAAAATGCACGAAAAAAGCCCCCAACCGGGAGCCTTCAAGCGAACGTATCGCGTTATATTCAAAATGGGGTGAGTAATGGGATTCGAACCCACGGCCTTCAGGGCCACAACCTGACGCTATAACCAACTTAGCTATACCCACCATACTGTCGTGGCGTGCCTTGAGGGACTCGAACCCCCGACCTACTGCTTAGAAGGCAG
>JBGVEZ010000241.1:0-3368 GCA_045120555.1 Eubacteriales bacterium
GGAGCTTGAAAAGCCCGTGCTTTCATTCGATGGCAGAAACTACGAGGATGGCAGAGTTCCTTATATCCGTCAGATGAATTGGAATCAGAATGCTTCCGCAGGCATCCTTTAATTCTGTAAAAAAACAGTTAAATGATTGAAAACAATACCGAAAGGTGTTGATTTTGACGACCTTATGTGTTATAATACTTTAGTAGTATATATAATACATAAGGTCTTTTTTTAGGAAGTTTAATTTATGGAACAGTTTTCTTTGTGGGGGACAATCGTAAATGCCCTCGCCGTAGTCGTCGGAAGCGGCAGCGTGTTGCTCGTTAAAGCGATTTTCGGAAAAGCGATTGCAAAACGTACGTCCGGGGGAAGTGGATGCGCGATTGTGGATAAGATACGCTCGCTTGCCGACCCCGTTATGAAGGCGCTCGGGCTTTGCGTGCTCGTTATCGGTATAAACGGTACGCTGAAGGGAGAAAATACCCTTGTGATGATAATTTCGTTGGTTATTGGAACCGTTATAGGGACGCTCCTTGATCTTGATGCCGGAATAAACAAACTCGGAAAATGGATAGAGGACAGAACAAAGGGGCGTTTCGGAAGCGTTGCGGAGGGATTTGTAAGTGCAAGCCTTTTGTTCTGCGTAGGGGCTATGACCGTGCTCGGCTCTCTTGACTCCGGACTTCGTCTTGATCATTCTACTCTCTATACGAAGTCGATCCTCGACCTTTGCGCATCCGCGATCTTTGCTTCGACAATGGGCATCGGGGTTATGTTTTCCTCTGTATTCGTTTTCGTATATCAGGGCGCAATAACTCTTTTCGCAGGCTCGCTTGCTCCGTTTTTATCTGAGGTGGTTGTTAATGAAATGACTGCTGTCGGATCGGTGCTTATTATAGGACTTGCTCTTAACGTTTTAGGTCTTACCAAGCTTAAGACGATGAATGCTTTACCGGCTGTATTTATACCGATTATCCTTTGCACTTTTATGTGATAACGTTGAGAAAGGAATTAAGAAAATGAAAATTAATCCTTACAGAAAAATTATGCATTCAACTCCGGAATACGCCGTCCGCGGCACGGATATAACCTTGTCGGTCGCGGTGCTTGAGGGATATCA
Organism: Eubacteriales bacterium; assembly: GCA_045120555.1. Lineage (GTDB taxonomy): Bacteria > Bacillota > Clostridia > Oscillospirales > CAG-272 > SIG640. The sequence goes on from JBGVEZ010000241.1 coordinate 1,112, forward strand.
GAGCAGCTCCCCGTCGCTTTCGGTCGTCGTCTTTGCGGATGACAAAAAGACCGTGTACCCGATGACGGAGGGTGATGGGGTAAAATGCGCACACGTGTTTTCCGCAACCGTTCCCGCATCCTGCTTTGACGGTGCTTCGGTATTAGATTATGAGATAGTTGACGGCATTTTTACCCTTTTTGAGGGTGAAATAAAGGTTATTGAACGCCCGCATATTCCGCCCGTCGTTATTACGGAGGTATATTCGAGAGTTATGAGAGGTAATGTGGATTCCAAATTCATCGAGATTACCAATTTCACCGATAAAGCCGCCGATCTTTATAACGTACGCCTCGAAAGATTCTACAAGGGTAATAGCACGGGAAGCTGCGTTCTCGCATCCGAGCCCGAAAGCGTTTATCTGAATCCCGGAGAAACTGTCGCCATACGCTTTTTGACGAAGGAATCCTTTGACGAGGAAGGTAATATCATTGAGTCCGAGGAGACTTATCTCAGAGGCATCTATAACGAAAATCCCTATGATAAGCTCGAATATAAGCCTGCGAGAACGATAATCGTTGACGGAACGAGGATTAATCCCACAACGGGTGCACGCGAGGCAAATCCCGATGTCCTTCTCCTCGGTCCCGATCAAAAGCCAACGCTTATCACGCTCACCGACAGAGAGGGGAACAAGGACGAAAACTATTTTGAGATAACGCTTAACAAAACGTGTGAGGAAATCGACGTTCTCATGGCGAGATCCGCACTCTTTGCGCTTGACGTTAAGGATCCCTCAAGGGGCAGAAATCTCATAAGAAACACCGATCCCACTCCCGGTGTGCTTGATCCGAGAATACCCGTGCCTACGCTTGATGATACACAGCCTCCGCTTATAGTCATAGAGTCTCCAAAATCAAATCACCTTGCTTCCGATGGCGAGATGAAGATAGAATACACAGTGGTAGGCGGAGCGGCGAATACCTATGCAGAGCTCTTTCTTAAGGACGGAGTGAAGCGTATTTATGCAAAGTCTCTCGGAGACGACAGATTCGTGCTGACCGTGCCCGAGGAGATCGTGACATCTGTTAAGGAGCTTTGTGCTTCTATCGTTGCGGAAAAGGGAATTTATATATCAAGATTCGGTGATATGAGCTCACCTCTTGCGTTTACTGTCATAGATAACGTCGGTCCTGATGTTCATATGGTATCTCCGAAGCCTGATTTCTGCTACTCGGGTGAGTATTCTCCCACAATTATTGCAGAGCTTTCGGATATTTCGGGAGTAAATATTCCCGGATGCAAAATAATGCTTGATGCTGATGATATCACAGACCTTGTTCTGTGGCAGGGCGCAAGATTTACGTACAAGCCCCAGAGTCCCTTGAAGGAGGGCTCTCACAAGCTTAAATTCGTGTCCTATGACCTTCTCGGAAACTGCTCCCGTTATTCGGTAAGCTTCGGTATCGCGCCTTATGAATCGATGAACTGCTATTTCGGTGAGGTCCATAACCACACTGCTGAATCGGACGGCTCGGGAACTCCCTCCGAGGCTATGGAATATGCAAGAGACGTTGTCGGGATGGATTATTTCGCGGTTACCGAGCATTCCACCTATCTTATTCACGAAAAATATAACGATCAGATAAAAACCGCCAACAGATATAACGATCCCGGTCGCTTTGCCGCACTCTACGGCTGGGAAATGACCTGGAATAACTCGGACGGCCTTTGGGGTCATATGAATATCATAGGCACAAGAAGGGTCATCCTTGACAGAGAAAAATATTCTCTCGGCAGATTCTACGAATGGATCGAAGAAAACGGCGGCATTGCGATGTTCAACCACCCCGGATATCCATGGGGTAACTTTGACGAATATTCGATCCCCGCGGAGATCGCAAACAAATACGCGGCCCTTGCCGAGATAAAGAGCGTAGCATATGACAGAGAATATGCTCATATGCTTAAGAGAGGATATCACGTTGCACCCGTATATAACGATGATGCACATCTTCCCAAATGGGGAAATGCAAATATGTGTACGGGCTACGTTCTTGCACCTTACCTTTCGAGAGAGAACGTAATGCAGGCGTTCAGAGAGAGAAGGACATATTCCACCTCAGACAGAACGCTTAAAATGAAGTACAGCATCAACGGCAAATGGCTCGGATCTACGCTTGAATCTCCCGATGAGCTTAACGTAAAGGTAGAGCTTTCGACCGAGAACGAAATGGGTATCGGCAACGTACAGCTCGTTACCGTCGGTGGAATAGTA
>JBGVEZ010000242.1:0-2852 GCA_045120555.1 Eubacteriales bacterium
TGCCGACACCCTTGCCTGCGGCGGTATATCGAAGGACGGCTACAGGCTTCTTCCCGAGGAGTACGTTATGATGATGCGCGAAAACATCCTCGAATATCAGGCACTCTCCGATTTCCGCTCGTCTCCGAGAAAATTCGGCTACGGCTGGGGTCTTTGCGGACGCGCGCATATGTCGCCCGAAATCTCGCTCTGCGCTTCTCCGAAGGGAGAATTCGGATGGGACAGCGCCGCCGCGGCACACGTATTTATGGATACCGACAACCGTCTTTCGGGATTCTTTGCAATGCACACGATGAAGTGCAGCTACGCTTACGAAAAGATACATCCGAACGTAAAGAACCTCATTTACGAGGGGCTCGGAATTTAAAGGAGAATATTTTTTTATGAAAACGAAAAGAATATTAATGTCAGTACTCGGTGTTGTCCTTTGCGGCATCAGCGTAGGCTTTTTCAAGCTTGCCGCATTCGGCGTTGACCCGTTCCAGTCACTTATGAGCGGTATAGACAAGCTTATTCCGCTCAGCTTCGGTATACTTTACGTAATCGTTAACGCTCTTCTCCTTATCTTTGCGTTAGTGTTCGACAGGCACTATATCGGTATCGCAACATTTATAAATCTCTTCCTTCTCGGCTATATTGTAGAATTCACACAATGGCTTCTCTGTCTTATATTTCCTGCGGCGGGAATTGTTGTCCGTACCGTTTTCTTCGTTGTCGGATTCATCTCTCTCTGCTTCTCGTCATCACTCTACATAACGGCGGACCTCGGCGTTTCAACGTATGATGCTATTGCGATAGTTATGGCAGAAAAATGGAAAATGGGAAAATTCAAATACATCAGAATTGCGACCGACGTCGTCTGCGTCGTGCTTGGTATTACTCTTTTTCTCCTCGGAGGAGGAAAGCCGTCCGAGATAACCGCTTCGGTTGGCATTGGTACGATACTTACCGCCTTTTTCATGGGTCCTTTGATCGACTTTTTCAACAAGACGGTCGCGATCCCTATGCTGAACAAGAAAAAATAAGTCCGAAAGGTACTAACTATGGCAAAAAGATTCAGAATGTCCACTGCTCTCGACGTGGACGATCTCCTGCTTGAATGCGTGCCCTACGCAATAAGGCTCGCAAACGAAAAATATAACTTTGATCCTCCGATAACGATACACGAGGTGGACAGATGGGGCAAGCTCGGCACGCGCGCCGACGTCATCTTTGAGTTTTTCGACGATCCCGAATTTTTCAGAAACCAGCCCGTTATTGAGGGCGCAAAGGAATTCGTCAGAAAGCTATCAAAGATGACCGAAATATTCATCTCGACGTCGGTCACGCCAAAATTCATGGGAATACGCGCCGAGAGAATAATGAAGGAATTCCCCGAAATACCTCCCGAGCACATTTACATGGGCTCACGCAAGGATAAGCTCAACGTTGACATACTCTTTGACGACGGTATGCACAACGTCTTCAAATCAAATGCGGCATATCCGATCCTTATGCGCCGCCCGTGGAATCAGAGCGCGACGGGAATGTTAGCGGTAAATAACTACGACGAGTTTCTTAAGCTTGTCGAGGTGATTATGAAAAGCTATTCGAGCGTTGATGACACACCGACCGAGCCACAGATCGTTGTGCTTGTCGGTCCGTCCGGCTCGGGTAAAACCAAAGTCGCCAAAAAGCTCCTTGAAAGGGTTCCGAGAATGGAAAAGCTTGTAAGCTATACCACAAAGGATCCGACAGCTCTTAAGGAAAATAACTGGTACAATTACGTTACCAAGGAGCAATTCTTCGGTATGATGGACAAGGGTGAGCTTTTTGAATCAACTATGTATGCAGGTCACGGCTTCGGCTCGAGGAGGAAGGACGTTGAAAAAATTCTCGCGGACGGCAAGATTGTTCTTGCGGCGATGGATATCTGCGGAGCAATGTCGCTTAAAACGAATTTTGAGAACGTTGTAACAGTTTACGTCAAACGCGACAAACGAGCACTCCTTAAAAGCATCCTTGAGAAGAACAGCACCGTCGATGACAAGGTCAACCGGATCATCTCGATAGACGACGAGCGAAACAACGAGGATATCTGCGATCACGTTGTACCGAACACGGGATACGATGAAACAGCAGAGAGCATCATTAAGCTTTTAAATTTATAAAAAACGGGGCTGCCTCACTTATTTGGTGAGACAGCCCTCGCTTTTAGCCTTTAAGCTGCTGCTTATGATATTGAAGTGTGTAGAGCTTATAGTAGCTTCCTTTATTCAAGAGAAGCTCGTTATGCGTTCCCTCCTCAAGGATCTTACCGTGAGAAAGCACGATAATTTTATCGGCATGCTGGATAGTTGAAAGTCTGTGAGCGACCATGAGCATTGTTCCGATATTCATCATTTTTTCAAGCGAATCCTGAATAAGAACCTCGGTTTCGGTATCGATATTTGCGGTTGCCTCGTCGAGTATCATTACCGAAGGCTTATGGATTATCGTTCTTGCAAACGATATAAGCTGCCGCTGACCGGCGGAGAAGTTGTTACCTCTTTCGCGAACGACCTCGTCAAGTCCGTTCGGAAGACGCTCAATGAACTTGTCTGCATTAACGTATCTGCATGCGTCCATAACCGCTTCGTCCGAAACGTTATCAAGTCCGAGCGTGATGTTGGATCTGATAGTGCCCGAGAAAAGGAAGACGTCCTGAAGCATCTGTCCGAAGTGGCGGCGGAGAGAGGATATTTTTATGGTTTTGATATCTCTGCCGTCAATAAGGATCTGTCCCTTCTGAATATCGTAGTTTCGGCAGATAAGCGAAAGGATCGTTGTCTTGCCCGATCCGGTAGATCCGACAAATGCAACGGTATCGCCCG
>JBGVEZ010000243.1:0-7936 GCA_045120555.1 Eubacteriales bacterium
ACGATAAGAACTATATCGTTAATTCCCTTCCTTATAAGATGGGTAACGTCATATGTAAATTCAAAAACGCGCTCGTTATAGTCGGTCCAGCCGGGCTTTAATTCATCGTAAACCGTTTCTTCTCCGACTCGCTCGCCGACACGAACGCCGTTGACGTATGCTTCAACTATACCGAGAGAGGTAAGCTCGAGTGTTGCCGCTACAACGTCCTTCGCATCAAATTCCTTGCGGAACATGGTAAGTCCGTCGGTAGGCTTCTGCTGTGCCTCAAATGAATTATACAGATTGTCGACCTTCCACGCTATAACGTGGTCCTCGCACATCTCCTTGGGATTATAAATAAAAATACCTTTTTTCATTTTTGATTCCTTTCTTGCATACACGGACGGCTGCGCCCGTATTTATCCATTAAAATTATAACATTTTTTTATGCGATTGTCAAGTGGTTTGATCCTTTTGGGAATTCTTTTTTTGATCCTTAAGGCTTCCCGAAAGCAAAACAGCCGCCGTCGGAAACAGGATCATTCCGAAAACGCCCAGAAAATTATATCCCGCAAACATACAAAAGAGCGTGAGAAGCGGATTTATGCCGAGCGACGAGCCTACTATCCTCGGCTCCGCTATCTGTCTTACCACCGTAACAACGGCGTAAAGAATAAGCAGCGACGTAAACGTACGGTTGTTGCCCATAAGAAGCTCGAATACCGCCCATGGAATAAGCACGGTCCCAACGCCGAATATCGGAAGGATATCAACAAATGCAATAACCAGCGCAAGGATCAACGCATACCTTACCCTCATCAGCGCAAGTCCGAAAAACACCTCTCCGAAAGTAATAACAAACAAAAGCGAATATGCGCGAAGATACTGTCTGACAGCAACGGCGGCACCGCTTCCAAGGTCCGAAAGACGCAAACGAACGTTAGCAGGAATAAGCCCTGCAATAAATCGCTTCACATCCTCGTAATGGGAGCTCATATAAACGGACGCAATGACCGTAACGATTATATACAAAAACACCTCGGGAAGCTGCTTTACAGTTCCCGCAATAAAATTACCTATGTTTTCCGCAAGGCTTTGCGCAAATCTGTTGAGCGAGTCCTTAACAAATTCGTCAACCGCAATCCATACCCGTTCAAGCTCCTTTCCTCCCTCACGAAGCGCGGGAATCCTTGAGGTTATGCTGTCGATCGATGAAATAAGTCCTGCAACTCCATCATCCTCACCAAGAGACACGATAAGCCTTCCGAGCTCTACGATAAGCCGATTTGCACCGTTCCATATACCGAGACACAGGAGGGTGACAGTTCCGAGAACGAAAACGGTGGATATTCCGAACGCGGGAATGCGTGTCTTTTTTGAAATATAACTAACGGGACGGCGGATAACCGCAGCTATAATAAATGCAATTCCAAACGGCAACAGCACAGCAACAGCCTTACCCCAAAGCAGCCACAAAAGCGCGATAAAAAATATAGCTATTATACATACATCCGCCAAAAACGAGATCTTTTCTTTATTATTAAACATAAACGCCTTCCCAATTTATTTGATCGGTTATATTTTATTGCGCCTTTTACCCGAATTATACACCGGATTAAAAAAAGACTGCTCCGCGTTTGCAGAGCAGCCGTAAAATCAAGCGTTATTATTGCTTCAGCCCTTGTTCCTTTTTTTTAATACGTCAGTCGGAATCTGTGAAAGGATTATTCCGCAGAATATGAGCGCACAGCCAACGTATCCGATAAGCGGGATTTTATCCGTTCCGAAGATCGCGCCGCCAATTGCGCTGAAAACGCTTTCTGTGGAAAGAATGATCGCCGCATTTGTGGGATTTGTGGAATACTTCTGTCCGACCACCTGAAGAGTGTACGCTACGCCCGCAGAGAAAATACCGCAATAAAGGAGTGCAGGAAGCGCATTTACAACGTTGTCAAGCGAAAGTGTCGCGCCCTCAAGCGGGATCATACAGATTATATTAAGTATACCGCAGGTAAAAAACTGCACTGCAGAAAACTTTATCGGGGATATTCCGTCAACAACGCGGTCAATAAGTATAATGTGCGTTGTCCAGAAGAAGGTACCCGCAAACAGCAATATCTCACCCATTCCGATATGTAAGCCCTCCTCGCCAAGGCAGAGCATAAAAAGACCGACAACCGAAATAAGTGCCGCTATCCATACGGTGATCGACGTCTTCTTTTTGAAAACAAGAAGATATGCGATCGGTGTCATTATCATGTAAAGTCCGGTAATAAATCCGGAAACTCCGGCACTTTGTGTGATCTCTGCACCAAACTGCTGGAGTGCGGACGCAATACAGAGCACGCAGCCCTCAAGCATTCCGAAAAGAACCGTTCTTTTAAACTTTTTCCTGTCCGAAAAATCGCGTTCAAAGATAAAGATTACCGGAACAAGAGAAATTGAACCGATAATAAACCTTATTCCGTTAAATGAAAACGGGGCGAGAAATTGCGATCCGAGAACCTGTGCGACGAACGCAAATCCCCATATTATCGCCGTGACCGTAAGCAGACATGAAGCAAGAAGATTGTTTTTCTTTGTCATTTTATTTTTCCTTTCAGATAAAGATGAGGTTACCGAGAGATCCGGCAACCTCATAATATGTTTTTTGCAATCAGGATTCGGGTCTGTATTCGACTATTGCGCAAAAAAGCTCTTCTGCGTTTTTATAAAGCTTCTCGTCCGCACCGAAAACGCTTCTTGTACGTATACATATGACGGTCGAATCGGGCAGTGATGAGAATGCGGAAAAGGTTTTGGCAAATTCGGTATCCTTAAATCGAATAGCGTATTCATCTATCGCACAATCGGGCGTATCCGAAAACAGCTCGGAAAGTGGGCGCACACCGCCTGCCTTTCGGAGATCCTCGTAGACCCATTCGTCGATTATGCAGATCGGATAATCTCCAACAGTAATAAGGTTATTGAGTGCCTTTATGTTTTCGACGTTTGCGGTTGAGCTCTTATCAATTCCGGGAATCGCCTTGAACTGCTCGGTGGAATACACCTCGTAATGAATTATCTCGACAGACATATCGCCGTCGTCATTATAATCCTTCGGCAATATTTCGGCAAACGCAAGATGCATTCCGTTCTTTTCCGAAATAGTCGGAAGGTATGGACCGCCCATAAGCACGGTTCCGTCATTACGCTCACCGACGCTTATCTGGCTGACAAAAAGTAATATCAGCGCAAAAATACCGATAGCCACGGCAATATGCCATTTGTAGTAATACCAGATATTCGATAGCTTCGACAGGAATGTACCTTCAAAATTGATATCGGCATTCGGATCCTTACCGTCACGCGGAGTTGCCGACTGATTTTTATCCATGACCGTCAAGCCTTGTGTCTTGATACGTGAAGGATCTTATAGGATGCTGTTCCTCTGGGAAGTACAGCTGTAACAACGTCGCCTGCTCTCTTACCTACGAGAGCTACGCCTACGGGGCAAACGTCGCTTATCTTACCGGATACCGGATCAGCCTCGTTTGTGCCGACAATGGTATATTCGATCTGCTTACCGGTTGCAACGCTTTCAACGAGAACCACGGAACCAACGTTAACAACGGTGGTGTCGATAAGGCTCTCATCGATGATGTTTGCGTTTTCGATAAGGCTTTCGAGCTCTCTGATTCTAGCCTCGTTATGAGCCTGCTCGTTTCTTGCGGCATCGTATTCAGCATTTTCCGAAAGGTCTCCGAAGGAACGTGCAACAGCAATACTGTCTTTTATTCTGTCGCGTTCCTCGCCCTTTCGCCATTCGAGCTCGGCAACAAGCTTGTCATAACCCTCTTGTGTATATGTCTTTACCTTAGAATTTTCCATTTCTGATTTCCTCCGAAATATTATTTATTAAAATTAAAATTGTTGACTTAATTAAAGGTTTTCACAGCTGCACCGAGCTGATTATCCTCCTCGTCACTGACAAGGAAGAGATTCTTATTTTTGAGTGCCTCGTCAAGCTCCACCTGAACGTTCGGAACGATTCCGAGACCTTCGTATGATTCGGAATACGGGGGCAGATAATGATACGTCGTTATCTTAACGCCGGTTCCCTCACTCAGCTTCATCGTGGACTGCATGCTTCCTTTTCCGTAGGTAACCGTACCCACAATGGTCGCACGCTTATAATCCATAAGCGCGGATGTAAAAAGCTCTGCCGCAGAAGCTGTATTTTCGTTCGCGAGAACCGCAAACTTCATATCCGCATACTCACATGAAGCACCCGAATTTATCTGCTGAACAGTCTTTCCGGTCTTGTCTACAATACGGATGATCGGTCCCTCGGGAAGAAGCAGATCAAGAACCTCGACGATAGCGTTAAGATTTCCGCCGGGATTCGAGCGGACGTCAAACACAACCTTCTTGATTCCCTTCGCCTCGACCTCCTCCATTGCAGCTTTGAACTGCGACGGAGTCAGCGCATCGAAATTGAGTATCTTTACGACAGCCACCGACTTATCGGGAGCGTATTCGTGCCAGAGAACGCTTTGATTTACGTATTCCTCACGCATAATAGAGAACTCGATCTCCTTACCGTCACGAAGCACCGTGAATTCGGCAAGAGTCCCCTTCACGCCCTGAAGCTCAAGAACAGCTGCGGTATATCCGAGCACTGTAACAAGCTTTTTATTTTCTCCCGTTCCGACAGCGTATATCTTATCACCGGGAAGTATTCCCGCCTTGAACGCAGGCGAATTCGGCATTACGTTAATAATTGTTATAAGTCCCGTATCGGGATCGTAAACGATATTGACACCAACCCCCTGATTTTGACCCTGCATGGATGCCATCATCTGATCAAATTCTTCTTTGGTGTAGTATTCTGCATACTTATCTCCGACTGCAGCGGCATAAGCCTCAAGCACGTAATCGGTGATAGCCTTGTAATCCATTTCGTTGAATTCGTAGTTCTGAAACGCAGAATCAAGCTCAAGAAGGAGGGAGAAGAGACGCTGTCTCTGCTCGTCGGTAACAACGTTGCCGAGAACCATATTCTCGCTTTCCTTCTCATAGTCCTCAAGGCGGTCGTTCATGAGCTTGAATATGCCGTCAAAATACGCGTTCATCGCATTTATAACGGTAAGCGCGGTAAGCATGAAGGTCAGCACCACACATATTGCGGAAATGAGAACTGTCTGAAGCGTCGTAAAGCGTTTTTTCGGGATCTTGACTTCCTTTTGCTCCTCGGGAGATGTAGGAGTCTCCTCCTCGGGTGTGCCCTCGACGGGTTCTTCGTTAAGATTTTCGTTTGTATTGTTTTCGTTCATTTAATGTGTTCGCTTTCTCCCGTCATTACGGGCAAAGAAAATATGAATACTTATTGTAGATTCCGAGTTTCGGATAATACAGCGGATTGACGGGTGAGCCGTAAACTCTTATCTCAAAATGAAGGTGAGGTCCCGTAGACCAACCCGAATTTCCGGAAACGCCTATCCTCTGATGCGGCTTCACAACGTCTCCGACCTTGACTTCCATGCTGTTAAGGTGAGCATACCATGTCTCTATACCGTTTGCATGAGCAATAACGATATAGTATCCGTAGGATGAAGAATACTTTGCCTCAGCCACCACACCGGCGCGTGCAGCGTAGACGGGATGATATCTGCAATTTATGTCAATGCCTTTGTGAAGATTAAGCTTTCCTTCAAGATATCTGTATCCGTATGTAGAATTAATAAGTGACGTATCCTTACTCGGCCAGAAGAATGCATGATCCTCAATATCCTTTATCTTGTCTTCGATGCTTCCGAGAGCGGCAATCGTATCTGCGATCTCCGCCTCCACCTTGCTCATATCGTCCTCCTTAAGAGAAATGAATTCCTTAAGGACCGTAGATTCCGCACCGAGCGATTCGAGCTCCGCCATACATTCCGAAATTATTGCGTCATATTCGGCTCTGCGGGATTCAAGAAGGTAAATTGTATCCTGCTGTGTTGCTCTGAGCGATTCAAGCTCGTTATATCTGCTTTCAAGCAGATTATTATTCTTTTCCACCTCGTCGAGAAGATTCTTGTGATATTCCACGATTGACGAAACGTACTCAAGCCTGTTAAGAAAATCCACGATTGAGGTGCTTCCGAGAAGGAACTCGATATAAGCAACGCTTCCGTTTTCGTGCATATCACGAACGGTCGCCTTAAGGCTCTCCTCGAGCTTTTTCTGCTTTGCCTCAAGCGAGACTATCTCATCGTTGATCGACGTCATCATCTCGTTCGTTACGTTCAGAAGCTCCTGCTCGGTGCGATACTGCTCCATGCAGGATTTCAGAAGCGCACTGTAGCTTTGCTCCTTGAGAATAATGCTTGTGGTAAGCTCCTCGTTTTCCTTTAGCGAATCGTACATATCACCAAGCTCGCCGTTCATACCCTCAAGCTTATCCGTAAGGCTTGAATTCTGAGAAATAAGCTTATCTCTCTCAGCCTTTGCCTGAAGATATTCGTCATAGGTCGCGGGAGTTACCGATATTGAAAGTGAAGGAATTATCAAGACCGCCAAAAGCAACACGGCAGTCAACAGCTTCACGTATTTTTTCATATATGATTATCCTTTCGTACCGTTTGAACGGTCGTATGTCTTTCGGTGCAGACGGTGATAGTATCTCTCCCGTCCTTCAATTTATGCGTTAAGGTTCTTACTTATCGAGAATATACTTCCGAGAAGTCCGCACAGCACACCGACAACAAGGAATACGAGCCAGATGACGAACGCGTAGTCGTTGATGCTTACGATCTCTATGATAGAGCCGAACACGTTAGACGTCGCGTCAATTGCGGAGCCGTAAAGACCGTGAAGGACGGCGCTTGCAACAGATGCGGCTATAACGCCGTGTATTGCGCCCTCCAGAATGAACGGAGAGAGAATAAAGGCGTTGGTCGCTCCTATGTACTTCATTACGACTATATCGTAGCGTCTTGAATGAAGCGACATTTTTATTGTATTTACTATAACGAAGAAGCCTGTTACAAGAAGTATGACGAAGAATGAAATAAATATCAAGGTAATACCGTTTTTGAAGTTTTCAAACTTTATCGCAAGGTCTGCGCGGTTAGATACCTTTCGTACTCCGTCGATGGCGGCAATGTTATACATAAGCTCACCGACGTAATTGTTATCCTCATAGAGAATATTAAATGAATCCGAAAGCGGCTGATCACCGTTCTTATAGATCTCGGCAAGTATGTCTCTTGCCGAATAATACTCCTCAAGGAAGTTCTCAAACGATTCCTCCTTGGTAACGTGCATCACCTCGAGAACGTTCGGAAGAGCCGAAAGCTTATCTCCGAGCACAAGTATATCCGCGTCCTCGGCATCGTACTCACAGTAAACGACTATCTGGTTAAGCGAGCCGAATTTTTCGAGGTTTACGTTGATATTCATCAGAATAAGGAAACAGGTTCCAAGCACGACAAGGCAGCTTGCAAGCACGAAAAGCGATGCAAGAGCCATACCGATATTATTCCATATGCTTTTGAGAGAAAGCTCAAGAAAATACAGTATGTCGTATTTTTTTCTCGTTTTATTTTTAGCAACGTAAGTTTCATGCTCCGGATTGTGAGTGTCATCTGCAGCCGGAACGGTATCGTTCGCCTTTTGTGCGGTAACTTCCTCGCCGGTATCTACGTCGTTCTTTTCTTTGATCTCATTCATAAAAAATCCACTGACAGTTACGTCAAATCCTTTACTTTTCGGAATCTGTGTTACCTGAAAATTCGTACGGTGTATCGTCACGGACAGAATCATCGCCGTCAACGAGCCTGCCGTGCTTAAGTCCGATGACGCGCATATTGAATCTTTCAACAAGGTCCCAGTCGTGCGTTACGATTATCACCGTTTTTCCGAGCTTGTTCACCTTTGAAAGAAGGTTCATGATCTCGTTGCTCATATTCGGGTCAACGTTACCAGTCGG
>JBGVEZ010000244.1:0-7351 GCA_045120555.1 Eubacteriales bacterium
AAGGTCGGAAGCATCACAGCTTGAGTCGTGCATATGCCTTGATTATCGGAAGCCAAACGTCCACGGGTCTGATACGGACGCACTTTCTTGTCCATACCACAAATAAACGCGGGAGAATGCAACTACCGTCGCAATCGTCCATAGTAAATATTTTCTCCTTTCAAAAGAAATAAAGTATTGCAGGAATGCCTGCAGTTATATATTATATCATATTTCGTTGAATTTGTCAAGAGGTGGGTATATTATCACAGAATATCTGTCAATTAGCTTATTGACAAAAATCGGAATCGGTGGTATAATATAAGTATCAAAAATGCTCGAAGCAGAGGTTTTTATGGAGTTTCTAAAGGAAAAGGATCTGAAAATAAATTTATTCGATTGCTACGAAAAATGCGATCTCCGCATCAGCGACTATTCCGCAGGAATAAAGCGGATGTGGACTGACGTCATCAATTCGGAATACGCAATATCCAACGGTTGCCTTGTCGTCAAGGATTGCTACAAGGGCGAATATTCCTTCAATCTGCCCGTACCCTTTGAATACGGAGCAAGTATCGGAGGTGCGCTAAAGGATATCGCCGCTTACTGCCGCGATGCGTTCATACCGATGAGGCTCGATTACGTGCCACGAGACAAGATAGGACTTATCACAACCCTCTTCCCCACCGTTGAGGTAACGCTCGAAAACGAAATCTCGGATTATCTATACCTTGCTGAGGATTTTAAAAGCTTTGCGGGAAAGAGGTACAGCGGTCAGCGAAACCACATAAAAAAGTTTTACACGCAATGCCCTGAAGCAAAATTCACAACGCTTGAGGAGGATGACAAGCCGCTGATAGAGGCGTTTTTTGAGCATTTCAAGCGTGAATTTGAAAACACCACAGAGGGAGCATATGATGAGCTTTTACGCGCCGAGATGCTCTCACTTTCATTCGACAACGACAGATTTTTGCGTGCAGGCTTTGTAAACGAGGGCGCACTCATATCCTTCTCCCTTTGCGAAATATGCGGCGACGTTGCAATAAATCACATCGAAAAGGCATTCACCGAATACGTTGGCGTTTATCCGGCTACGGCGCAGGCTTTTGCGAAAATACTTCCGCAAAACGTTATCTACCTCAACCGTGAGGACGATGCAGGTGTTCGCGGACTCAGGATCTCAAAGCTTCAGTACGGGCCTTGCGACAAGCTAAAAAAATATTCTGTGAAGGTGAATAACGAGCTGTCGAATACAAATGAAATTCCCGTTATCACCACCGAGCGACTCGTGCTTGACGCAATAACCGCCGATGACGCAGAAAAATATTTCAGGCTGTGTACGGACGCGGAACGAAACAAATATTGGGGCTATGATTATACGGAATCCGTAAGCGATCCCCAAACCGACTTTTTCTATCTCGATCAGAAAAAGGATTTTGACAACCGATGCGCTATGAACCTTGCAATTCGATATAAGGGCAGATTTGCCGGCGAGGTCATCCTTTACGATTTCGATTTTTGCGGAACTTGTGAAATAGGTGTTCGCATCCTTCCCGAATTTGACAGACGCGGAATCGGGAAGGAAGCAATGAACGCCGTCGCCGAATATGCAATATACTCTCTCGGCATCGACAAGGTCAGGGCAAAATGCTTTAAAGAGAATCAGCCCTCAAAGCGAATGCTTTCCGCCATAATGAACAAAGCGGGCGAGGACGAGGATTTTTATTATTTTACTAAAAGCGTATAAAAAAAAGGGGCATTTGCCCCTTTTTTTATTGAATCAGAGAACCGCAAACGCCTCGTCCGCGATCTCGCAGGTCTCCTTGATATCCTCGTCGGTGAGAGAATAGTTAATGAAATGGTTGTGGTGGTTTGTAAGGTAAACGCCTCTCTTAACCATCTCGGCGATCCATCTCTGGTGCATCATAAGGCTGTCATCGTCCGCAAGTCGGAGATAGAAGAGCGATTCAACGCCCGAAACGACGAGCTTGTGTCCGTGCTTTTCCGCAGCTGCAATAAGACCTTCCTTAAGCATTCTTCCCTTTTCGATAAGAACTGCGGGTCCGCCAAGCTCCTTCATTCGGTTGATGGTTGCGATTCCTGCCGCAAAAGGCTCGGCACTCATCCAATAGCTTCCCGTAAATGATATACCGCTAACCGTATTTTTGAGGAAATCCTTACCGCAGAGTGCGGAAACGTTATATCCGTTTGCAAGTGCCTTACAGAAGCAGATGAGGTCTGCTTCAAATCCGAAATAGTGGTCGGAGCCCGCCATATCAAGTCGGAAGCCCGCACGAACGTCGTCAACAATAAGAATGGTTCCGTTTTCGGTGCAGAGGTTGCGAACGCCCTGCCAGAACCCGTCTGCAGGGAGCGAATTATCATTGAAGTTACCGTGCATATACGGCTGTGAGATAACCGCCGCTATCTGTCCCTTGTATTTGTCAAAGGTCGCGCGAAGTCCCTCGAGGTCGTTCCATTCGAGGTAAATGTTATTGCAGACCTCCTCCTCGAGAATACCCGAGTAATCGAGCTTCTGAGTCCAGGGGGAAACGCCGTGATAAAAGCCCTTGAAGAATACTATCTTCTTTCTGCGTGTGTGCGCTCTTGCGGTCATGATTGCAAGAGTTGTGGCATCGTTACCGTTCTTTGCAAAGAAAGCCCAATCCGCAGATGCAACCGTATCG
Organism: Eubacteriales bacterium; assembly: GCA_045120555.1. Taxonomy (GTDB): domain Bacteria; phylum Bacillota; class Clostridia; order Oscillospirales; family CAG-272; genus SIG640. The sequence continues at coordinate 2,667 of JBGVEZ010000244.1, forward strand.
ACAAGAAGCTCCGCAAAATCTACCATAACGTGAGAGGGAGCGGTGGTACAGTTACATTTTTCAAGCTGCTTTCTTGCTGCCTCGTCGACCACCTCGTCGCAATATCCGAGGATGTTCGGACCGTATGCGCACATATAATCGATGAATCTGTTGCCGTCAACGTCCCAGAAATAGCTGCCCTTCGCGCGCTCTGCGTAGAACGGGAATGCATCTACGGGTATAAAGCATCCCTCCGCGGGGCCCTGATGTCCGTAAATACCGGACGGAATGACCTTTGTTGCTCTGTCAAAGATCTCGCGGCTTCTTGTATATGAATTGATTTTGTGTCCCATGTTATCTCTCCTTTACGCAAGATATACCGCAACGCGGTCAAGAATTCTGTTTACGTTATCAAGCATGGATATCATGCCGCACATAGTAATTGCTTGCTTACCGATGCAGTCCATCGAGTTGACCTTGCCGTCAAAAAGGTCGCGCGCAAGCTCCAGAGACGCAAACTCCATTATCGCTCTCGGCGCAACGTTCGTATCGTCAGTTGCGGAAAGACAATGGTTCTCCGCGCGGACGTAAACTGCGGGACCGTTCTTTATCGAAAGCATTACGGTTCCGTCAACGATATTCGACGCGCTGAACGTACCTATCTTATCGTGGTTACCGATCTGTGCGACCGCACCGCCGATAACGTTCAGCATAAGCGAGGTGCTGATTCTGAAGAACCTCGGGTTATCGAGAGCTCCCTCCTCGGGACGGAGATATGCAGAAAGGATGTCGGTGAGCTTTGTGAAATTCTTCGTGAGGAAGCCGATCTTCATAAGGCCCTTTACCGGAATCGGAGATGCCTTTCCGTCGATCATAGCGTTGAAGTGGTCACAATCGGTGAATAAAAGCTTTATGTCGCATTCGTGGATACCGTCAAGTACAAAGCAGGTTCCCTTGCCAAAGGTGAAGGTTGCGGAGGGACCGTTCTTTACCTCAAAAGCAACCGAGATCGCTTCTTCCATAGAGACAAGTCTTGCCGCTCTTTTGTCGTATTCGCAAAGCTTCGGGAGTGAGCCGAGGATCGCGAACATATTAATATAAGCAAGTGTTTTGCTGTCCGTCATTTTTTTGCCGCCTTTCAAAATATACAAATATATTTTATTATAACATAAAACAAAACGCTTGTCAACAGTTTTAGACTTGACATATAAAAGAATTTATGGTATAATAATAAAAATTAACAATTCCGAGGGAGATACGGATATGGGATTATTCAAAAGCAAGGCCTCGCGCGAGCTTGACGGCATCATACGGGAAATGAAGCTGAATCTTGAAAACAACTATAAAAGCACGGCACACGAATACCGCAAAAAGCTCGGCGCCCGCTGTGAGGAGCTTCACAACGAGGGAAAGCTTTCCGAAAAGGACTACAAGAAATACCGTGCCGTATTTGAGCATTATACGATACTTTTGAAGGATTATCATCATTAAAAAATGCTCCGACCGCATTGTCGATCGGAGCTTTTTACTTATCCGTTTTTCTTAAGAAATTCCATGCAGCGTGCAACTTCCTCAAGTCCGCTGGGATCAAGTCCTTCGCTTTCAACGACCATTGCGAGATTCAGCTCCTTTGCCTTCGCGATAACGTCAAGAACGGGCGCATTTCCCTCACCGAGTGCTTTTCCTGCTCTGCCGATTCCGTCCTTAAGATGGATGACCGAGATTCTGTCCTTGAGTCTGTCAAGCAGAGCAAGCGTATCTCTTCCTGCAAAGAAGGACCAATACGTGTCGATCTCGAAATTTATCTTCGTTTTCTTTTCAAGCTCGTAATGTGCGTATCTGCCGTCCTCGTTCGGCTGAAATTCGGAAAAATGGTTGTGAAAATGGAGCTTCATTCCCTCCGCTTCAAAAACAGGGATCGCTTCATTAACGAGAGCGATGAAATTTGAAAGCTTTCTGCCCGTTTTGAGGTCTGTACCGGGAATTATGTAGTTTTCGCAACCGATGATCTTATGATATCTGATCGATTCCTCGATATTTTCGGGAGTAATACCCGACGCGGGCGAATGCGTGCCCGACACCTTAAGATTATATTTTTCAAGCATTTCGCGAATTTCCTCTGCAGGGTGATTGAAAAAGCCTGCAAACTCAACGAATTCATAACCCATTGCGGCGACCTCACGAAGAGTTTTATCCATATCCTTTGATGCACTGTCTCTGACGCTGTAAAGCTGAAGTCCGTAATTCATAACGATACCGTTCCTTTCCTTCTTCATATGAAGATTATTTATTTTATTTTACCATTACATAAAATCTCTTTCAAGTAATTTTTGTAACTTAAATGTTAAATACTCAAATACGACACTTTTTTCAAAATATCTGTTGACAATTTTTTTATAGTGTGATATAATATTTAACATATATAAAAGAAATACTCTTAAGGAGATATAATTATGGATGCACCCAAGAAGGTTAAAATAGGCTTTATCGGTCTCGGACAGAGAGGTCCTATGCACGTTCGCGAATCTATGAGATTTGAAAACGTTGAGATTTCCGCGCTCTGCGACCTTTACCGCGACAGAGTTGAGGACGTGGCTGATTACGTTGAGGAAAAGACGGGCACACGTCCGTTTGAAACACAGGATTGCGACGAGCTTATCGCACGCGGCGATCTTGACGCAATAATCGTTTCGACATCATGGGAAACACACGCAAGCGTTGCGGCAAAGTGCCTTCGCGCGGGAATTGCAACTGCAATGGAGGTTGGCGGTGCTTGCTCCGAGGAAGAGTGCCGTGAGCTTGTAGAGGCATACGAAAGCACTAAAACACGCTTCTTCTTCATGGAAAACTGCTGCTACGGCAGACGTGAGACTATGCTTATGAACATGGTTGAAGACGGATTCTTCGGAGAGATAGTTCACTGCGACGGCGCATACGCACACGATCTTCGCGGTGAGGTCTCGTTCGGCAAGGAGCTTCGTCACTACCGTCTGAACCACTACATCAACGATAACTGCGAAAACTACCCCACACACGAGCTCGGTCCGATAGCTCGCTATAAGGACATTAACAGAGGTAACAGAATGGTTTATCTTACCTCTATGTCATCAAAATCAGCGGGACTTCACAAGTTCATTATGGACAGAAAGGCAGACGACGTTGAGCTTGTAAACACCGAATTTGCGCAGGGCGACGTTGTAACCACAAACATCATGTGCGCTGACGGCAGAACGATCACTCTCCGTCTCGACACCACCCTTCCCCGTACTTATTCGAGAGGCATTACCATTCACGGTACACGTGCTTTCTATTCCGAGGAGGGCGACTTCTTCTTTGAGGATGCCGTAAGAACGGGAAGCACCATGCACGCGTCAAGAAAGCTTTGGGGCAATGCAAAGGAATATGAGGAAAAGTATCTTGCCGACGCATGGCGTGAGGAGATCAAGGGCGGACACGGCGGCATGGACTACGTTATGCTTGACGATTTCTACAAGAAGCTCCGCTCGGGCGAGGAATTTCCGATCGACATTTACGACGCGGTTGCATGGATGTGCATCTCTTATCTCTCCGCAGAATCTATAAAGAACGGCTCTGCTCCCGTTGAGATTCCCGATTTCACAAACGGAAAGTGGGCACAGAAATAAAATGACAGGATACATCAAGGAGATGCGGAAGCTTGTCGGACACCGACCGATCCTACAGTGCGGTGCAAGCACAATTATCGTAGGCAAGGACGGTCGTGTGCTTCTCCAAAAGCGTGCGGATAACGGCCTTTGGGGATATCACGGCGGAAGTGTTGAGCTTGACGAGGACGTGCAGGCAGCAGCCGAGCGTGAGCTTTTTGAGGAAACGGGACTGGCGGCAAAATCCATGGAGCTGCTCGGTGTTTTCTCAGGTCCCGATATGCATTTCGTTTATCCTAACGGAGACGAGGTCTCAAACGTTGATATTGTTTTCATTTGCCGTGACTTTGAAGGAGCTCTCACACCGCAAAATGACGAAGTTCTTGAACTGAAATACTTTTCCGAGGATGAGCTGACCGACGATATGATATCATCTCCGAATCTTCGTGCATTACGAACATTCTTTGAAAAAGAAAAGCAGAAATGAGGTTATATTATGAAATATTTAATTGTTGTTGATATGCAAAACGATTTTATCGACGGCGCTCTCGGAACGAAGGAAGCGGTTTCTATAGTTCCCTTCGTCAAGGCAAAGATCGAGGGCTTTGAAGGTAAGGTCATATATACGCGCGACACACACCACACAAACTACATGGAAACGCAGGAGGGCAAAAACCTTCCCGTTCCGCACTGTATCTACGACACAGAGGGCTGGGACATATGCGACGAGCTTTCCGAGCTTCGCTGCGACGGAATTATCGACAAGCCCACGTTCGGCTCGACTGCGCTTGCGGAAAAGATGGTTGCACTTAACAAAAAAGAACCTATCGAAAGCATTACTCTCGTAGGTCTTTGCACCGATATCTGCGTTATCTCGAACGCAATGCTCCTAAAGGCTTCGCTTACAGAGGTCGAGATCCGCGTTGACGCAAGGTGCTGTGCGGGCGTTACCCCCGAAAGCCACAAAAATGCGCTTAACGCAATGAAGATGTGCCAGATAACGATTGAAAATGAATAATGAAAACAGGGGCTGTCTCACTTATTCAGTGAGACTGACCTCGAGTTTGATTTGACGCCTGAAAG
>JBGVEZ010000245.1:0-4692 GCA_045120555.1 Eubacteriales bacterium
TGAACGGTGAAAAGAGCATAAAGACCGCAAGAATGGTCTCCCGTGTTTTTGATTTTGACTATATTCTTTGCGATACCGAGATCGAGTCGCTCGCGCTTGAAAACACGCTTATAAAAAAGCACACGCCAAAATACAACATAAAGCTGAAGGATTCAAGAAGCTATCCTTATATAAAGATGACAGCCGACGAATATCCCCGCTTTGAATTTACGAGAACGAGGCTTTCGGATAAGGGAACCTATTTCGGGCCATATACGGGAACCGGCGTAGCCTCGTCACTTCTTACAGTCGTAAATAAGGTACTCGGAATCCCGTCCTGCAACAGAAAGTTCCCGCAGGAGATCGGAAAGGGAAGACCGTGTATATATTACGAAATGAAAAAATGCTGCGGTCTTTGTACCGGAGAGGTTACGAAGGACGAATATATTTCGCTCTGTAATCTTGCCGCAAGCGTGCTTAAGGGAAATACCTCAGCTGTTATTGCGGATCTTGAAAAAAAGATGCTTGAATACGCCGAGGCGGAGATGTTTGAATCTGCTATAACCGCAAGAGACGCGATCTCGGCGCTCCGTAAGATAGAGAAGGATCAGAAGGTGGTTGCAGATCCGGACGAAAGCATGGATTGCATTTCGTTTTTTCGTGGAGAACGCTTGTCAGGCGTGTCGGTATTTCTGATACGTAACGGCGCGCTTGTAGATAAAAGAGAATTTATTTTCGGCGCGGACGGCATTCTCGACGAATCCTCGCTGATAACCTTTCTTACGTCGCTTTACCGCACGAAGGACGAGATACCGCTGTCTGTTCTGCTCGCCTTTGAAACAGAAGAAAACGAGCTTTTTGCAGAATATCTTTCGTCGGTTGCGGGAAGAAGGGTTGAGCTTCGTGTACCGCAAAAGGGCAGAAAGCAAAAGCTTTGCGAGATGGTGACGGATAATATCCGCGAAAAAATAACCGAGGCAGAGAGAAAATCATATTCCGCGGACGAGCTGCTTTGCACTCTTGCTGAAATTCTCGGACTTGAAGCATTGCCGTCCCGCATAGAGGCGTGGGATATCTCAAACCTTTCGTATGAAAATATAACTGCGGGAATGATCGTGATCGAGAATGCGGAATTCAACAAAAAGGACTATCGAATATTCAAAATAAAGGGCGTTTGCGGAGCACCTGACGACTATTCGTCCATGAGTGAAGCTATCTCGCGCAGATTTGCGCATCTGTCGGATGCAGAGGGCTCGTTTTCCGAGCTGCCTGAGCTTATTTTGCTCGACGGCGGTAAGGGTCACGTTTCCACTGTCAAGGCTGTTCTTTCAGAGATCGGACTCGACCTGCCGGTGTTCGGTATGGTGAAGGACGATAAGCACCGCACTCGCGCGCTGTGTACCGATGAATATGAAATATCTATCACGGAAAACAGAAGTGTTTTCAACTTCATTTATAAAATACAGGAGGAGGTGCATCGCTTCACCGTCTCCCGTATGATGGGCTCAAAGCTGAAAACACTTAAGACCTCCGTTCTTTGTGAAATTGAGGGAATCGGAAATACCAAGGCGAAAATATTGCTTGAGGCATTCGGAAGCGTGAACGAAATTGCAAAGGCGGACGTGGACGTGCTTTCTGCAGTCAAGGGGATATCCGCAAGGGACGCAAAAAATATTTATCAGAAATTCCATGAAGGAGAAGGTGTATGATGCGAATAATCAGCGGAAGCGCAAGGGGGACTAAGCTTGTAACGCTTGAAGGTGATAATACCCGTCCGACACTTGAGCGTGTGAAGGAAGCTCTGTTTTCGATGATACAGTTTGAAATAGCAAATGCAAGGGTGCTCGACCTGTTTGCCGGCTCGGGCCAGCTTGCCCTTGAGGCTCTCAGCAGAGGAGCTCTTGAGGCGGATGCGGTCGATTCGTCAAGCGAGGCGAACCGCGTTATAAGGCAGAATATCGAAAAGACACGCATGGGGCAAAAGTGCCGGCTTTGGAAAATGACGTCTGATGCGTTTTTGCGCGCAAGTGCCGGCAGAAGAAAATACGATCTCGTTTTTCTTGATCCTCCGTACGCGAAGGGACTTATTCCTGATTCACTGCGTGCGATTCATAGGAACGGAATGCTTGCGGACGGTGCGGTTATCGTTTGCGAGCTTTCAGCATCCGATAACGAAAGCGATATTCTTACCGATGAGCTTTCAGGATATTATAATGTAAGAAAGAACGCTTCGTATGCAAGAGCGAGAATAATAATCCTCGATTACGTCGGAGGTGACGGTAATGACAAGCAATAAAGAAAGAATCGCGCTCGTTCCCGGATCGTTTGATCCGTTTACCGTAGGACACCGTGACGTCGTGCTTAAGGCGTCTGCGGCATTTGACCGCGTTGTGGTTGCGGTTATGATAAACGATCAGAAAAAATATATGTTCACGTCGGAGCAGCGTGTCGAGATCGCACGTCGTTCACTCGCTGATATTCCTAACGTTGAAGTTATATACGACGGCGGAATGCTTACCGATCTTTTCGACAAGGTCGGTGCGTCGGCTATAGTTAAGGGTATCCGCAATGCAGAGGATCTTGCGTATGAAAACAAAATGGCAGAATACAACTTCGCGCAAAATCCGAGAGCCGTAACGCTTTATGTGCCTGCCGCCGATGCGCTTTCCTCAGTTTCGTCTACCGCTGTAAGAGCGAGGGAGGATGATGCGGAGCGATTTATCGAATATATTTGCATTGGTGCAAGAGACTACGTTCGAGCTTTGCTCTCGTCACGTTAAAAAAACGTATATTTAAAAAGAGGGCTTTTTGTCCTCTTTTTTTGCTGTTTTTTATTATTCGGTATATTTCTGCTTTCCCTACAATATATATAATATGAATAATTCAGAAGACGGCGTCGCCGTTTGGGGAAAGGTACGGTAAATGAAATGAATGAACAATCTATCTATAAGGATATAGCTCTGAGAACGGGCGGCGATATTTACGTAGGAGTGGTCGGTCCCGTGAGAAGCGGCAAGAGTACGTTTATAAAGAAATTCATGGAGGAGCTTGTGCTTCCGAATATTGCCGAAGGATATTCAAAGGAGCGCGCAATAGATGAGCTTCCGCAGTCTGCGCAGGGAAAGACGGTTATGACCACCGAGCCGAAGTTTGTTCCGGAGGATGCGGTGAAGATCGTTGTCGACAGTAACGCGGAAATGAACGTTCGTCTTGTCGATTGCGTTGGATATATGCATCCCGAGGCGCTCGGCGCAACCGAGGACGGCAAGGCGCGAATGGTTAAGACCCCGTGGAGCGCGGATGCAATGGAGTTTACAGCTGCGGCGGAGTTCGGCACACGAAAGGTCATTAGAGAGCATTCTACCATAGGAATGGTAGTAACTACTGACGGCACTATCGGAGAAATAAGCCGTAAAAGCTACGAGGAGGCAGAGAAGAGGATAATTTCCGAAATGAAGGCGGCGTGCAAGCCGTTTGCGGTCATACTAAACTCAGAAAAGCCCGAATCGGAGGAGGCTGAACGTCTTGCTATCAGTCTTGAAGAGGAATACGGCGTTCCAGTTGCGCTTGTGAACGTGCTTCGTCTGAACGCCGAGGATATAAGGCACATTCTCGGACTTGTACTTGACAGATTTCCGATAACTGAGGTGAAGGTAAAGCTCCCCGACTGGATAATGAGACTTGACGGTGAGCACCGAATAAAAAAATCATTGATGGATAGAATAAGGGCGTCTGCGGGAATTGCAAGTAATATGGGCGACGTATGCGATTGCTTCGAACAGCTTATGGAGAGCGAATACGTTGAGCGAGTAACAGCAGTAAGTGTCAATATGGGTAACGGTAGTGCCGAATTTAACGTTTCAGTGCCCGAAGCGCTTTACTATGAGGTGATAGGCGAGCTTACCGGTTTTGAGATAGCAAACGACGGAGAACTAATAAAGCTTCTTGAGGAGCTTGCTGATATAAAAGAAAAATACGACAAGGTGAAGGATGCGCTTGAAATGGTGAATGACGTTGGTTACGGTATCGTAATGCCTGACGTTGACGAGCTTCGCCTTGAGGAGCCGCAAATAACGAAGAACAGCGGAAGCTACGGTGTCAGACTTCGTGCCTCGGCGCAGTCGATCCATATGATCCGCGCCAACATCGAAACGGAGATTAATCCGATAGTCGGTACAGAGCAGCAGTCGACTGAGCTTATCGAACATATCATGAAGGATTTTGAGGAGGAACCGAAGCGTATATGGGAATCGAATATGTTCGGAAAGAGCCTTTACGAGCTTGTTAACGAGGGTCTGCACTCAAAGCTTGAGCATATGCCCGATGACGCACGCCGGAAGCTCTCGGAAACGCTTGAAAGAGTGATCAACGAGGGAAGCGGCGGTCTTATCTGCATAATCCTCTGAAAATACAAAAAACAGAATGCAGCCTCGACTTTTTGCGAAAACGAGGCTGCTTTTTTGTGCAAAAGTATGTATAAAACGGAAAATGACGGTCAATAATACAACCAATGCAACAAATCGAAAAAAATCTCAAAAAAACTATTGACAAATCGAATCGTTTGTGGTATTATATATAAGCACTCCGAGAGGGGGCAAAACAATAGCCAATCATCTCGCAAGGAACGATCGAAAGAAAAAACTTTGAAAAAATCAAAAAAACTTTCGAAAAAGTACTTGACAAACGAGAAGAAATGTGGTATAATATATAAGC
>JBGVEZ010000246.1:0-4829 GCA_045120555.1 Eubacteriales bacterium
ACAAGAATGCTTTTTGACGCATATGATAACGGCGATGCCGTTGCATGCAGTATTATAAAAAATAACGTATCTGCACTTTCAAAAAGGCTCGGTGAGGTGATTGCTAAATATCCCGAATGCGAAAAAAAGATCGTTCTCACCGGAGGACTTACTCATCGAAGCGATATCCTGCAAAAATTACTGATAATTCCCGATGGGGCTTCGCTCGTTTTTCCGGATCTTCCTCCAATTTACGGCGCGTGCAATTATTGTGTTCGCAAATTCGGAAGCCCACACGACAAATTTTATGAAAGATTTAGAAATAATTACGGGGAGATAAATAAAAATGCTTAAGACCGAAATGAGAAATCCACTCACAATGAATTTTGACAAAATGTCAACCGAAGAAATGGTTGCAGTTATGACTGCCGAAAACGCCAACGCAGTACGCGCGGTAGAGGCGGCGTCTGAATCAATAGCAAGGGCAATAGATATGGTGGCAGAGGCTTTTTCGGAGGGTAACCGCTTATTTTTCATTGGTGCGGGGACCTCGGGCAGACTCGGCGTGCTTGACGCCTCCGAATGTCCTCCCACTTTCGGCGTTTCTCCGGATATGGTTCAGGGAATTATCGCGGGCGGAAGAGAATGCATGTTCCGCGCCGCAGAAAACGCTGAGGACCTCTCAAAAAACGGAAGAGGCGACGTGATATCTTACGGTATACACAAGGGTGACGTGCTTGTTGGTATATCGGTTGCGGGTAACGCCGCATACGTTAAAGAGGCACTGCGCACAGCACGTGAGCTCGGAGCAAGAACTGTTGCGCTCACCTGCAACGATAAAGCTCAGATCTGTGAATTTGCAGACGTAAGCATCGTAACCGACACAGGTGCTGAGGTACTGACCGGCTCGACTCGCCTCAAGGCAGGAACCGCGCACAAGATGGTTCTCAATATGATCACCACCTGCGCCATGACGAGGATAGGAAACGTCTACGAAAATCTGATGATTAATTTAAGACCCACCAACGACAAGCTCCGCGACCGCACTATACGTATCGTTCAGGAGATACTTGGGTGTCAAAGAGAAGAAGCAATAGAAAGACTTGAGGAGAACGGCTGGAGCATAAGACAGGCAGTATCAAAATAAATTATCAAATAGCGGAGGACTGTATGAAATTTGAAATTAATATAGAAAAATCGTCGTTATATGACGTTTTAGTCGTAGGATCGGGACCTGCGGGAGTTGCCGCGGCGATCACTGCAGGCAGATACGGCGCAAAAACGCTTCTTATAGAAAGTCTCGGACGCGTTGGCGGTATATCAACATCGGGTATGATGAGCCATTTTACGGGCAGATGCGGCAGTAAGCTTTATTATGAGATACTTGACAGAGCGGCAAAGAAAAACCCCTTTGACACAGGTATTTCCGCAAGGTATATCGATCCCGAGCTCTTAACTCTTACCTATCTCGAAATGCTCGAGGAGGCAAACGTAGATCTCCTCCTTTATACAACATTCTGTGAAGCGATCATGGACGAAAACAAGATAACGGGCGTGATCTGCCACAACAAAAACGGCTTTTGTGCATACTATTCAAAGGTTGTGATCGACGCAAGCGGTGACGGTGACGTTGCAGAAAAATGCGGAGCTGAATATATAAAAGGCAGAGAAAGCGACGGTAAAATGCAGCCTTCAACCCTTATGTTCAAGGTTGGCGGTGTGGACACAGAGCGCGCTGTTTTTCCGGGCTCATTTGAAACACTTGTACCGACAGAAAACGGTGAGCTTCAGGCACTTGCAAGAGAAAATCTTCCTCATCCCGCAGGCCACGTTCTACTTTACAGATCCACGATACCCGGTATAGTGACCTGCAACATGACTAACGTAACCGATATAGACGGAACGAAAGCAGAGGACCTGACGCGTGCCGAGACCGTATGCAGAAAGCAAATTCCCCTTATTGTCGATTTCCTTCGCAAATACGCTCCGGGATACGAAAGCTGCTACCTTATCGGAAGCGCTTCGCTTATGGGAATACGCGAGACCCGACACTTTAAGGGCTTATATACGTTGACCGAGCAGGAGATCGCAGATGCCGTACAGCACAATGACTACGTTGTATATGACGCGCACTTTAACTTTGACGTTCATAATATAAGCGGCTCGGGGCTTGATAAAACCGGATGCCAGAAAAATTTCAAGCAAAAGAAAGGTTATACCATTCCCTACGGCTGTATGGTTCCCGAAAGAATCGACGGTCTTCTCCTTTCCGGCAGAAATATCTCGGGAACTCACATGGCTCATTCAAACTACCGCGTAATGCCAATATGCGTTGGTATTGGAGAGGCTTGCGGCGCCGCCGCATCACTCGCCGCAAAGCAAGATAAACAACCGAGAGAGATAGAAGCGGCAAAAATACGGGAGCTTCTCGGAATATAAGTCGGATAGTGGAGGATATATATGATCATACATCAAAATTTTATCGGCGGAAATATATGCGTAAAGGAAATCTGCGGCGACAGAATCGTACTCGAAAACGAGCTTCGCGATACCACCGAGGATTGGTTCTATTTCGCATTCTGCGTTGAAGGTGCCGAGGGACGCGAGCTGACCTTTGAGATGCAAAAAAATCGTATCGGATATTGGGGGCCCGCGGTCAGTCACGATCTTGAAAGCTGGCATTGGCTTGATTCTTATAACGAAAACAGCTTCACCTATAAGTTCGGTGAAAATGAAAGCAAGGTGTACTTTGCACACCATATTCTTTACCCGACAAAAAGATTCTTTGAATTCGCAAAAATCAATCATGTCACCGTATCCGAGCTTTGCAAGAGCAGAAAAGGACGAAGCGTTCCCTGCCTCATCTTGGGTGACGGTCATGAAGGTATAATTCTTACGGCGCACCACCATGCCTGCGAATCTACGGGAAGCTACGTTCTTGAGGGAGTGCTTGAGGAGCTTATACCCGATATCCCGCCGAACGTTCGCGTTCTTTGCGTTCCCTTTGTCGATTATGACGGCGTCCTTGACGGAGATCAGGGGAAAGCGCGATATCCGCACGACCATAACCGCGATTACACTACGGATGCTCCATCCATATATCCCGAAATATCCGCCATACGCGATTTTGCAGAAAAATACGGTTGCAGATATGCGTTTGATTTCCATTCGCCGTGGCATAAGGGAAAGCAGAACGACACGATATTCATGGTTCATAGTGCAGCAAAGGAAAAATCAGTGTTCGATAGCTTTGCCGCCATTCTCGAATCCGAGATCACGGAAAGCTCCATGTCATTCACAAAAGAAAATTACCACCCCGCAAATACGGGATGGAATAAGCCCTCGCCCTCATTCTCGTTTACAATGAACTGCCGTCCCGAATGTAAGCTCGCCTTCACCCTTGAGAGCGCCTATTTCGGAACGGAGGATAACAAGGTCTCCGCCGAAAGACTTATCGAGCTCGGAAGATGCTTTGCACGAGCGGTGAGAAAATATATTTAAGTATAAGCTTCAACGCTTTCGGACGAACCATTTATACAATGATAATTTTAAGGCGTCAATCGCAAAGTGCGGTTGACGCCTTTTAATCATTTTAAATCTGCATTAATGCTCCTTGATCAAGCCTATTATCTCCACAAAAGCCTATTTGCTTCCCGGAAGGCTGTGCACGTCCGCCTTCTCTTCCTCTGTTACGGCACGCTACCGTGCTTGATGTGCAAATCGCTCGAACAGATGCTCGCAAGCGTGACCTTAACGATAGCATCCCTCTCGTGCTGTATCGTCGGCTTAGGCTTCTCAATCAAGCCGAATTTTCCTTTTGATATGTATGTGTAGGTAAGCATAGCTATTTCTGAATTTCCTTATCGATTTTTATGATCTTATTATAGGTACTGTCCCAAAAAAAATAATGCACTTCACCGCCGTTGGCTTTTATTTTTTCAGCAATATACTTATAATCTTTGTCCTCAAGCAGGCGGTCAAGGTCTTCCCAAATCGGGCTTTCTAATTCTTCGCGTGTATCAAATCCACCGCGCATCCACTTTTTCTCTTCTCCACAAAACACATTTTTAGCACAATATTCATTGTTCAAAATACCGAGTGCCAATTCGCACATACTCTCATATTCGTGTTCGTACGGATAAAAATGACTATGTACGCCAAAGTATAAGGTAAACTCACCGTCATCCTCACAATGGATGATCATATCCTTGACGGACGCATTCGGATCGGGATTCAAAACCTCAATACAAATATCGGTTTCTTCTTCTAACCACTCATAGCCCTTGTCACTCTTTGTTCTTATCGAAGGATCGTAATTTTTCAACTTTTCCATTAAATCATGTGCTTTATCAATAGGGTTAATTTCCATTTATATGCCCTCCTTTATTACTGTGTTGATTTTTGCGCCTAAATTCCCTTGTCGATTTTTATGATCTTACGCTTGCGCACGCCTATCATATTCGCCGCCATGCCAACGCAGCTTTCTCTGTGCGCCATAAGCGTATCAAGCAAGTCCTGTGCGACCTGCAGATCTTCTTTTGTTGCGATCTCCGACTTCCCTGCGAGGAAGATGGGATCGTGCATCAATTCTTTAATCATTTATTCTCTCCAATATAATCGCCAAGTCGCTCCATAGGCTCACAGCCATCGATTTCTTCCACGGTTACAGTATCCCAAATTTCAACAAGAGATTTTCCGTCAAACACCTTGGCATTTGAAAATTCTTCAAATGTGGGATAATCGAATGCATTTTTGCCATCTGCGGTAAGCCCGAACCAGTAAATGTCATCGCCAGTCTCTCTGTCCGGCATTTCGCCCATCCAACAACGATTGTATTTTTTACTGCCTTT
>JBGVEZ010000247.1:0-5283 GCA_045120555.1 Eubacteriales bacterium
GAAACCTCGATTGCGGGAACGTAGGTCTTTGCGTATATTTCGTTACCGTTCTCTGCTGTGCCAATCTTTTTGTAAAATTCATAGAATGGGATTCCAAGCGTAGGGTTACCGTTGATATCATATTTAAAAATATATCTTATGCCAACGCGATCATATCCTTTAAAGCTGACCTTATCCTGTGCGGTCATACATATGCGACACGAATGACCTCCGAAAACGTAGCCGTTGTAAAGAAGCGCTTCTGCATCCTTAAGAGAGATCATTTTCTCCTCACCTACACAAGGATAGAGGCTTGCGTCATTTCCTCTCAATTTAAAGTAGGATATACTCGCACGAGTAAGTAACGAATCACTGACAACCGCACCGTCATGATCATGCCTGTTGTTAAATGAAATCTTGATATTGTCGGTTATAGGCTCAGGCATCATACTGTTCAGAGGATGATCACTTGCGTTATAGTAATATACCGTGATTCCGGATACTCCTCTGTCCTTGTATGAATTACTGTAGTCTCTGTCGATCTTTACGTCCGAAAACTCAACTCCGAATATTTTAAACACCTTTTCTTTCACACATTCAAGTGATGCTATGATTTCCTCATCAATCTGCCTCTGGTCAATCACAACATCTATCCCACCTATGCGGACCTTCTCCGCAGGATCATCCGTATTGTTATATATAAATACGTTGTTGTAATAATCCCTTTGCTCGAAGGATATGAAGTATTCAGCCATTTTCGTAGACGCAGATATACTATCTCTGTTTTCACGGGCTTCATACGTTGGAGATTCTTTCCCGATCTCCCTTGCCAGACGCTTAAGCATACCGTCGGTAAGCTCGCAAAACTCCGCTATATCAAGCTCCTGCTTTGGCTTTGAGCTTTCATAAATAGGGAGAAAATCATCGTTTGGAACAGGAACTATATTATCAATCAGATCCTTCGACGGTGCATATACCTTAGTGTATGACGTTGTAGCACCGTTTTTCATCTGTCCGAAAAACTCTCCGATCTCAAAAGCACTGTAATTGGCATTTTCATAAACAGGCGGTACAGGGAGCACGATCCACCTTAAGATCGGTATACAAGCACATACAATAAGCACCACACACGCCGCCGCACTCCCCCACCCGATGATCCGTTTCCTTTTTGAAAGCTTTTTGGCGCTTTCATCGTATCTGATAAAGCGTTCGACAAGCTCGCCGTCAATGTTTGTTACGGCATCAAGAAATTTGTTTTCGTTCATATAAAATAACCCTCACTTTCAAGCATTTTCCGAAGGTCCTGCCTTATTGCCGCAAGCTCCTTGTTTATGGTAGATTCACTTACGCAAAGCTTGTTTGCAATTTCCCTTATCGGTCTTGCGGCATAATATCTGCTCATAAAGATATATGCCCTCCGCTCGGGAAGCGAACGTACAAAGTCGCTTATGATCCTACAAAGCTCTTCCGCCTCAAGCTCGCTTTGAGGCGTATCGTCAGACAAGGCAAATTCAAGCTCGGACAGCGAAACTGTCAGCTCGGACGGAATCCGCTTCTTCCGCTTCTCCGCCTTATATCGGTCTATCGCTCTTCTCCGCATTATGATCGCAAGAAATGCCTTCAGCACCGCAGGCCTTTCGGGCGGCATCGCATTCCACGCATCGAGATAGGTATCGTTAAGGCATTCCTCGCAGTCAAGGCGGTCATGCACAACGTTATATGCAACCGAAAAAAGATATTTTCCGTATTTTGCGTCGGTTTCGCTTATCGCACGCTCGTCACGCCGAAAATACAGCTCGATGATCTCACCGTCACTCATCAAAGATTTTAACAGCCTCATAAAGCACCTCCTTTTTTGTTTTGTGGGCCCTCACCAATACAGTCGACAAAAATTACATCATCTGTAACAATTTTAAAAAATATTCCGCCTCCACACTTTTTTTGAAAAACCTCTTGACAAACCGCGCTCAATGTGATATAATTATGATATCAAATATATATCCCAAAGGAGAACCTATCATGAATGAAAAAAAACTTGAAAACGTAAAAAGCGGACTTGCTGTTCTTATATGCGATATCCTTCTGCTTATATTAGCGTTTGGCGGCGTGATTGCAGGCGGTATTATGGGCGAGGATCTCGGTATCCCGTTCGGCTGGGTAATTCTTGCAGTATCGCTTATCATCCTCTGCTTCGGCTGGATACCGCTTATCGGTCTGCGTGTGATAAAGCCGCAGGAAGCACTCGTTCTCACCCTTTTCGGTAAATATATCGGCACGCTCAAGGGCGAGGGCTTCTATGCGATAAATCCCTTCTGCAGCGCAGTAAATCCCGCCGCACACACAAAGCTCAATCAGAGCGGCGACGTAAGCACAAAGCGTGTAAAATTATCGGGCGATGACGTCGACGCCGTGAACGTCACCCTTGAAAGCAAGAAGATATCCCTCAAAATAATGACCCTCAACAATAACCGCCAGAAGATAAACGATTGCCTCGGTAACCCCGTTGAGATCGGTATCGCAGTAACGTGGAGAATAGTTGACACGGCAAAGGCGGTCTTCAACGTCGACAACTACAAGGAGTTCCTTTCCCTTCAGTGCGACAGCGCACTCCGTAACGTTGTCCGTATCTACCCCTATGACGTTGCACCCAACGTTGACACAACGGGCGACGGCGTTGCGGACGAGGGCAGCCTCCGCGGCTCAAGCGACTTTGTTGCCGACAGAATACGCAAGGAGATACAGGAAAGAGTTCACGAAGCGGGCATCGAGATAATCGAGGCAAGGATCACATACCTCGCCTACGCACCCGAGATCGCCGCAGTTATGCTTCAGCGTCAGCAGGCATCCGCTATCATCGACGCAAGAAAGATGATCGTTGACGGCGCTGTGGGTATGGTCGAAATGGCACTTACAAGGCTTTCCGAAAATAATACCGTTACCCTCGACGAGGAAAGAAAGGCGGCTATGGTGTCAAACCTCCTCGTTGTCCTCTGCGGCAACCGTGACGCACAGCCCGTTGTCAATTCCGGCAGCCTCTATTAATGGGTGGCGGCATGAACGATAATCAGAAAAAGCAAATACCGCTCCGCCTCTCCCCAAAGCTTTACGCCGCGATCGCCGCATGGGCGGAGGACGATTTCCGCTCGGTAAACGGTCAGATCGAATATCTGCTTACCGAATGCGTCCGTCAGCGAAAAAAGAACGGCAAATACGTCTCGGACGAGATAGACGTCCCGCCCGAGCTTGACATCGAATAAAATTCAATAAAAGGGAGCCGATTCCTGCAGTATCACGTAGGAATGCGGCTCCCATATTGTTTATTTATTGAGATTTTTGCTCTCTCTTATTATGTACATGGCTGCGAAGGTACGATGAACGTGGTAACGAAAAGTATCGCAACCGACTCGGGAAGCAGCAAAGAGAGCAGCATGACCACAGGACCATAAATGAATAACCCCCAGAATGCTATCGAAAATGAGTATAATATAATATCCTTTAGCTTCATTTCTGAGTTCCTCCGTAAAATAAATCACAGCTTAACGCCAAGCAAAATAACGTCCCTTCGGTTATTTTTGCTCCTCTTTGTTAAGGCGTTCCTCGAGATCTTTGTTTACGTATGTAAATTATACCACTATTTTATGATTATTTAAACCCTATACAATGAAATTTATGTAAAGAAAAAGGCGGAAAGCTCCGCCTTTTTTAATTGAATTTGATCAGAACGCCCCGCCTATCTTAAGAAGGAAGGTAACGAGGAAGACGGTAAGAGCCGAAACGAGCGTTGACCAGACGACAAGCTGTCCCGCAAGCGTTACGTCACCGTCCATCTCCTGCGCCATGGGTACGGTCGTTACGGCAACCGGTGTTGCAAATACAGATACGAAGCAGGCGTAGTGTGCCGCGGTGAACGTTCCTCTGAAGAAGAAATATGCGATGCTGACAAATATTGCGGGAACGACTACCGTACGGATGACCGTACCGAAGATGATCTCGTTTTTCATGGAAGCAACAGCTGCAAACTCAAACTGCGCACCGAGTACGAGGAGTGCCATCGGGATGGCGAGGTTTGAAACGTACTGAATAACCGTCATAACGGGTGTGATATTGCCGAGGCGGAAGGTAATTCCACAGCTTTCAAATATCGCGCGGATGCCGAGAGCCGCAAGACCTGCCGCAATACCGATGATAAGCGGATTTTTAACGATTCCGATAAGGATCTTCTTTACGCTGATCTTCTCCTTCTCGTTGCCGTCGCTGAACATCGAAAGGCTGATAACGGCAAGGATGTTGAAGAGCGGAATTACGCCTGCGGAAAGAAGGGTTGCCGCAATCGCGCCCTCTGTGCCGTAAAGTGATTCGGCAAGCGGAATACCGATAAGCGAATAGCCCGAGCGGAATGCCGCCTGAACGAGAACGCCGCGGCGTCCCTTGTCCTTCGTAACTGCAATAACCGCAGGTATCGAAACAACAAAGATAATGAGAAGCGCAATAAGAACGTAGCCGATAAATCCGAAATCAAAGCCGGAAAGATCCTTGATCTTGTAGATATTGAGGAAGAGCATGACCGGCATAAACACACGGAAAACGAGCTTGTTTGCGTCCTTTGCAAACTGCTCCTTCATCATGCCGATGCTCTTGAGGAAATAACCGATGAGAACCATAAGCACAATGGGAGCAACGGCACTAACTGAAAAGATAAATGATTCCATAATACATCTCCATTCATAATTTTTTTAACAACCTATAGATTATATCACAAAACTGTGAAAAAGTCAATAGGCTATTCAAAAAAATGTCTTTTTCAAGCGAAAAAACAAAGAATTTTTCGATATTTGAGCAAATAAGCACTTGACAATTTTTCATTTTTGATGTATACTTTTATTATAATTCACGCAACGGAGAAAGCATATGAACCGACACGAATTTGAAGAATACGTAAAAGAAGAATACGGATCAATGCCCGAATATCTGTTTGAGGGCTCACCCGACTGTGCGGTATACAGGCACGCGGACAACCGAAAATGGTTCTGCATCATAATGACCGTACCTAAAAGGCGTTTCGGCATCGACTGTGACGAAAGCGTTGACGTTGTGAATCTCAAATGCTCGCAGGAGATAATCTCGGACATTGTGCGAGAGAACGGCTTTTTTCCCGCCTACCACATGAACAAAAACCACTGGGTAAGCGTCCTCCTTGACGGAAGCGTTGACGGTGGCACGGTGAGGTGGCTTACACGGATGAGCTTTGAGCTGACGGAGAAGAAGGCTAAGATAAAGCAAACTCAAAGCAGCTAACTTCAACCG
>JBGVEZ010000248.1:0-8083 GCA_045120555.1 Eubacteriales bacterium
CTTTTCTCCCAACGCGAAGTAAGCGCAGACTTTTCCAAGGTGTGTGATACTGTGGATGAGCGCGGATGTGCTTTTATCATAAAGAATGACGAGCTTCGTTATGCCGTTATCAGCTTTGATGACTATAAAAAATTCAGGAGAGATCAAAGCAATTACTATGAGGAGCAGATGATCAGCCGTATAGCAGAGGAGATGCCGCTCCCGCCTCCCGAAAAGAGTGCTGAGGATGATCCCTTGATTTGTGACGTTTTAGAGAGTCTTAAGTCATTTGAAGGAATATCAACAAGCTTTTTGCAGAGAAAATTCAAGATCGGATACGGACGTGCCGCCAGGATCATCGATTATCTTGAATGTAATGACCTTGTCTCTCCCTATAACGGAAGTAAGCCCCGAGAGGTCCTTGTCACAAAGGAACAGATCGATGAGGCAATTGCTGAACTTAAGAAATAATAAGAGGGGCTGTCTCACTTATTCAGTGCGACAGCTCCTTTGGGTTTATTTAAAATCAATATCCGCAAGCACAGGGTAGTGGTCGCTCGTGTTGTTAATATCCTTCGAGGTAAGGACCTTGAAGGCAAGCGCTTGCATTTCATTGGTGTAGAAGATAAAGTCCTCGGAAATTCTGCCTGTCTGAAGGAGGCCGATCTGATGGAACGTGCCGTGTGTAAGGTCGCGGTTTGAATTGACCTTCGCATTGCGCTGTGCATCTATGAAGCCCTGATTTACGATGTACTTGTATCCGCTGTTTGAGGATGAGCTTGAATATGATGTGTACAGGTCGCCCGTGAGAATTACGGGGAGATTGCCACCGTTTGCATTCTGTGCGTCATTAATTGCGGCAAGATGCTCCTTTGCCCACTTGTTGTCCGAGCGGCTGTCAGCGTAATGTGACACGGACACGATGAATTTTTTGCCGTTCTGCGAGAATACAGCCGTGTGTGAGCCGTGGTAGTAAACGTATCCGTTCGGATTCTCTGCGGTAACTGTGGTCTTCTCGGTGGAGTAACGCCATGCGGACGAGACTACTGAAAGTCCTATGTCGGTCCTATAGATGATGTTTTCGTTTATTGTTTTGCCCTTTATTGCATCCGCACCCGCCTCGGGCTTTCCCTTGTCGTACGGAGAATCGAGGCAAACGTAGTAGTCGGAAAGCTCCTTCATAACTGCGTCATATAGCTCGGTGTTTCCGTTATGGCTTGCGTAAAACTCGTTTGTCGTAATGATATCGGGGAACATCTGCAGAACGATATCTCCGATAACCTCACCGCGCGTTTTGTTGCTTGTGTATACCTTATGCTCATCGTTGAGATAAGGTGCCGCCATATTCCAATGGAATACGCGGAGGTCGGTACCTTCCGCTCTTTCTACTACGCTGTAGTTGCGCGTGTCTATCTCGGATTTTATGTTACCGCTTGCAAGAACGCCGCTTATGTCGGGGGCATCCGACGTCATTTTATATATCATGTCGACAAACATATCGGTTGCCTTGTTGAGTACCGTATAGCCCTCGCCCATGATAACTATTTTGTTGCCAACGACCTTGATGTCATAGTAAACGTTCGGGCGGTCGTATGCGGCTCTTACGTCCTTACTTTCCTTGCGGTTTGTCTTTCCGACAAGGATCTCAAACTCGGATTCCTCAACCGAATCGTTCTTGATTGTAAGATAGTTGCCGGTGTGCATTTTAAAAGCATCCTGAATGTCTCTTGCACAGGTGCGCGCGTAGTTTGAATCATAGAAAACGATCTTGTACTTTGACAGCTCATTTCCGTTAATAGTCATATTTGTCACCTTGTCGTCCTTCTTTTCCGTCTCCTGCTCTGTCTCGGTGACTGCGGGTGCTGTTGTTTCGGGAGCGGGCGTTGTTTCGGGATCGCTTGGGGCATCATTTTGGCATCCGATAAAGGCTGCGCACGATAAAATAATAAGCAATGCAATAATGAAGCAAATAAATCTTTTCATTCGTTTCTCCGTAAAAGTAATAGTGGATATATTATACCATAAAATGCTGAACTTGTCAAATGCATTTTGAAAATATATTGTAAGCGTTTTTCGGTTTTACTATTGAAAAGCGAAGGGCTTTGTGGTATAATTATATCAGTAACAGACGGGAGGGATGCTTTTTGAAATTTCCAAGGATAAAAAATGCCATGCTTTGTCAGATCATACTTATGTCCGCTGTGATCGCGGGTACTTTTTTGCCTACGATCGCATTTATTATGCTGATCCCGACGCTTGAGCTGATTGGTGTAATTCTGATGGTGACGTGGTGTGCGCTTGCGGTTTATTTGCTGATAAGATATTTCCCTGTGATCTTTGCCGCAGATGTGATCCTCGATACGATCCACTGTCACAACACCGCCGGAAAGCGATTTCCTCTTCCGTATAATTACAGTCGAAAAAAGCTCCAAAAAACAATTTCTAAATTCGGAAAAGGATACGAAGCAGAGCCAAACAAGCCGCTACCGGATGAAGTCAGATATAAATTTTCAAGCCCGCAGACCGTATATTCGAGCGGTATCGAAAAAATCGTTCTTTCTTACAGCACGGATCTTCTTGATAAAACGGGCTATACCGAGATATTCCGTTCGGCAGAGGGCAACGTGCGTGCACTAACGGGTACAAAAAAAGCACTTTTTCTCGATAAGGTACAAAAATCTGCTCCGCTAAACCGTGTAACCGTAGTATTTATATTCGCCAAAAGCATTGACGAAGCATTCAGAAAAGGGATATACGAAACTGTTTGCAAAAAGGATGGGGACGGCTTTGAAAAATCGTTTCTTCCTTGTATAATAGACGAGGAAGCCGGCTTTTGTGTTTTTAACAGCATCCGCATTCCGTACATGGGATTTGCCTATCCCGTTAAGAACAGAGGAATACGCATTATCAGAAATTTCGTTTTTGGCGGAAGGCTTCCGCTTGCCGACGAGGAGGACATTGTTCTTCCTGCGGGAGATATAGATGGAATGGATCTTGAGAATACGAGCCTTTGGGAGTTTATAAAAAAGCTTCATTACGAGTTTGTCGGCAAGGAAAAAGAAAACAAAAAAAGATTTTCCGCAATGCAAAACGGAGAGGTAATCCTTGACGGGGAATACGTTTTCGCAATGTGGGAGGATAGAGGTGTTTGCCTCCTTGCACAGGCCGACGAGGAAAAAAAGCATATCACCGTTGAGCGTATTCACAAATGGTCTTATCCCAAGGAGCACATTATTTCAAAGGCTGCAAGGATAGAGCTTAAGGTGCTTATCGAGGATTATTTTGAGGGGATTGGTTACAGCTCTGAATTTGAATATTTCGAGGGGTGAATGTATGAAAAAACAAATCAAAGAAATAAACGCATCTCTCCTCATCCACCCCGACGAGCTTTCGTATAAGTGGATCGACCGTATCTCAGAGGGTAACATACCGACGCTTGCGCTCCACCCTCCCGGCGGCATACGTGCGGACGAAACACTTCTTGAGCTTTGCAGGCGACTTGAGGATGCGGAATATCGCAAAATGATCGACTATGCGAGAGAGAGGGGAATATCCATAGAATATGAAATGCATTCGGCGAGATTTCTCTTACCGAAATCCGAATTTGAATCGCATCCCGAATACTTCCGCATGACAAGGGATGGGGTACGCTCCCCGGATCTTAATCTCTGTCCGTCGTGCGATGAGGCACTTGATATAGTTGCAGAGAATGCCGCGCGTCTTGCAAAATCACTTTACGGCAGTACGGAAAGATTTTTCTTTTGGCTTGACGATGCCGCCGACGGTCGCTGTCATTGTCAAAAATGCAAGGAGCTTTCCGCCTCAGATCAACAGCTTCTGATACTTAACCGAATAATAAAGCGTCTGCGTAAGGACATACCGAATGCTTCTCTTGCGTACCTTGCATATATGGAAACGATCGAGCCGCCGACAAGGGTAAAGCCCGAGGAAGGAATATTTCTTGAATACGCACCTTTCAAGCGTGATTTCCACAAGCCGCTTTCCGGGGACTTGCAAAGCAAGTTTATTATTCCTCTGCTCGATTTCTTCGGTGCGGATGATGCAAAGGCACTTGATTATTGGTATGATAATTCGCTCTTTTCGCGATGGAAAAAGCCACCGCAGCCTTTTTCGGTTGATCGCGACGTGCTGTTCTCCGATTTTGAATACTACCGTTCTCTTGGATTTTCGGATATCGGATGCTTTGCGTGCTTCCTCGGTGAGGATTACGAGGCACTTTACGGAGACGTTGATATTTCCGATTTCTCGGCGGCATTCAATAAAATGGTGAAAAGAGATACTTAACGAATGAAAAATGTAATCAAAAAAGCCTTTAAGGCGACCGTTCCCGTTCTCACGGGATATCTTGTGCTTGGATTTGGGTTTGGAATAATCATGAAATCAAGCGGATACGGTATTTTTCTAACGTTTATTATGAGCCTTTTTATATATGCCGGCTCGATGCAATACGCGGCTGTCGGGCTTCTCACGGGCGGCGCGTCCTTTCTTACCACCGCACTTACAACGCTGATGGTGAACGCAAGGCATATATTTTACGGCATTTCCATGCTTGATAAATACAAGGGAACGGGTTCACGCAAGCCGTATCTGATATTCTCGCTGACCGATGAAACGTATTCTCTCGTTTGCGGTGATATTCCGGGTATTCCGCATGAAAGCAGAACCGATTATTGCTTTCTCGTTTCGCTCTTCAATCATGTATATTGGATCGCGGGCTCGGTGGCGGGTGCGGTTGTCGGCTCGCTGATAAGCTTTGATACGGCGGGGATCGACTTTGCCTTGACAGCACTCTTCATCACCGTTTTTATCGAGCAATGGTTGACGTCAAAGAAGCATGCTCCCGCATTGATCGGTGTTGCCGTGTCGGTCGCTTGCCTTGTCATATTCGGAAAGGACGGCTTCCTCATCCCAACGATGCTTCTCATCTCGCTGATCCTTTGCATATACACGTCAAAAAAGACGAAAGAAAGCGAGGACGCGGCAGATGAATAATTACTACGTTTGGATATCTGTTGCGATAATCTCGCTTGTCACAGCCGCACTTCGCTTTTTGCCGTTTCTTATCTTTTCGGACAAAAGAAAAACACCGCCCTTTGTCGAGAGGCTCGGTGCGGTTCTGCCGTATGCAATTATGGGAATGCTTGTCGTTTACTGTCTTAAGGACGTTGACGTAACGAGCGTGTCGGGTGTTGTGCCGCCTTTGATCGCGTCCCTCGCCGTTGGAGCTTCGTACGTCATAAAGCGAAACACACTTATCAGTATAATCCTCGGCACAGTATGCTATATGGTGCTGGTGCAGGTCGTATTTTAAACAAAAAAGCCTTCGTGAATTAGCGAAGGCTTTTTTTGTTATTCAAACAGCATTCCCGTCATGTATTCCTCTGCAAAGAAGGGATCTGTTGCAAGATCTGCGACGTTTACGTTCTTTGATAACGACGCCGCATCCGTGCGGAGATCCTTGTCGAGAAGAAGCATCGATGCGCCCGTAAGTGCGGCGTTACCGATAACCGAGACCTTATCCGTCAGCTCCTCGGGAACAAGTCCGATCCTGCCCGCATTCTTGATGTCAAGGTAGCTTCCGAAGCCACCGGCAAGGTAAAATACAGAAATACCGTCTGCTTCCGTTTTGGTGTTGTGCATCAGCGTTTTGATTCCCGCGCAGATCGCACTTTTGGCAAGCTGAACCATTCGGATATCCTGTTGTGTGAGAACTACGGGGTGTGCGATCTCAGCCGTGTCATCGTCAAGATATCCCGTCTCGTCAAGCGTTTCGTTAAGAAGCAGGCAAGCAATCGCGTCCACAAGTCCGCTTCCGCAGATTCCGACGGGTGGAACGTCACCGATCACGTGTGCAAACGGTTTTCCGTTCTGCAGCACGACCTTGTCTATCGCACCGACCGAGCCACGCATTCCCATCGAGATGCCAACGCCCTCAAAGGCAGGACCTGCGGCGGTTGAGCAGACGGTGAGAGAACCGTTTTTCCAAAGTGCCATTTCTCCGTTCGTTCCGATGTCGGTAAGAAGGGAGGGCTCGCCCTTTTTGCTCATGCCCGATGCGAGTATAGCACACACCGTGTCCGCACCAACGAATGCAGAGATACATGGCGGTAGATATACCTCCGTATCCTTGCCGACCGCCACAAGCCCGAGCTTTTGTGCCGTCAGCGTTTCACCGAAAAGCCTTTCCGCGCGGAAGGGGGCGTGTGAAAGCGGCTCGGGAGATGTGTTTGTCAGCAGATGGAGCATTGCGGTGTTGCCCGTGATGACCACGGAATCTATCTCGGCGGCGGTAATTCCCGCACCGACCGCAAGCTCGCACAGCATTTCGTCAATTGCGGCAAGGATGCATTCCGATATCGCCTTGCCATTGCCCTTTATCGAGGCCTCGATCCTTGAGATAACGTCCGCACCGAATCTTGATTGCGGATTCAGCCTTGCCGAGTCCGAAAGAGCTCTTCCGTCGGTGGAATAAAGCTTTGCCGCAAGGGTAGTGGTGCCTATGTCTATTGCGGCACCGTGATTTTTAAATGACAGTGCTCCGGACGGTCCTATGCTGTCGGTGGAGGTGAGGATCTTGCTTTTTTCGTTACCGTTCAAGGTCTTTATCTCACAATCACCGAGTACCTGCGTACAGCAGGAAAGACGGACACCAAGCGCGATCTCGTCCGCTGTCAGATGCTTTTTTTCGTTGTCCGAAAGCGGAGAAAGAGTGCCGTGTGCAATCACCTTGCATTTTCCGCAGTTACCGTGTCCGCCGCAGGGAAGATGATCGCTTATAAGCTCGGAGAGAAACGCGCCGAATTTTACGTTTAGCGTTCTGCCGTTTACCGTAGCTGTTGCCCGCTTATCCATTGCATGTCACCTCCGACGGGAGGTTAAAGAGGACCGCGCCGAAATAAGTTACGGTGTTCTGACCGTTTATGTACTTCATTCCTGCACTTTTTGCAAGCTCGGAAACGTTTATGCCGTATGCCTCAAGCGATGCCATTGCCTTTTCGGGAAAACGGCAGGGCTCACCCGTACGCTTTGAGCATACCTTGCAAACTCCGCACCCACCTGCACCGAGGTGGAGGACATCGGTGATTTCACAATCTGCGAAAACGTCGCGAAGGCTTTGTGCTAATGGGTACGTACGCTTCTTTGCGTCAACCATTCCTTCAAAATCAAAGCTATCCTCAAGCTCGCTCACCGTCTGGTAGACGAGTGCATAGCTGTAGCTATCAAGCTCTGCCATGAGTGCGTCGATCTCTCCGACGTCGGGCGGACACATATAGCATTTGCCGTACATTCCGCAGGCGTTGGATGCGCACATATCGCGGAAGCGGACGTCGGTCTTTATTTCGCGTGCATCGATCACGCCTGCTTTAGTTGCCCCGTTTGAGAGAGTTTTGGAAACGAGCAGATCAAAAAGATTATTATTTTCCATAAAATTCGTTTATTGCATCAAAGAATGCGCCTATGTTCTCCCAAGGCGTCATCGGGGGAATATCGCATCCGGACGAGATCACAAAGTTTTCGTGAGAAGCGCAGTTTTCGAGAAGCTCAAGCGTTGCCGAACGAACTGTTTCGGGGGTGCCGAGACGTAGCACACCTGCAGGATCAACGTTACCCATAACGATAACGTCCGAAGGAACGCTTTCAACCATCTTTTTCATATCGATAGCATTTCCGAAATGGTATGCGGACGAGCCTGTGGAAAGGATGGAATCGAGCATACGGGGAGTGTTGTCTCCGCAGTTGTGGTAGATGAACGCAAAGGAATCGTCCTTTACTGCATCAACTATCTGCTTAACGTAGGGGGCTGAAAATTCAGCCTCAAGTATGGGGGAGAGAAGGCCCGAAACCGGCTCGGCGAGCATAATGCCGTCTGCTCCCGCCTCCTTATAGGCATTTGCATAATTTATAAGAAATTCGGTCACCTTTTCAAGCACGGTGTGAACCATATCCGGCTCATCGTAGCAATCCATCATTATTTCGGAAACGTCAAAAAGACGCGCTGCAAGAGAGAACGGACCTATCATTCCGGCAAGAACGGGACGGTCGGTTATCAGCTCGGATGCTTTTCTTATAGCGTCAACGTAGA
>JBGVEZ010000249.1:0-3434 GCA_045120555.1 Eubacteriales bacterium
ATCGCAGGTTACACGCCTCGACTCACGTACCCCCAAAACCGGTGCCGTACCGACAAGCCTCATGTTCTCAAAGCCGTCCTTAAGATATTCCTTGTAATAACGCTCATATTCGAGAATGGATGCCCTTCCCCGTATCATCGCGCTTGTAAGCGATCTCTCATCCGTCGGATCAACTCCGAACGTGTGACCGACATTTCCTCCGCCGATTCCATCCTCGCGATGGAAGATTCCCGGCAGATGCCTGTCCTCAAGCGAAAGTACACCGTCCGCGTAAGCCTGATCGATAAAGCGGTTTGGAGCACCCGGAAGAATTCTCGAGCGGTCGATGTTCGCCCAAACCGAGCAAAGCGTTTGCGGCATGACCTCGCCGTTCTCGTCTCCCATCTCAAATCTGCCGCCTGCAAATGCGATAAGATCACCGTCGCCCGTGCAGTCAATGTAGACCTTCGCCTTAACGGTAAAAAGTCCCGACTTCGATCCGAGCACTACCTCTTCAATGTGTCCGTCTGTTGCGATAACGTCATATACGGTTGTGAAAAACGAGAACTCCACGCCCGCCTCGGTCACTATCCTGTCGTATTCCCTCTTCAGCTCCTCGGGATCGATCGACGTCCAATGAGTAGAGAGCGGAAGATGCTTTGAAACGTTTTTGCGGATCTCAAGCCCGATTCCGCCCGCAAGGAAATTCACACCGTCATCAAACGGCGCAAACGCAGGCACAAGACCTGTAGTTCCGAGCCCTCCGAACGCACCCGCGCTCTCGGCAAGGAATACCCTCGCACCGCCTCTCGCCGCCGCAACCGCAGCCGCCACACCCGCAGCACCGCCGCCCGCAACGAATACGTCCGCTTCATATTTTCTCTTCAATTCTCTTTGATATACCATAAATGTACGCCTCCAACAAAGCGATGTTTTTATATGGGTATTATAACATATTTTTGAGGAAATGTCAAGTAAAAAAATAATGCAGGAGAAAACTTTTCGGTGAAGCTTCTCCTGCATCATTTTTGGGTGCTCTTATATTCTTGACTGCAACTATACTTACTGCGATATGATTATAAAGATAACAACAGTGAATATGTTTGCGTGCCGCCATATGTTGAAGCTTCAACTCCAGACGTTGTCAGTATGATCACACCAATTACAATCATAACCAGTCCGGCTACACCAATCAGCCAGATAGCACAGCTACGATTTTGAGCATGGACGGTTACTAATGCACAAATTGCCACTAAAATAAAACCAATAAAAAGCAGTGCAAACGGTACCATAATTACCTCCAAAAACAAAAAATGCGCCAACCGAAGCTGACGCATAAAAACACGTTAGCTCCAATTGTCGCCAAACAAAATCTTTCCAAAGCATACAAAAGTATACGCATCAAAAGAAGAGCACCCGTATCTTTATCAATATGATAAGATACGCATACTTAAAATTTATATGCTTGGAAATATTAGATTTTGTTTGGCACCTATATTATACCACAAACGCCCCGTTTTGTCAACCCGATTGTGAATTTTTTCTTGACTTTTCCGGCGAGATGTGATATAATATATAGGCATCACAACAAAAGGAGCATTAACATGATTAAAACAGTAGTACTTGACATTGGAAACGTTATCGCATCGTTCTATTCGGACATTTACGTATCGCAGTTTGTGCATCGCAAGGGCGAGATCGATTACTTTAACTACATCTGCTTCCGCAGTCCCGAGTGGGTTGCAGGTGACAAGGGCACGATGACAAGAGCGGAGATAATTGACGCTATCTGCAAAAAATATCCCGAGGATGCGGACAAGGTTCGTGAAATCATGGGTAATTGCGACGAAATGCTCCGCACCTCGAAGGAGACGACCGCTCTTATCAAAAAGCTTCACGATGCGGGCATTGGCGTTTACTTCATATCTAATACAAACGAAAGCGCATTTGAATATATGACAGCAAATCTTGAGGTATTCAAATACATAAAGGGCGGAATTGCGTCCTATCAGGACAAGCTGACAAAGCCGAACCGCGAGATATTCGATCTTTTCCTCAGCCGTTACGGACAGAAACCGGAGGAATGCGTATTCGTTGACGACGGTCCGAGAAACACCGAGGCGGCACGAAATCTTGGCTTCAAGACGGTCACTCTCAAGAATATGGATGATCTTACCGCAGAGCTTTCCAAATTTCCCGAGCTTTGCTCTATTATAAACAAGTAAACCTCAAAGGAATAATTATGAAAAAAATACTATTCATTACGCTCACCCTTATCTTTTGCCTTATTCTCTCTGCCTGCAACGAGGCAAAGCTTGACCCGAAATACGAGGATCTTATTGATGCAATCGAAAACGGAAATTACTCCGAAGCAAAGCAAGAGCTTGACAAGATCATGGGCAACTATGACAACAACGATAATAACGATAATAACAATAACAACAATAACAACAATAACAATAATAATCAAGAAACCGAATGTACGCACAACTACGTTGAAAACTACAGAAACGAGCCGAGATGCACGAGCGACGGTGAGATCAGCTACCGTTGTTCTGAGTGCAGACACACCTACACGGAAAAGCTTGCAAGCCTCGGTCACGATTTCAGCAATCCGACTTGCACCGAAAAGGCAAGATGCAAGAGGTGCAACACGTCGGGCGACGATAAGCTCGGACACGCTTATGAAAAAGGCTATTGCACGCGCTGTAACGAGGACGATCCCGAAATGCTCGCAATGTATAACTATGCGATAAAGGAAGTGGAGTCCTATGCCTTGCACGGCTACGCAAGTACATACAAGGACCACGACTTCGTAAGCGGTAATCCCGGCGGAAAATACCTTTACGAATTTTTTGAAAGCCTCGGAGACTATAAGGATTGCAAGGAGTATCTGACAAGGTTCTCAATTATAAAAGATCAAGTCACATACTATACAAGAACCATAACCGACAATCTCGGTAACGTAAACGGTCCGAACGATTATGATTATCAGAAATACGATAAAAACGGAAACATAATCTTCACCGCAGATCCCGAATTCATGGAGTACTACGGTATTATGGCAATTTCAAACTTCAGTGCCAACGTATTTTATGACGAAAAGAACGTTGTAACAAAGCTCCACATTCACTTTGTTGCCAGCGAGATAGATACGATCGTTATCCCGATATACGATGAGAGCGGCGTTCTTATCGGATCGGAGATCAAAACGAACACAAAGAGCGGAACTCTCAATTTCAAATATAACGACAAGGGGCAGCGCATCTACGCAGAAACCTATGACGTATGGTATCATACCTTCAGCGCACGCACCTACGTATATAACGAGCAGGGCAAGCTCCTCGAAAAGCACGCGTGCGAGAGTAGATCAGAGCTTCCCGAAATCTTTGACGGCATGGAAATGAAGCTCGTCCACAAGTATCACTACGACGAAAACGGAAAGCTTCAAGGTG
>JBGVEZ010000250.1:0-17614 GCA_045120555.1 Eubacteriales bacterium
AACGACGCTATCCAGCCCAAGATCACTGTTAACACAGCAGGTGAGGTTACTCCCAACGAGTTCAAGGGCACAAAGAGAGAGCTCAAGGAAGACTACAACATGGTTAAGTTCGGTTCTAACCTCGACAACAACGGCGACGGCAAGGTTCTTGAATGGTACGTTCAGTCCGCTGCATTCTCCAACTACGTTGTTGGTAAGACCGGTGCTGAGGTTGCAGGTATGAAGACCGTTGCTGCTACACAGGGTTCTGTTGGCTACATGATCTCCGCAGATGCTGACCTTCTCGCTGCAGGCTGCACCATCCAGATCGGTGCTATTTGCGCAGTTGTTGCTCAGTCTGTAACAAACGCAAGATAAAATTTCTAAACAAGTACAGAGGAAAAACACTTGAAAAAGCTCATTTCGCTTTTCTGTCTGTGCATCCTTTTAGGGCAACTTGTCTTTTTGACAGGCTGCCCTAAAACTGCACAAACGGCAGAAAACAAGCCGAAGGGAATGGTATATTTCACATATTTTGACACCGTTTCCTATATTTACAGCTATGCAAACGATACGCAGGAGCAGTTTGAAGCAAATTGTTCCGCAGTTTCCGGAATTCTCGGAGATTACCATAATTTATTCGATATTTATTATGAATATTCCGGAATCAATAACTTATGCACAATAAATAAGAATGCGGGCGGTGATCCCCTCCCCGTTGACGAAAGACTTATCGAATTTTTGCTCTACGCAAAGGAGCTTTACACGCTCACTTCAGGCGAAATGAACGTCATGATGGGAGCAGTTCTGCGTCCGTGGCACGACTGCCGCACAAGCGCATCCGAGGATCCGAAAAACGCGACGATCCCCGACATTGACGACCTTATGGAAAGGTCCACTCACACAGACATTAACTCACTTGAGATAGATATAGATAACAAAACAGTAAGAATAACAGACCCCAAGGCATCAATTGACGTCGGTGCTCTCGGTAAGGGATACGCAACCGAAATGGCGGCAAAATATCTAAAGGATAAGGGTATTAGCGGCTACGTTCTTAACATCGGCGGCAACATCCGCATCATCGGCACAAAAAACGACGGCAGCGGATGGATGACGGGCATTAAGGATCCGAACGATCCCGATAACGCCTACGCATCCTACACCGAGCTTGCAAACACCTCATGCGTAACGTCGGGTATTTACGAAAGATATTTTACGGTGAACGGCGTGCAATACCACCACATCATTGATAAGGACACGCTTATGCCGTCCGAGCATTTCTCATCCGTCACCATCCTCACCGAGCACAGCGGACTTGCCGATGCGCTCTCCACAGCTATCTTCTGCATGAGCTACGAGGATGGAGCAAGACTTGTCGAATCGATCGAAGGCGTTGAGGTGCTTTGGATCTTCAACGACGGAACACAAAAGCACACAAGCGGATATATACCCGCAGATATAAACAAATAAGGCAAATTCAGATCTCAAAAGGATTTGTAAAAATAAAAAATATAAAACAGGAGAATGTATATGCTTTTCAAAAGAAACATTTCATCCTTGCACGTGCCCCACAATAAGCACACCGCGGGCTGTGTCCCTGTAAGAGTTGACACACCGACAGAGGTCGTTCTTCCAATGAATATGCACCTTGGCGGAGCTGCGGAGCCTGTTGTTAACGTAGGCGACCACGTTCGCGTGGGTCAGCTTATCGCAAGAGAGGAAGGTCGCTTCTCTTCCCCCGTTCATGCGACAGTTTCCGGCAAGGTAGCAGAGATTGGTCCCATTATGACCGCAAGCGGAAAAGAGGTCACCGCGATCCGCATCGAAAGTGACGGTAAAATGGAAGCAGATCCCAATCTTAAGCCCCCCGTAATCACAAACTGTGACGAATTCCTTCAGGCAGTACGCGAAAGCGGTCTTGTAGGTCTCGGCGGTGCTGCATTCCCCACCTGGGCAAAGTTCAACGAAATGCGCAGTGGCGAATACACGGTCGATACCGTTCTCGTTAACGCGGCTGAATGTGAGCCTTACATAACAAGTGACCACCGCATGATGGTTGATCACACCGAGCTTGTAATCAAGGGTATTCAGTTACTCAGAGAGTACATGTTCGAGTATCTTGAGAACGCAAAGTTCAAGATCTGCATCGAGAAGAACAAGCCCGACGCGATCGAAGCACTTAAGGAAGCAAGCAAGGACCTTGACTATATCGAGATCCACGAGCTTGAAGCAATCTATCCCCAGGGCGCAAAGCAGGTAATGCTTTACAACGCTACCGGCAGAGTTGCAATCGCAGGCAAGCGTTTCCCCTACTTCCATGCAATCATCATCAACGTTTCCTCCATCGCAAAGATGGCAGAGTTCCTCATGACGGGTATGCCCCTCGTTGAGCGTATCGTAACTGTTGACGGTCCCGCTGTCAAGGAGCCGAAGAACCTCATCGCTCCCATCGGTACACGCATCAGCTACCTCCTTGAGCAGACAGGACTCAAGTCCGAGATCGGCAAGATCGTTGTCGGCGGTCCCATGAACGGCTCCGCTGTTCCCTCCGTTGACTATCCGATCGTCAAGGTTGCAAACGCAGTTCTCGTATTCGACAAAAAGACGGCTGCTCTTTCCGAGCCCACCGCTTGTATCCATTGCGGTCGCTGTGAGGAAAAGTGCCCTGTAAGAATCAACATTACAGAGGTTGAAAATGCAATGAAGATCAAGGACGAGGACGAACGCGCAGAAAAGCTCATCGCTACGGGCGTTCGCCAGTGCGTTGACTGTGCTTGCTGCTCCTACGTTTGCCCCGCACACCGTCCCGTTCTCGCAACGAACCAGCAGGCGAAGAAATTCCTTAAGAACTATGCCGCCGCTCAAAGAGAAAAAGAAGGAGGAAATAAGTAATGAATAAGCTTCATGTTTCCGCCGCACCTCACATAAATTCGGGCGTTTCGACACACAATATCATGCTTGACGTTGTGATCGCTATGCTCCCCGCGGCAATCGCATCTGTCGTCCTCTTCGGACTTAAGGCTCTTTGGATAATCATTGCTTGCGTTGGCAGCGCGGTGCTTTCCGAGTTCCTCTTCAACCTCTGCGTAAAGAAGAAGCAGACGGTCGGCGATTTCAGCGCGGTCGTTACAGGTCTTCTCCTTGCGCTCAACCTCAGCACTAACGTTCCGATATGGCAGTGCGTTATCGGCTCTGTATTCGCTATCGTTGTAGTTAAGTGCTTCTTCGGCGGTCTCGGTAAGAACGTCGTTAACCCCGCAATCACGGCGCGTGTGTTCATGCTCCTTACCTTTACATCCGTTGCAGGCGGTGCAAATCCCACAATAGTAGAGCTTACCTCCTCTGCAACTCCTCTCGCGCACCTCAACACAGGCGTTGAAGGAATGAAGCAGGCACCTAAGCTCCTCGATCTCTTCCTCGGTACTCACGGCGGTGCCATCGGTGAAACGTGTGCAATCGCGCTTCTCATCGGTTTCGTTTATCTCGTAGTCCGTAAGATCATCAAGTGGTACGTTCCCGCATCCTTCATCGCAACCGTTTTCCTCTGCTACCTTGTATTTACAGGTAACTTTGAATATGCACTTGCTCAGGTTCTCGCCGGCGGTCTTATCCTTGGTGCGGTATTTATGGCTACCGACTACGTAACAACTCCCACCTCTCCTCTCGGAAGAGTTATCTTCTGCGTAGGATGCGGTCTTATCACGTTTGCTATAAGACAGTTCGGCTCCTATCCCGAAGGCGTTTCTATCTCCATACTTGTTATGAATATTCTTACTCCCTTTATCGAAAAGTGGACAGTTCGCAAGCCGCTCGGAGGTATTAGATAATGAAAATGAATGATATGGTTAAATCCGTAGCTATGATCCTCGCTATTGTGGTAGTATTCAGCGGCGCAATGTTTGCGCTCAATCTCCACACAGGTCCGATGATCGAGGCTAACAACAAGGGCGCTGAGTTCGCTCCCCTTCTCGCAGTAATGCCCGAGGGCGCAAGCTTTGACGGCGATGCTCTCATCACAGATTCCCTCACCGGTCTTCCCGAAAGCGTAATCGCAGTTTACAAGGAAGCAAACGGACTCGGCTTTGCAGTTAAATGTAAGGCAAGCTCGCAGTACTCGAAGACTCCCATGGAAATTACCATCGGTATCACATCTGACGGTAAGATCTGCGGTCTCCAGCTCGACGGCTACACCGATTCGATCGACTTCCGTGACAAGGACGCATCCTATATGGATTCCTTCATCGGTAAGGACTCCGCTCTCGCAGACGTAAATCTCGTCGCAGGCTGCACATTCTCCTCCACAGCGTTCAAGAACGCTGTTTCCGACGGTCTCTCCGCACTTATCGCAAACAGCCTCATCGCTGAAGGCGATAAGAGCCCTGCACAGATCCTTACAGAGCTCATCCCCACAGTACATGCTGGTCTTGCTTCCGGCGGCGCACTCAAGTGCGATCCCGTTGAAGGCAGCGGAAATATCCAGAATGGCTACAAGGGTACTAACGGCTCCGGCTTCGCTTACATCATGACAAAGGGCGAAGAAAGCTACCTCGCAGTTACAAATATACTCGGCGGCTGTAAGATCTACAACGTTGAGGGTGCTGACGTAACTGCTGATCACGCAGATCTCGTAACAGAGGCACTTGCTCACACAGCCGCTAACGGCAAATCCTTCACAGACGCTGCAAAAGCAAAATTTGAAAAGATGATGCCCGGTGCTACAGATATGAAGCCCGTAACCGTTAACGAATTCAATACGGTCGTTGCGGCAACAGAATTCACAGTTGAAGGTGCTAAGTACTACGGCTTCTATTCAAAGAGCTTCGGCTTCCATCTTATGGACGTTTACATCGTTATCGATGCAAACGGTGCGATCGCAAAGGTTGATGCAAATCAGTTCATCTTCGAGGAAGAATACTTCTCTGCATTCGGCGGAATGGACGTTAACTCCTACAGAGATGAATTTAAGGGTCTTACTTCCGAAACGTTCGACGGCTCGCAGGCAATCATTGCAACCGCTACAATG
This sequence comes from Eubacteriales bacterium, assembly GCA_045120555.1. GTDB lineage: Bacteria > Bacillota > Clostridia > Oscillospirales > CAG-272 > SIG640. The sequence goes on from JBGVEZ010000250.1 coordinate 5,006, forward strand.
ACATCCAACGCTATGAAGCAATCCACAAACGATGCTTTTGCTGCATTCAAAGCACTCGCAGTTCTCGGAGGTGACGAAAAATGAAAGACGTAAAGAAATATCTTCTCAGAGGAACTCCCTCGCTTCTCCTCCCCCTTGGCGCAGGCTTCGTAATGGCGTCAAGTAATGACATCCGCGCGGCACTCGGCATGGGCTTTGCTGTTCTCGTATCCATGCTCCTCAGCGCAATGGTTATTTCGGGACTTAGAAAAATCATTCCCGATTTTGCGCATCTCCCGATCTACATTCTCATCATCACAGGCTTCGTATCTCTAATCGATATGCTCATGCAGGCATACGTTCCCGGCGTAGTAAATATGCTCGGCGTTCACCTTGCGGCTCTCGCTGTAAGTGCGGTTCCCTACCGTGACTGTGAGGAGGTTGCAGGTCTCTGCGGCGAAAAGACAACGATCACGGTTTCCGCGCTCACAGGTATCTTCTTCACCGTAGTTATGGTCGTATGCGCACTTATCCGTGAGGTTCTCGGTAACGCTTCCCTTTGGGGAAAGCCCATCGAATTCCTCGCAAACTTCAAAATCTCCGCTCTTGCAGGTGCATTCGGAGGCTATCTCGTTCTCGCGATCGTTCTTGCGGTTATCCGTAAGGTTGGCGAAAAATTTGTAGCAAAAGAGGAGGAAAACTGAAATGACACTTGAACTTATTTTTGGAATCCTTCTTGCAGGTCTTCTTTCCGACAACTACGCACTTCTCCACTTCCTCGGAACCGGTGCAGTTATCGAAAATGAACGCACAACAGGAAAATCTCTTATCATCGGTCTCGGAACAACCATCGTTATGGTTCTCAGCACGCTTATCACATGGCCGATAAACACCTACCTCCTCGCAGGTGCAACCTACCTCAGAACTCTCGTTTTCGTATGCGTTATCATGCTTGTCGTTGAGCTTGTTCACGTATTTGCCAAGAACAGACTCGAAAACTACTGCAAGGTAGACTTCATGAAATTTGCCATCAACGGCGCTGTTCTCGGTCTCTGTATCCACAACACCGAGCACGGATTTGTTGAAGCTCTCATTACCGCTGCCGCTGTCGGTATCGGACTTATGATCACTATGGCAATTTTCAGCGCGCTTCACGAAAAGGTTGACGAGGAAAGCGTGCCCAAGGCGTTCCGCGGTCTTCCCATTGCTCTTCTCACAGCAGGTATGATCGCTCTCGCGCTCCTTACGTTTTAATTAATGAAGCAACGCGACTTGATCCTTATCGGATCTATCCTGCTTATATCTATCGTCCTGCTCCTTGTCCTTCAGCTGAACAAGGAGCCGGGCGCGGGAGTAATAGTCCGTGTTGACGGAAAAGAAACGGCACGTTATTCGCTCTCTGTGAATGCGACCTACTCGCTTAACGGCGGAACGAATATTCTTCATATTGAAGACGGCAAAGCATGGCTTACCGACGCAGACTGTCCTGACAAGCTTTGCGTTCGTCAGGGCAAAATCAGCAAAGAAGGAGAAACAATAACCTGTCTCCCGAATAAGCTCACCGTAACCGTTTACGGCGTAGAAAATTCCGTGGAGCTTATAGGTTAAGTAATCATCATGAAAAGTAACAAGCTTGCTTATCTCGGGGTCTTCACCTCCCTTGCGTTGATCCTCTCCTTTGTCGAAAGCCAGATACCACCTCTTATGGCAATACCAGGCGTAAAGCTAGGAATTCCCAACATCGCTATACTGTTCATACTGTATAAGGTCGGTTGGAAGGAAGCCGCACTGGTGAATCTCGTAAGAGTTTTCATCGTAGGTCTTCTTTTCGGTTCGCTTGTAAGTATCATGTATAGCTTTGCAGGAGCATTTCTGAGCCTTTTCGGAATGATACTCCTGAAAAAAAGCAATTGGTTCTCTTGCGTAACCGTAAGCGTTATCGGCGGCATACTCCATAACGTCGGACAGATAATCATGGCTTGCCTTGTGACTGTAACATCCGAGCTTATGTATTATCTTCCCGTCCTTATCATAAGCGGAACGGTTGCCGGTATACTCATCGGAATTGTTGCAGGTATATTGCTCAAACGTATGGAAAAATTCAAAATATAGTTTTCCCCCAACAAAGTTAATTTTTGCGTGAAAAATACGAGACGTTGTACCGTAAATATACTTTTTCACGTTTATAGAAAGCATAGGTATTATTATGTACAGAATTGCAACAAAGAAAGTCCTCAATCCTACGGTAACACAGATGGAAATTGAGGCACCCCTCGTTGCCAAGAAGGCACTTCCCGGCCAGTTCATCATCCTCCGTGTTGATGAGGACGGTGAAAGAATTCCGCTTACGGTTGCAGGCACAAACAAGGACGCCGGCACTGTTAAGATTATTTTCCAGATCGTTGGCGGAACAACAGAAAGACTCAACCATCTCAATGAAGGCGATTACATTCAGGACTTCGTTGGTCCTCTCGGCGTTGCTACTCACCTTGACGGTCTTAAGAAGGTTTGTATCGTTGGCGGTGGCGTTGGTTGCGCTATCGCAATGCCCATCGCTGAGGCTCTTCATGAAAGAGGAGTTGAGGTTACCTCCATTATCGGCTTCAGAAATAAGGATCTCCTTATTCTTGAGGACGAATTCAAGGCTTGCTCCGACACTCTCCGCGTTATGACAGACGACGGCTCCTACGGCGAGCACGGCAACGTTACCGTTCCGCTTAAGGAAATGCTTGAAGCAGGCGAAAAGTTCGATATGATCATCACCATCGGTCCTCTGATCATGATGAAGTTCGTAGTTCTTACAGCGAAGCCCTTCGGCACTCCCGTAACCGTTTCCATGAACCCCATTATGATCGACGGTACAGGTATGTGCGGCGGTTGCCGTCTTACACTCAACGTTGACGGTAAGAAGGTTACAAAGTTTGCATGTGTTGACGGACCCGACTTCAACGGCTATGAGGTTGATTTCGACGAGGCTATGTCCCGCGGCGCAATGTACAGAGATTTTGAAAGACACGCACACGAAGAAGCATGCAACCTGTTCAAGAAGGAGGTAAAATAAAATGGCAAAGCCCAATATGTCTTTGAAGAAGAATCCTATGCCCTCGCAGGAGCCCGAGGTTCGCGCTCACAATTTCAGCGAGGTTGCTACAGGCTATACAGAAGAAATGGCACTTGACGAGGCAATGCGTTGCCTTAACTGCAAGAATATGCCTTGCGTATCCGGATGCCCCGTTAAGATCCACATTCCCGAATTCATCGAGAAGATCAAGGAAGGCGATTTCGAGGGCGCATACCAGGTAATCAACAAGTCCTCCTCCCTCCCCGCAGTTTGCGGACGTGTTTGCCCCCAGGAATCCCAGTGCGAATCCAAGTGCGTTCGCGGTATCAAGGGTGAGCCCGTAGGTATCGGCAGACTTGAAAGATTCGTTGCTGACTGGCATAATACATACTGCACAGAGGCTCCCGCTGTTCCCACATCGAACGGTCACAGAGTTGCAGTAGTAGGCTCCGGCCCCGCAGGTCTTACTTGTGCCGGCGACCTTGCAAAGAAGGGCTATCAGGTTACCGTTTTTGAAGCACTCCACCTCGCAGGCGGCGTTCTCGTTTACGGTATTCCCGAGTTCCGTCTCCCCAAGGCTATCGTTCAGAAGGAAGTTGACACACTCAAGGCTCTCGGCGTTGACGTTCAGACAAACGTTGTTGTTGGTAAGACTATCACCATCGACGAGCTCTTTGAGGACGGCTACGAGGCTGTTTTCGTAGGCTCCGGCGCAGGTCTTCCCAGATTCATGGGAATCCCCGGCGAGTCCTACAAGGGCGTTTACTCTGCTAACGAGTTCCTTACAAGAAGCAATCTTATGAAAGCTTACAGAGAAGATTCCACCACACCTATCATGCAGGCGAAGAAGGTTGCTGTTGTCGGCGGCGGTAACGTTGCTATGGACGCTGCAAGAACTGCTCTCCGTCTCGGTGCTGAAGAGGTTTCTATCGTTTACCGCCGTTCCCTCGATGAGCTTCCCGCAAGACACGAGGAGGTCGAGCACGCTATGGAAGAGGGCATCAAGTTCAGAGTTCTCAACAACCCCGTTGAAATTCTCGGCTTTGAAAATCCCGACGACAAGAGAGATCCCAGAAACGGCTTCGTTACAGGTATGAAGTGCATCAAGTGCGAGCTTGGTGAGCCCGACGAAAAGGGCAGACGCAGACCCGTTGAGGTTGAAGGCAGCGAATGGATCCTCGACGTTGATTGCGTTATTATCTCCATCGGTACTTCTCCCAACCCGCTCATCAAGTCCACAACTGCAGGTCTTGAGGTCAACCGTCACGGCGGTATCATCGTTGAAGAAGAAACCGGTAAGACCACTAAGGACGGCGTTTACGCAGGCGGCGACGCTGTAACAGGCGCGGCTACCGTTATCCTCGCAATGGGCGCAGGTAAGACTGCTGCTAAGGCGATCGACGAGTATCTCCAGTCCAAATAATTATATTTACGAGCATTGATCCTTGCGGTCAATGCTCACTTTTTATTTGTTAACCTTAAATTTCAGCAATATAAAAAAACTGTTAAAGAGACGGATATCTTGTTGACTTTGAATTCGATTTATTGTATAATTTAGGGGATGAAAACGTAATTTCACCAAATCCACCTACATAAAGAAAGGCAAAGATATGGCAACCAAAGTTTTACTCTCAAAGGACAAAAAACAGTTTAAGGCAAACCTCCACTGCCACAGCACGCTCTCCGACGGCGCACTTACACCCGAACAGCTGAAGGAAGCATACAAGGAGCAGGGCTATTCGGTCCTCTCTATCACCGACCATTGTGTTCCCTGCCCTCACAACGATCTTACCGACGATGATTTTCTCATGCTCACCGGATACGAGGCATACATCCGCCCTCATCCGGAAGGAAAGTACAATCAGTTCAAGCCCGAAATACACTTGAATCTTTTTGCAAGAGATAAAGATAACGATAAATTCATCTGCTACAACGCCCCCTATGCAAAATACAATAAGTGCGACCACTCAAAGCTCAACAGAGTTGGCTCGGAGGAGCAGAGAGAATATACGGTTGAATACATCAACAAGTTCATCGCAACCGCAAAAGAACACGGTTACATCCTTTCCTACAACCATCCCTTCTGGTCAATGGAGGACGAGGAAAGAGTTTTCGCATACGAGGGATTTTTCAGCCTTGAGCTTGACAACACCTCCTCCTGCACCATAAACTCACTTGAGCATGCGGAAATGCTCTACGATAAGATGCTCCGCAGAGGCATGAGAATCGGATGCCACTCCGCTGACGATAACCACAACAAAATGGAATTCGGTCACCCCAGATGCGACTCCTTTGGCGGCCACACAATGATTCTTGCCGACAGCCTCGACTACGATTCCGTATTCTCCGCTCTTGAAAATTGCGATTGCTACGCTTCCACAGGCCCGAGAATCAATGAAATTTCGATCACAGATGGTCAAACCGTTCACGTTGAATGCTCGGACGCTGAAAGAGTTATTCTTTTCTACGGATCAAAATCCTCGAAGGTAGAGGTTTCACTTAACGGTGTTCCCGTAAATTCCGCAGATCTTGAGCTTCACCCGAAGGCAAAGTTCTTCAGAATTACCGTAATTGACAAGGACGGCAACAAGGCTTGCTCGCGCGGCTATTTCAGAGACGAATTCGAGGACTGATAGCAGAAATACGTAAGGACGGTGACGGAAATGAGTTCAGCGTCGATAATTAAGGATATGCTCGGTGCGTGCGAGCCGATGGAGATATTCGGTAACGGCGCAGAGTATTATCTCATAAAGGAACAAACCGGTGATTCCTTCCATAAGCTTTCAGCCGCACTTGAAGGTAACGGATACCTTCTCTACACCCAAAGGCGGGACAAGCTCGCCCTCCATGCAACCTACGTAAAGGCAGATGAGCGCGTAAGCCTCAGCTTCACCGAGGGCGACGGCTGTTTAAGGATCGTTTCCGAGACAGCCACCGATCTGCCACCGCGCGCCGTCGATGCAAAATTTATCCCCGTAACGACGCCGCTCGTAACGCAGGTAAAGCTGATGTACGTCGGTGCGGATTGCGGTATGTCCTATCTGATAAGGCTCTCCGACGGCAGATTTATCATGATCGACGGCGGAATCGGTGAACACGACGAGGTCGAGCATCTTTATTCGCTGATGTGCGAGCAAAACGTCCTTCCCGATGGCCCTACAATTGCGGCGTGGTTCATCACCCACGCACATTGGGATCACTTCAACGCCTTTTCAAAATTCTGCCGTCTCTTCCCCTCCATAAGGATCGGGGACATCGTATATAATTGGCCGCGCTTCGATATGACATCATCTCCGAGCGATCTTACCGTATTTTCCGAGCGGGTGAGCGCACGCGCAGAATCAAAGCATATTATTCCGCGTCAGGGCAACAGCTTCTTCTACGCCGACGCACAGATAGACGTGCTTTTCGTGTGTGAGGAGATCTATCCCGAAATGATACCGAACATCAACGATTCCTCTCTCGTCACCCGTATGCGCCTTGGCGGCTACACCTTCCTCTGGCTCGGTGATGCACAGAAGCAGGCGTCCAACATGATCTGCACTCACCACACTGCAGACGAGCTGAAATGCGACTTTTTGCAGGTCGGACACCACGGCTACGGCGGCGGCTCACAGAGTCTTTACTCTGCGGCAGACCCGACCTACCTGCTCTGGCCTATCCCCGATTTCTGGTACAAGCGCATCCGTGCGTGGGAATGTAACAGAGTTCTCGTTGAATCGGAGAATATAAGATCGGTCATGAACACAGGGCAGAACGAATACGTTATCGATCTGACGCATCCGATTCCCGAGGTGAACGCTGATGGAGCGTATCCGGCAAAGCACGTCATTTACTCCGAGGACTTCGGAGCTAAAAGCCCGCTCGCGCTCAATTGGTCATGCGTTCGCGGTGGAAGCACGGGCTATAGCGGTCTTAAGCTCGAATTTCCCGACAGCGGAGGCTGTAAGGTAACGGCAGACGCAAGATATTCGGTTTGCGAGGTTTTGCGACGCGGGCTTTGTCGCGGTGTATGCGATTACACCTTCAAGCTGTGCGGCAGAAACGAGGGCGATGACGTCGATCTCGGCTTCTATCTTAACTACCAAAAGCCCTACGAATGGTCGGACGAGGAGATAGCTTGGCTGAAAATACCGAACGGTGATTTCAACGTAAGCATCACGGCAAGCACCGAGAAAGGCACGCTTACCTACTCGCAAAACGGCAATGATGTCCTCTCCCGCCCGTACGAATACGAGGTCGACTGCGCCTTCCACTTCGTGCTTCGTAATGCGTCTCTCGTATTCACTGAAATTACAATAACTGATAATTCTCTTAATTAAAATATGGCTGTCACCCAAGCGAGTGGCAGCCATATTGTTTTATTCGCCTTCTATCCTATCAGCAAAATACTTACCGATAGCGTAAATAAGCTTAAACAGCTCTGTTTTTACCTCCTTCGGGAACGCCGCGGGAACACGGAAGGTCTCGAAGTTGATCGCGCCGCGGTAATTTATCTCCTTAAGTCCCTCGATGAAGTCCTCCCAGTTTGTAACGAGATCCTTACCCCAGTTTGTGGTGTAGGTGTACGGGAGCATGTGAAGGTCGCTTCTTGCGTCGTTATCGTGAATGTGTAGACAGGTAAGTCTCGGACCGAGCGCGCGGAGATAATTTCTTACGTTCTTTGCGGTAAGGTTTGCGTGACCGAGGTCGAAGCAGAAGCCGAAGATATCCTCGCCTGCCTCCTCATTGAGCTTGTCTATGTACCACACAGCCTCAGCCGCATCCGCACACGGACCCTCAACACATCTACCATTGAAGTTTCTGAAAAGATTCTCAAGGCAGATCGTAACGCCGTATTTCTTCGCCGCGGGCATAAGAGCACGGTATATCTCAAGGTTCGTTTCATATTCCTCCGCCTTTGTTGTTCTGCCTACGGGATGAACAACTATTGCGGGACAGCCGACGTAGTTGCATACCATAAGACATTTTTCGTTTGCCATACGGACGTATTCGGTAACGTCGGGGCGATCCTTTACCCAAACCGGGAAGGGCGAATGCATCTGAACGAAGCTGATGCCGTATTTTTCTGCAGCCTCCTTGATGGGACGGAAGTATTCGATTATCTCCTCGTCCGATTTGTCAAAGAACGAGGATATCTCCTCCGCCTTTGTGATGCCTGGGACGGAAAGCAGATTGTCGATGTTGAAGTCGACCGCGTCGAATCCGCATTCGCTGATAAACTTAAAGCTGGCCTCGGGGTCCTTCCAATCAAAATAGCCTGAGCCTTGTACACTGATTTTCATTTTTCATCCTCCAAAGTCTGTGGAAATTATTGTTGCCGGGTTCGCAACGATTATATTATACCACTAATTTCAGAAAAGGTCAACACCTTTCGGTGAAAAAATCACTATTTGAAGTTTTTTGGCGGGTGAACGTTGCGTATCAAGAATTGAGGATCTGCATAAATTCCTCGCCCGTGATCGTTTCTCTCTCGTATAGATGCCTTGCAAGCAGGTCGAGCTTCTCACGGTTCTCGGTGAGGATACGTTTGGCAAGCTCGTATTTTTCGTTTATGAGCTCTATTACCTTTCTGTCTATGCTTGCCTGAAGCTCTGCCGAGCAGGCAAGGGACGAATCACCGCCGAGGTAGCGGTTCTGTACCGTCTCAAGGGCGACCATTCCGAATTCGTCGCTCATTCCGAAGCGGGTCATCATGGCTCTTGCAAGCCTTGTCGCCTGCTCGATATCGTTTGACGCGCCTGTGGTAACCGTTCCAATGGCGATCTCCTCTGCGGCTCTTCCCCCCGTGTAGGTGGTGATCTTGTTCTCTATCTCCTCACGTGTCATGAGATATTTGTTGCCTTCGTCTACCTGCATGGTGTAGCCGAGCGCACCCGACGTTCTCGGAACTATCGTTATCTTCTGAACGGGAGCGGAGTGCGTTTGCATTGCGGCAACGAGAGCATGTCCGATCTCATGGTACGCAACGATCATCTTCTCCTTGTCGGAGAGGATGGCGTTCTTCTTCTGATAGCCCGCAATAACAACCTCTATGCTCTCTTCCATGTCCGTCTGACTTACGCTCGCTCTTCCGTTACGGACGGCACGCAACGCCGCCTCGTTTACAATATTTGCAAGCTCGGCGCCCGAGGCACCCGAAGCCATTCTTGCTATGCGTGTGTAATCAATATTGCTGTCCGTCTTTACCTTCCTTGCGTGAACTCGGAGGATCGCTTCCCTTCCGTCAAGATCGGGAAGCTCGACCGGCACGCGTCTGTCAAAGCGTCCGGGACGGGTAAGAGCGGGATCGAGAGATTCGGGACGGTTGGTCGCCGCAAGAATGACAACGCCATTGTTGCCGTCAAAGCCGTCCATCTCGGTGAGTAGCTGATTCAACGTCTGCTCGCGCTCGTCGTTACCACCGATATGCTCGTCTCGCTTTTTGCCTATCGCATCTATCTCGTCAATAAATACAATGCACGGAGCCTTCTCCTTCGCCTGACGGAAGAGGTCGCGCACCTTCGATGCGCCCATTCCGACGAACATCTCGACAAACTCCGAGCCTGACATCGAGAAGAAGGGGACGTTCGCTTCGCCCGCAACCGCCTTCGCAAGCATCGTCTTACCCGTACCGGGAGGTCCGACGAGCAATATTCCCTTCGGCATCGACGCGCCAATCTCAGTGTATTTTTTGGGGTTGTGGAGGTAATCGACCGTTTCGGTGAGCAGCTCCTTTGCCTCGTCTTCGCCCGCCACGTCCGAAAATTTAATGCCGTCCGAGGATTTTACATAGACCTTTGCGTTGCTCTTCCCCATATTGAACATCATCGAATTTGTGCCGCCCATTTTCTTTGTCATCTGCCTTGAAAGGAAGTTACCGAGGATCATAAAGATCGCAATCGGCACTATCCAGCTGAGAAGGAATGAAATAATCGGTGAGGTCTCCTCAACTATCTCCCTTGAAAAGGTCGCGCCCGCCGCGTGGAGGCGCTCGGTAAGGGAGGGATCGTCCATAACTCCCGTCTCGTAGATATTCTTCTCTTCCTTGTCGGTGAAGAGGATCTTGTTGTCCCTCACCTCAACCTTGCCGATATTCTTCTCTGCCGTCATCGACATAAACGTTCCGTAATCGACCTCGGTTATCTTGCGCTCAAGGATGCTCGGCATTGCGAACAGATTGAACAGCAACAGAATTCCAAGCACTATCGCATAGTAGAATATAAGTGATCTTTTCGGTTTCTTGATTTCGTTCATTGTGCATCTCCTTAACTGATGATATAATCAAGTCATTTTACATCATTATTATACCGCAATTTTGTGTAATTATAAGGAAATATACCTGAACTTTATATGAAAAAAGGGTGACGCCCTTTGTGAACGTCACCTTCATATTGTGAAGTTATTTTATGATATAACCGTATGGCTCGATCACATTGCCGTCAAAGGTAACCGATACGTCCGAGAAGTTACCGATCATACGCTTGCCGTCCTCATACTCCGCAACGTGGACTCCGCTGTCAAGGACGGTGTAATCCTTCATAAAGACGAGCTGTCTTTCGGCAAGAGGTGCGTATTCGTCACAGCCCTGCTTTACGTGCGATACGCACTCACGAAGATCGTCATCACCGTTTGCTGTAAAGTCGCATTCGCCCATCCAGTTCTTTGCGCCGCCCGTGCGGAATTTTGAATAGAAATAGTAGGACGGTCTGCCGCCGCGCATAAAGAAGGTAAGCTGATCCTTCTTCGGCTTTATCGGGAAGTTTACGGTCGGAGATGAGGGATTATAGAGAACGATCCCGTGGTAGCAAAGCTCAAAGAACGGAAGCTCAACGTCGCATATCGGGACGTTATTATGTCCGAAGCCGTCGCCAAAGCAGACGTAAAGACCGTAATCCATATCCGAGAGCGCAAAATCGAAGCAGCCCTCGGAGGAGAAGCCGCCGAAAAGCTCGCTCGATTCCTTTATGATCTGCTTTGCAATGGCAATTCCCTCCCCCGTCGTGCAGGGATGCTTCTTTGAATGGCAATCGTCCGGCTCAACTATCGAGATAACGTCGGTAAAATGAAGTCCGTTAAGTCCGAGAGCTGCAACGTCGGCGTAGTCACGGCGAAAATTCTTATACTGCATCTTCGGGCAGACGTGGTAAGCGTAGCCGCCCGAATAGTGTCCCGTCTGATTGTATTTTCCGTCTCTGTTAACGGCAATATCATCCCACGTAAACGTGTTTGCGACCTCGACCGCATCAATAAGGTTCGTGTGCAGAGAAATTCGGTAGCCGAGAGATTTAACGTATGCTATCGTCTCTCTCAGTCCCTTGTCGCCGCCAAATCGCGGATCTGCGGGAAAGAGCTGTGGGAATCTGCCGTCATGACCCGCGATATTCCATCCGACGAGCTGAAGCTCCGCACCCGGAACGTTCTGTGCCTTAAGCTCATCCGCAATGTCACGTACCCGCGAAAAATCGCAAGCAACGTGCATATCCGGCTCACTTTCAAGCGTCTGATGAAAAACGCGCGACGGACTCGGCTTCCACCCCATACGTATCCTTATCAGCGGATACTTCCTTGCGTATTCGACCGCTTCTCTCTCGCATTTCTCCCCGAGAGTGGTAATTTCTCCGCGCTGAAGCCTTACATTTCGCTCAAGACTTGCCATGTCGGCGTAGGTTGCACAGTTTGGAAGAAAGAAAATTTCAAGCCTTATATCATCGTAGGGCTTGTCGTGATTTGTAAAGTCAAACAGCGGGCAGAGCGTGTATTTGTTGTCGCACACCACCGTTTCAAAGCCGTACTTATAATTACGCTCGATGCGGATATACGCCGTAAAGTCTGCTTTTTTTATTCCGTAGGCGGAGAGGATCGGCTTCTTTACCGTGTAGGTAACGTCCTCGCGCTCTCTGAATTTCGTGAGAATATCACCGCCGATGCTTATCTTTCTCGGAATGATGTAATATCCCTCGTCCCCTGCCGCGGCAACGGAAAGCTCGGGCAGAAGGCGAAGCGTGTCGGTGCTTCGGAACGAATCGAGCGGAAGGGTGAGCCTTACGGAATCCTCCGTCCATTCCTCGATGAATGAAAGCCTCTTCCCTTCGTCATCGATCGCATATAAATATTTTTCGGTTCTTTCTATGATGCTTTTCATTTTCATGTATCCTTATATCTTAAGTTTTTTTGCAACAGCGCAAAGCCTTTCTGCATTCATCTTGACCACCTTGCGGTCGTACGATACAAGCCCGTTGGTCTCATCCTCAACGTCCGAAAGCTGGGTGTAGATCGCACCGCAAAGTCCCGTTTTTATCTGCGGGATGATCTCATTCTCGTAAAGGGCAACGAACGCATCCTCAAGTGCCTCCGCACTTTCATAAAATGCGTAGGCGTAGGTCTTTTCCTCATTTGCGACGTGACCATCGGGCTTATAGGAATAGCCGCCGAATTCAGAAAGGATTATCGGTCTTTTCGATGGCTTTATTTTTACGGGCTTAAAGTAAACGTGCAGGCTTTCAACGTCCGAGTCCTTGCCAAAAAACCAGCCCGACGTCGAGTCGATAATATGCGTTTCGTCAAGCGTTTTGGCAAGGCGGTACATA
>JBGVEZ010000251.1:0-6876 GCA_045120555.1 Eubacteriales bacterium
CCTTTAAAATAATGGCAATCAAAAACGGAAATCTTTTGGAAATGGATCCGGATTCCTTCTTCTGCAGGCTTTTCGCCACATATATGTCAAACTAATAATGAAAGGAACAAGAAAATGAATGAAAGCCGTATATCTGACACAATAAAGAAAGAGCTTGTCAATCTTAAAAAGCTTCCCTTGTCTCTCGTCGCTTCTCTCATCTTATTTGTAGCATCATTTGCAACCGTAATTTACTATATATGCTGTCCGTCAGTTGGATTTTGGCATTCGGACTGCACCGACTCGCTGTACTGGGCAAATGCGACCGTAGAAAGCGGTATGGTAATAGCAGACAACTATCGGTACGCCGCGATACTTCCCTTTTCCTCAAACGTCTGGATGATACCCCTCATAAAGATGTTCGGATTCACAGTCAAGACACAGATAATCTCTATGGTGATTTTTGCTGTTTTGTACGCCGCATCGCAGATATGGGTATTCAGATCCCTTAAGCTGACTTGGCCGCTTACCTTTACAGCAACGGGAATTATGCTTATGGTTCTGTCATCCAGCACCAAAATGCGCGAAATAATGTGGGAGCACGTTATTTACTACAGTATCGCAATTCTGCTTTTCAATTGCCTGCTTGCGCTTTTTCTTAACGTTATTCACACGTGGGAGAAATATCAAAAAAATCCACGAGCAATTTACGTTATTTTATCTGCTGTATTTACAATCCTCCTTTGCATACTTTCTCTCGGAGCATCAACAAACGGTTTTTCAATTATCATTATGACAACGGCACCCGTTTTTCTCGGCATTGCCGCAGAAATGATGTTAGAAGGAAAAAAGAAGCTTTTATCTTATGAAGGCACGGCAAGAGGCATTATAGCAATCTGTATACCTGTATTTACCGTAATGGGCCTAAAGCTGCTTGATAACCTTAAGGGCGGCATCGAAGCGGATTACACTAATTATTATTCAAAATTCGCTCCGATCAAAAATTGGACCGATAATCTCTTCAAATTCCCTTCTCACTTTTTAACTCTTATAGGATTTACAGACGACAGCGCCGAGCTTGCAGCTAAGGAAGGAATAACCAATCTCATCGCTCTTTGTGTTTTCATCGTACTCACACTGACACCGATACTCGCACTCTTCTTCTATAACAAATTCAAGCATAGAGAAACAAAAATAGCACTCCTTTCTTACCTTGCACTCTTCGGTCTGATAATGCTTGTATTCATATGCGGTAACATTTCCAACGTTAACTGGAGAATTACTCCCATAGTCGGAATTTCTATGGTTCCGTTGTTCGCAATCGTCAACGAGCTTTTCGAATATCACCGTGATACTCACAAGGAATCCGAAAAAAGCAACGCATCATCGGTTCCTTTTCGCCTTGCAGTAGTAATCGTAATGTTGTTTACCGTCTTCTCCTTCAAAAATTACAAGGAAATAACCGAATTTCCCGCAGATTTCGGACGTGATAACACTGTACACCAGCTTACAAACGTGCTTAAGGAAAACGGCCTTGAATACGGATTTGCAACCTTCTGGCGTTCACAGGCAATAACGCTCCTTTCGGACAATACAGTAAAATGCCGTGAGATCCTTGCGACAGCCGCCGACGGTGCGAAAACTGACTATTATCAATCCTCATACGATTGGTACGAACCGCAGGAGGGCGTTGAAGAATATTTCGTTCTGCTGAGCGAGGATGAATACAACAAAGTAAGAAATCATCCGAACTGGATAAGCTGGACGGAAAATCAGCTCATTAAAACAATCGAATACAATTATTTCTACATTTTTGTTTTCGATGGCTATATCGAAGGCATCAAATAATAAACTGATCGGTATGCTTTTCGCATGCCGATCTTTTTTGCGAAAATTCCCTGATAAATTCAGCAAGAAATTTTCAAAAAGGTATTGACAAACGAACTGAAATATGGTATAATATATTGTAAAGCAATTTACTTTACACCAAAAGATTAAGAGGTTATCTTCCAATGCACGAAAAAGATCTGCAAATCGGAGTCCTTCTCGACTTTTACGGTGATGTCCTTGCCGAAAGAAGAAGACTTGTGCTTGACTTATATTACAATGACGATTATTCCCTTGCGGAAATTGCAGAAGAGATCGGTATAACAAGACAGGGCGTGCTCGATACAATAAAGAAGGGCAAGGATGAGCTTCTTTTTCTCGAAGAAAAGCTTCAACTTGAAAAGAAATTTCGGGAAGCCGCAAAGGCAAGCGAGCGTCTCGTATCGCTTGTTACACAGAATAGCGCGCTTGATCCGGAAATAAAAGAAGAAATACTGTCTCTTGCCGAGGTTTTCAAATCGTAGATCCGGCATTATTTACTGAAAGGAATTTTTTGAATGTTTCAAAGTCTTTCTGATAAGCTTGCGAATGCCTTTAAGAAATTCAAGAATAAAGGAAAGCTCACCGAGGCCGACATAAAGGCAGGTATGCGTGAGATAAAGCTTGCACTTCTTGAGGCAGACGTTAACTATAAAGTAGTAACAAGTTTTATAAAAACCGTAAGTGCTCGTGCCGTCGGTGCAGAGGTTATGGAATCCCTACTCCCCGCTCAGCAGATCGTCAAGATCGTAAATGAAGAGCTTACCGCACTTATGGGTACAACCCAAGCAAAGCTAACCATTTCATCAAAGCCGCCAACAGTGGTTATGATGGTCGGTCTGCAGGGTGCAGGTAAAACTACACATGCCGCAAAGCTTGCGGGAATGTACAAAAAGCAGGGCAAGCGTCCGCTTCTCGTAGCGTGCGACGTTTACAGACCGGCTGCAATAAAGCAGCTTCAGGTCCTCGGTGAGCAGCTTGACATTCCGGTTTTTACTCTCGGCGACAAGGAATCCCCCGTTAAAATTGCAGAGGAAGCACTCAAATTAGCACGTCAAAAGGATTACGACATGGTGTTCGTTGATACCGCTGGTCGTCTCCACATTGACGAGGAACTTATGGGCGAGCTTCAAAGCATAAAGGAAGCGGTTAACCCCACAGAAATACTCCTTACCATCGATGCTATGATCGGTCAGGATGCGGTCAACGTGGCATCCCACTTCAACGATCTTCTTGACATAACCGGCGTCATTCTTACAAAGCTTGACGGCGATACGCGTGGCGGTGCGGCTCTTTCCGTACGCTTCGTAACCGGTAAGCCGATCAAATTCATCGGTGTCGGTGAAAAGCTTGATAATATCGAAGCCTTCCACCCTGATAGAATGGCAAGCCGAATTCTCGGTATGGGCGATATTCTTTCCCTTATCGAAAAGGCAGAGCAAGCATACGATGAAAATAAAGCCAAGGAGCTTGAGCAAAAGATCCGTAAATCACAGTTCACTCTCGATGATTATCTCGATCAGTTTGAACAGATACGCGGTATGGGTGACCTTAATCAGCTTGCAGGTATGATCCCCGGCATGAAGCCCGGCGCTCTTAAGGATGCTCAGATTGATGAAAAGGCCCTCGGAAGAACCGAAGCGATCATCAAATCAATGACTCCCGCCGAAAAGACCAATCCGGATATTATAAACGCGTCGCGAAAGAAGCGAATCGCTGCCGGAAGCGGTACAACAGTCGAAGAGGTCAACCGACTTCTTAAGCAGTTCGATCAGATACAAAAGCTTATGAAGCAGTTCACAAAGCCGCAGAAGAGAGGCGGCATGTTCGGAAAGAAAGGCTTTCCGTTTTAACCGGTTTTAATTCCATACGGATTAAAATATATATTACACTATAAAAAAATTTATTATTTCATTTTTTGGAGGAAACAAAAATGGCAGTTAAAATCAGACTCAGAAGAATGGGCGCAAAGAAGGCTCCCTTTTACCGTGTAGTAGTAGCAGACAGCAGATCTCCCCGTGACGGCAGATTCATCGAAGAGATCGGTTACTACAACCCCACAACAGAGCCCTCTGAAATCAAGATCGACGCAGAAAAGGCTAACAAGTGGATCGCTAACGGCGCACAGCCCACAGAGACAGTCAAGGTTCTTCTTAAGAAGTGCGGCATTAACTAATTAAAAGTTAGTGTTTAACCAAGAAGAAAGGCATACAATCGATGGATTTACAGAAGCTTATAGTTGACATTGCGAAGGATATCGTGGATAAGCCCGAATTCGTAACTGTCACTGTGAACGAAAACGAGGACTCTATAGTTTACGTCCTCAATGTACATCAGGATGATATGGGTCTTGTTATCGGTAAACATGGTAAAATTGCAAAATCGATACGCTCGGTTGTAAAAGCTGCTGCTTTCGGTTGCAAAAAGAAGGTTACTGTCGATATCAGATGACCTGACAGTCAATTCTGCAAGCGGGGCGCACAAGCCCCGTTTTTGTTTATTAATATTTCCATAAAGGAGAAAATGATGAATAAATATATTATGTCCCTTGATCAGGGTACGACCGGATCGAGATGTATTATTTTCAATATTGACGGTACTCCCGTGGCATCAGATGCCGCCGAATATCCGCTTCACTTCCCCCATACGGGTTGGGTAGAGCAGAAGGCGGAGGACATATGGAATTCCCAGTACAAGGTAGCACGCAACGCTCTTGAAAAATCCGGCATAAGCATTGACGACATCGTTTCCATCGGTATCACCAACCAGCGTGAAACCACAATAGTCTGGGAAAAGGAAACGGGTAAGCCGATCTGCAACGCGATCGTATGGCAGTGCCGCAGAACAGCGGAATACTGCGATAAGCTGAAGGCGGACGGACACAGCGAATTTATCAGAAAGAAAACAGGTCTTCTCATCGATGCATATTTCTCCGCAACAAAGCTGAAATGGATTCTTGATAACGTTGAGGGAGCAAGAGAGCGCGCTGAAAATGGCGAGCTTCTTTTCGGTACCGTTGACACGTGGCTCATTTACAACCTTACGGGCGGTAAGGTCCACGCAACCGATATGTCAAACGCATGCCGTACGATGCTGTTCAACATAAACACGAGAACATGGGATGATGACCTTCTTAAGTTCTTTAACATCCCTGCTTGTATGCTTCCGACCATAGTTCCGTCAAGCGGCAAAATAGGAACGACCTCCCCCGAGCTTTTCGGAAAGCCTATAGTTCTGAGTGGTGTTGCAGGCGACCAGCAGGCTGCGCTCTTCGGTCAGCTTTGCCATAAAGCAGGAGACGTAAAAAACACCTACGGAACAGGCGGATTTATGCTTATGAATACCGGAAGCAGACCTGTATTCAGTGAAAACGGACTTCTTACTTCAATTGCGTGGACAATTGAGGGTGAGCCGACAACTTATATGCTTGAAGGATCGGCATTCATCTGCGGCGCCGCAGTTCAATGGCTTCGCGACGGGCTCCAAATACTCGATACTGCTGCCCAGAGTGAGGAGATCGCAAACAAGGTTTCAGACTCCGGCGGAGTTTACTTTGTCCCTGCATTCGTAGGTCTTGCCGCACCGTATTGGGATCCGTACGCAAGAGCATCGTTCCAGGGAATAACACGCGGAACTACAATTCCCCACATCGTACGTGCGGTACTCGACTCAATGACCTACCAAACAAACGATATTCTTTCTCTTATGCAACAGGAAACGGGGCTCAAGATCGTCGGAATCAAGGTTGACGGTGGCGCTTCAGCAAATAACCTCATTATGCAGCTTCAGGCAAACAACTCGAACGTCACCATTCAGCGTCCGCAGTGCGTTGAGACGACCGCACTCGGCGCGGCTCTTCTTGCGGGAATCGGTGCAGGAGTTTACGCAAGCAAGGACAGCCTTCGCGAGATAGCGGGCAGATTTGACACCTTCAAGCCCGATCCCAACGATACAGGACGTGAGGAACGCCTTGCGAATTGGCATAAGGCTGTAGAGCGTTGCCTTGAATGGGAGATAAAATAAAATCATATTCCCCGATTTTTTGGAATAAATCACCGAACAAAAAGGAATAATAATACCGGGCGTTTTCTGCCCGGTATTTTCCTTTTGAGAGGTATTATATGAAAAACAATCAAAAATGCGCCATAATCGGTTGCGGAAACGTTGGAGCAACAACTGCATACACACTTATGCAAAGTCGCCTTATTTCAGAGCTTGTACTGATAGATATTGACAAAAAGCGTGCCGAGGGTGAAGCGCTCGATCTATTGCATTCCATGCCGTTTTTTTCGCCGATAAACATTTTTTCCGGCGATTATTGCGATCTTCGCGATTGCGGAATCATTATTATAGCGGCAGGCGCGAATCAGAAGCCCGGCCAGACTCGCCTTGATCTTGTCAAAGCAAACACGAAAATATTCAAGAGCATTGTAGACGGCATAGTCAGATACAACACCGAAGCCACTATACTCGTTGTAACAAACCCCGTGGATATACTCACATACGAAACGCTTAAGCAATCAGGGCTATCACAAAACCGCGTGATAGGCTCGGGAACGGTTCTCGATACGGCAAGGCTCAAATATCTTATGGGACGTTATTTTGGGGTAGATCCGAGAAACGTGCATGCTTTTATCATCGGAGAGCACGGAGACAGCGAGCTTGCCGTCTGGTCAAGCGCAAACATTTCCGGAATCGATCTTGATTCCTTCTGCGAAAAATGCCATCACCACAACTGTGACATGGTAAAGCTCGAGGAAATATATGAAAACGTGAAAAATTCGGCATATAAAATAATCGAGGCCAAGGGAGCAACCTATTATGCAATTGCGGATGCGGTAAGAAGAATCGTATCTGCTATCATACGCGACGAAAAGACGATCCTCACCTTATCGGTAGCTGTAAACGGAGAATACGGACTTAGTGATATGTGCATCGGTCTTCCCTGTTTGGTCGGCAAAGACGGAGTTGAAAAGATACTTGAAATCCCACTGAGCGAGGATGAACTTAAGCGTTTAGGTGAATCCGCCG
>JBGVEZ010000252.1:0-3014 GCA_045120555.1 Eubacteriales bacterium
TCTGACGCTGATATTTCGGTGCAATGCAGAGCGGACCAAAGGAAAGTATCTCCTTCCTGTCGCCGTTCTCATCCTCAAGCCACGCCTTCGTGTACATGATATTGCCGATTATCTCACCATCCTTCTCAAGCACGAATG
Organism: Eubacteriales bacterium; assembly: GCA_045120555.1. Classification (GTDB taxonomy): domain Bacteria; phylum Bacillota; class Clostridia; order Oscillospirales; family CAG-272; genus SIG640. Next base: position 139 of record JBGVEZ010000252.1, read on the forward strand.
CAAGCTCGGGAATAAAATCGGGATGATTTCTCATCATGTGTACGTAGTAATGCTCGTCCGCGCCCGGCTTGTAGACGTTCCAGAACGCCTCGCGTGTAAGCTCCTCAACTGCTCTGTAGTCTTTTTCCGTTTCGTTTCTTATTATCAGATCTTTCATTGTCGGTTCCTTTCTGTGAAATGCGATTATTCCTTCGTGTCAATGATATTATATCACAATCTTTAATAAATAGCAAGTCCTAATTTGTTACAAGTCGCAAATTTTTAAAATATATTGACATTCAGCCGCAAGTGTGCTATAATAAATACGAAAAAGAAATTAACGGAGGGATAGTATGCCGCTTAAGATAGTAAGAAACGATATAACCAAAATGGCGGTCGACGCCATAGTAAATGCCGCAAACTCGTCCCTGCTCGGAGGTGGCGGTGTTGACGGAGCAATACACCGTGCCGCAGGCAGGGGATTGCTTGCCGAATGCCGAACGCTTGGCGGCTATAAGGTCGGTCAGGCTAAGATCACGGGCGGATATAACCTGCCGTGCAAGCACGTTATCCACACCGTAGGACCGATATACCGCGGTGGAAACAACGGCGAACGTGAGCTGCTTGAGTCCTGCTACCGAGAGTCGCTTTCGCTTGCGCTTGAAATCGGATGTGAATCGGTTGCGTTTCCGCTTATTTCCTCGGGAGCGTACGGATATCCGAAGGACAAGGCACTAAAGGTGGCGGTTGACGTTATCAGTTCCTTCCTGCTTGAAAATGAAATGACTGTATATCTCGTCATATTCGACCGTGCGTCCTTTTCGATAGGAGAAAAGCTGTTTTCGGACATTTCAGAATACATTGACGACAATTACGTTGAGGCACACGTCGATTTCACGCTCGAAAGCGCACGGAGATGTATGGCGATGTCAATTCCCGAGGAGCCTATTTCCTGTGGAGGGATCGCTGTTATGGGTGATGAGCTTGGAGAAAGGCTCAAGCAGCTTGACGAAAGCTTTTCACAGATGCTTCTTCGCAAGATCGACGAGAGCGGTATGACCGACGCCGAATGCTACAAGCGCGCAAACGTTGACCGAAAGCTCTTTTCAAAGATCCGCAGTGACGTTCATTACAGACCGAGTAAGCCGACGGTTATTGCTTTTGCAATTGCGCTCGAGCTGACACTTGAAGAAACCGAGGAGATGCTTCGCAAGGCGGGCTTTGCTCTGTCGCACAGCAATAAGTTCGACGTTATTATCGAATATTTCATCAATAAGGAAATCTACAATATCTACGAGATCAACGAGGCACTCTTCGCCTTTGATCAAAGCCTGCTTGGAGCGTGATACTATGATAAAATTTATTTGTTACCCGAAATGCACTACCTGCCAAAGGGCAAAGGCGTGGCTTGACGCTAACGGTGTCGGATACGAGCTTCGTGACATAAAAGCAGATAACCCATCGCTCGCTGAGCTTACAGAATGGTATAAAAGAAGTGGATTGCCACTCAAAAGGTTCTTTAACACAAGCGGCTTGCTATATAAGTCGCTTGAGCTTAAGAGCAAGCTCCCCGAAATGAGCGAGGACGAAATGCTTGCACTTCTATTGACTGACGGAATGCTTGTAAAGCGTCCTCTGCTTATATGCGAGGATGCGGTGCTTGTCGGATTTAAGGAATCCGAGTGGGCAGAAAAGCTTAAAAAATAATTTGTCGCATGCCATGCGACCAAACCTCTCTTTCTTTGGTGTATAATATATACAACAAATATACCAAAACGAAAGAGAGGCTTTTTATAATGAAGAACAACACAACAGAACTCGTATTTATACTTGACAGAAGCGGATCCATGTACGGACTTGAGAGGGACACCATCGGCGGCTTCAATTCAATGATCGAAAAGCAGAAGGCACAGGACGGCGAATGCTACGTGTCCACAGTCCTTTTTGATGACGTAAGCGAGGTCCTGCACGACCGCGTAAGGCTTTGTGACGTCCCGATGATGACCGACCGTGATTACACGGTAAGGGGCTGTACCGCACTTATAGATGCCATAGGCGGTGCGATCCACCACATCGGAAATATCCACAAGTACGCACGTCCCGAGGACGTTCCCGCTCATACGATGTTCGTAATAACGACGGACGGTCAGGAGAACGCAAGCCACCGCTATAAGGCTGACGAGGTGAAAAGGATGATCGAACGCCAAAAGGAACGCTACGGCTGGGAATTCCTTTTTATAGGAGCAAACATCGATGCGGTTGAAACGGCGGCAAATTACGGCATTTCAAGTGACAGAGCGGTGAATTATAACGCCGATGAATTGGGAACTCACATTCTTTACGGGTCGGTTGCCGAGGTTATTTGCGACGTGCGTGCATGCAAGAGCGTTGATGCGAGTTGGTCAAAAGAAATTGACAGCGACTACAGACACCGCGGAAAGAAGAAATGATATATTTGGGAGCAGATAGAGGTAACTATCCTTGCTCCCCTCTTTTTTTCGGGCAAACGTTGTTGACAAGCGGTGTTTTTTATGATATAATTATGTAAAGATGTTTTCCAATCATACGGTCGGAGCAAATGTTCTCACGAGGCCCGCAATGGCGAAAATGCAAACGATGCTCGGCAGGGCGGCAGATCCGCAGGAGATAATTGATCTCTGCCTTTTCATCGCATCAGACAAGGGACAGTTCATCAACGGTGAAAATATAATGATTGACGGCGGTAGAAATGCCATGCCAAGAGGATTCAAGTCATGAATAAGCCAACCTTCCTCAAATACGAAAGACCGCCACTCATTTAACAAGGAAAAAACAGACGAAGAGCTTTCCCGAGAGCTTATCGAGCTTGCAGAATGTGGTGCCACGCTTTGCGGCGATACGCGATCTCATGTGAAGAC
>JBGVEZ010000253.1:0-9556 GCA_045120555.1 Eubacteriales bacterium
TACCGCATCCCCCGCCGAAATGATCAAGCTTCTCCGCATGCTTAATCTTTCAAAGCGCCGCGCAAGAAGCATTATTATCCTCGGCGGCGGTAAGACCTCGTACTACCTTGCAAAAATGCTCTCCACGATAGGAAGCTCCTGTGTGCGCATCATAGAAAAGGACGAGGAGAAGTGCAAGGAGCTGAGTGCGGAGCTTCCCGACGCAACTATAATACACGGAGACGGCACACACCGCGACGTGCTGCTTGAGGAGGGCATAAAGAATGCGGATGCATTCATTTCTCTTTCAAAGAACGACGAGGAGAACATTCTTGCGTCCATATTTGCTTCGTCCGTGAACGTTCCTAAAATTATAACGAACGTTAAGCGAAACGAGCTTATTCCCATGGCGGCAAGGCTCGGACTTGAAACGATAGTATCAACCTCGGACGCGGCTTCAAGCACGGTTCTCGGATTTGCGCGCGCACTTGAAAACACGGACGGAAGCAACATCGAAACGCTTTACAAGCTGATGGACGGCAAGGCGGAGGCACTCGAATTTTCGGTTTCCGAGATTTCAGGGCTAACAAAAATACCGCTGAAGGACTTGAAATTCAAGAAAAATCTGCTTATTGCGGGTATAATCCGCGGACGACGCGCTATAATTCCGTCCGGTAGCGATATGATAATGCCCGGAGATCGCGTTGTTGTTCTTACGGCGGAGCATAAGCTGTACGATCTGACGGACGCGCTTGCATAGGAGGCAGACCGTGAACAAAAGATATACTTTTTTTATCATCGGTAAGATAATCAAATTCGAGGCTCTTATGCTCCTGCCTCCGCTGATTGTCTCGTTTATATATCGGGACGGCGGTCATATTGCCATTCTCATTACAATGGCAGTATCGCTTCTGCTCGGCTATGCGCTGACTCTTACCTGTAAGACCGAAAACAAGCTGATATTTTCAAAAGAGGGATTTGTTATAACCGCATTTTCGTGGCTTCTGATCTCTGCGATAGGTGCGCTCCCCTTCGTTATTTGCGGAGACATCCCGTCATACGTCAACGCCTTTTTTGAGACGGTTAGCGGTTTTACCACCACCGGTGCATCAATACTTACTGACGTTGAGGCGATGCGTCCCTCAATGCTCTTCTGGAGAAGCTTCACGCATTGGATAGGCGGTATGGGAGTGCTTGTATTCGTAATGGCGATCATACCGTCCCTCTGTGACCGCTCGATATACATCATGAAGGCGGAAATGCCCGGTCCGATCGTCGGAAAGCTTGTTCCGAAGGTCCGCTCAACTGCAACCATCCTCTACCTCATCTACGTCGGAATGACGGTAATTCAGGTTATTTTGCTCCTTTGCGGCGGAATGAGTCTCTTTGACAGCCTGATCCACACGTTCGGCACGGCAGGCACGGGCGGATTCGGAATTAAGGCGGACAGCATCGGCTCGTACAGCTCGTATCTGCAATGGGTTATAACTGTCTTTATGATACTTTTCGGCATAAACTTCAACCTTTATTACCTCATTCTCATAAAAAAGGCTAAGGTTGCGCTTTCAAGCGGTGAGCTTTGGTGCTATCTCGGAATTGTATTCGCAAGCACGGCAATAATCACCGCAAACGTTTTCCCGATCTACGGCGGATTCCTTGATTCCTTAAAGCACTCGGCGTTTCAGGTTGCGTCTATCATCACGACCACAGGCTACAGCACGACCGATTTCAATCTGTGGCCGTCTTTTTCCAAAACCGTGCTTATACTTCTGATGTTCGTCGGCGGATGTGCAGGCTCAACGGGCGGCGGACTTAAGGTCTCGCGCGTGATGATCCTTTTTAAGCAGATGTGGCGTGAGATAATAAAGACTGTACATCCGCGCGCAAGAAAGGCGATGCGGCACGAGGGAAAGGTTCTTGAAGGCTCCACCCTCCACGGTGCAACCTCATATTTCGCGCTGTTCGCCGCTTCCTTTGCGTGTGTGTTCTTGCTCATAAGTCTCGATTCGTTCGATTTTGAGACAAATTTCACGGCTGTGGCGGCATGTATAAACAACATCGGTCCCGGCTTCGGACTTGTAGGCCCCATGGGTAGCTTTGATTGCTTCTCGGATCTTTCAACGTTCGTGCTTTCGATCGCAATGCTGATCGGCAGACTTGAGATCTATCCGTTCCTTATTGCGATAATGCCCGGAACGTGGAGAAATAAATAAATCAATAAAGGGGGCTTTATCACTTATTCAGTGAGACAGCCCCTGAGTTTTTTTGCAACGTTTTTTATTTGGCGGGAAAGTAAATTCCTCCCCTACGGTGTGGGGAGATCGACCTCACAGTCCTCTTTCGCGGAGGTCGGAGACAAGATCGGTATAGAATGCGCGGACGTCGAAGCCCTTGATGTTTTCGCGGTTCAGGTCTATCATATCTCCGTGAGAGATGCCGCGCTTACCGTTTGTGCGGAGGAGTGTATATTTTTCGCCCCATGCGAAGGAGGATTCACCGACAAGGCCGTCGTTTTCACCGTCGAAATTCTTGACGTAGCGGTAGGAGAGATTGAGCGGAAACCTGCCTTTTCGGGGATGCTCCATGACCGAGCCGATGCTCTGGGTATAGATACCGTCCTGCCATTTGAGCATTTCGTTGCGCTCCTTGCAGGCTTTGGCGGTAAGGTCACCGACAGCGGCAAGGAAGTCGGGCGTTTCGTCACCGAGGGCTCGCAGGGTGTTGTTATACGTGCTTGCTATCTTGTTTTTTACCTTATCGGGAATTGCATAAAGCAGCTTTTCGGCAAAGAGGCAGCCTCTGTGCGGTGAGTTTACCGTTGTAAGCGATGCAACGTAATCTCCCATACCGAATTCGGAAACTGCATAGCGGCAATCGAGTCCGCCCTTTGAATGCGCGATGATATTGACCTTCTCACAGCCCTCGCGCTCGACTATCAGCTTTATCCTTGCGGCAAGCTCTCTCGCGCTTTCCTTCACGGTCAGGGCGGACTGGTGGTTTCCGTAGAATATGGTTGCTCCGTGAAGCTTTAAGGTATTCGGCACTCTTCCCCAATAGTTGAATATCTTATTGTCGCGGAAGAAGATACCGTGAACAAGGACTATCGGATATTTCGTTTTACAGATCGAGGCAAGTGTGGGATCTGAGGTTACCGCTTCCTTTTCTATCTCAAATTCGATCTCCTCCGCAGTAATCCGTATAATTTTTGTTAGGATAACGAGATTCGCTATCGGTATCATACCGCAAATCGCGCCGACCAAACGCCATTTTATGCCCATTTGCACCGAGGTGCAGTAAACGCAGATTATACCGTTCCAAAATATGAAGGCTGAAAGGACGATACAAAAGAGGAGGCTGAATATAAGGTCGAGGTAGGAATGCGGAAGCAGGAAAAACGCCAACGTTATATGCCATATCAGCGACGGAATAAGCGAAAAGGCGAAAATACCGAGCAGTACGGTTCCGTGGTTGCACAGCCTTATGCGGAGCTTTTTCGTTCCCTTCGGCTTCATGCCGGGGATGATATTCAGCACTATAAAAAGCGGAATTATCAGCACGAGCGAAAGCGGAAAAGCCTTCACAAGCGTAAAGCTGTTGATAACAAAGCAGGTCAGAATAAAGTAGATAATATTCGGTAGCGTTATGTATCTTCTCATAAAGCTTTTCCCTCTCAAGAATTATTTTTGCATTTTTGTTTCCATTTGCGCATTTACTTGCTATTTAACAAGACCGTTATGCCTCTTCAACATTATTATATCATAAAACAGAAATTTGTCAATACCATTTTAATAAAAAAACGGCAAAGGATGCCGTTTTTATTGTAATATTTTTGAAAGCTCCTCCATTTTTTCGCGTGTCGGCTCGGGGAGGTGACCGAAGCGGAAGGGGATATTCATTTTATCGTATTTGACCTGACATATCTTGCGGAACGGCAGAAGCTCAATTTTATCGACGTTCGGGTGGGCTTTCACTATTTCCTTCAGCAAAAGAATATTATCCTCATTATCGTTAAGCGTCGGGATCGTAACCTGACGGACGGTGGTGGGGATATTTCTTTCTGAAAGGATATCAAGAAATCGGAGCGGCTTTTCGATAGAGCAGCCGACGTAATTTTTATAATCGGCATCGTTTGTGTACTTTATATCGAGCAAAACACGGTCGCAGACGTCAAGAAGGGCGAGTGCGGAATCGTTTATAATGCTTCCGGAGGTGTCAAGGCAGGTGTTGATGCCGTTTTGCTTGCACAGCGTGAACAGCTCACGGACAAAATCCGCCTGAAGTAACGGCTCGCCGCCCGAAACGGTAATACCGCCCTCCCTGCCGTAATATTCACGGTAACGGACAACACGCCTGAGAATATCCTCTGCGGTATATTCGGTACCTGCGCCAATCTCCCACGTATCGGGGTTATGGCAGCAGCCGCAACGGAGATTACAGCCGGACAAAAATACAACAAAGCGGACGCCGGGGCCGTCCAACGTTCCAAGGCTCTGGAACGAGTGAACGCGCCCCTTTGTGTTATTTTTCATCATATGGATTCGTGGAAGGTACGGCTGATGACCTCTTTCTGCTGCTCGCGCGAGAGCTTGTTGAAGTTTACAGCGTAGCCGGAAACACGGATGGTGAGGTTCGGATAATCCTCGGGGTTTTCGTACGCCTTCATAAGCGTTTCACGGTTTAAGACGTTTACGTTTATGTGGTGTGCGTTCTTGGCGAAATATCCGTCGAGGATGTGGACGAGGTTGTCTATACGTTCGTCTTCCGTTCTGCCGAGTGCCTCGGGAGTTATAGAGAAGGTGTTGGAGATACCGTCACGGCAGTCGTCGTAGCTGATCTTTGCGACCGAGTTGAGGGACGCGAGCGCACCGTTCTCCTCACGGTTGTGCATCGGGTTTGCTCCGGGCGCGAAGGGCTCGGATGCCTTTCTGCCGTCGGGGGTTGCACCGGTGTGCTTACCGTACATAACGTTCGAGGTGATGGTAAGGACGGAGAGGGTGTGCACAGCATTGCGGTATGCGGGAGTCTTGCGAAGCTCAACGATCATTCTGTGAGCCATATCCTTTGCGATGAGGTCTACACGGTCATCGTCGTTACCGTATTTCGGGAAATCTCCCTCTGTTTCAAAGTCAACGATGAAGCCGTCATCGTCCTTTATCGGCTTTACGGATGCGTATTTGATAGCACTGAGCGAGTCCGCAACGACCGAAAGTCCTGCGATGCCGAACGCCATGAAGCGGTCAACGGAGGTATCGTGGAGAGCCATCTGCGTCTTTTCGTATGCGTACTTATCATGCATATAGTGGATAACGTTCATTGCGTTGACGTAAAGGTGGCTGAGCCATTCCATATATGTCTGCATACGTGACATGACCTCGTCGAAATCGAGCGTTTCGCCGTCAAGGACGGGCATCTGAGGTCCGATGTGCATTGCGCTTGTGGTATCGTAGCCGCCATTTATTGCGATCAGAAGCAGCTTTGCGAGGTTACAGCGCGCACCGAAGAACTGCATCTGCTTGCCGACCTTCATTGCGGAAACACAGCAAGCGATTGCATAATCGTCGCCGTAGATCGGGCGCATAACGTCATCGTTTTCATACTGGATCGAGTCGGTATCCGCCGAAACCTTTGCGCAGAATTTCTTAAAGCCCTCGGGAAGCTTGCCCGACCAGAGAACGGTGAGGTTCGGCTCGGGAGACGATCCAAGAGTGTAAAGCGTATTAAGCATACGGAAGCTGCTCTTTGTAACGAGAGTTCTTCCATCCTCGCCCATGCCGCCGACAGCCTCGGTTATCCACATCGGATCACCGCCGAAAAGCTCGTTGTATTCGGGCGTGCGGAGGTGGCGTGCCATACGAAGCTTCATAACGAAATCGTCCATAAGCTCCTGTGCGCCCTCCTCGGTGAGGATGCCGTTTGCGATGTCACGCTCAATGTATATGTCAAAGAAGGTGCTTACCCTGCCGAGAGACATTGCGGCACCGTTCTGCTCCTTGATTGCGGCAAGATATGCAAAATAGGTCCACTGGATCGCCTCGCGTGCGTTTGCGGCAGGCTGACCGATGTCAAACCCGTACATCTGTGCCATTTCCTTCATGTAGCCGAGGAATGTGATCTGCTGGAAAAGCTCCTCTGTGAGACGAACGCTGTCTGTGTCAAACGTTCCCTCGCCGATAGCTGCCTTATCCTTTTTCTTCTCAGCGATAAGCTTGTCAACGCCGTAAAGAGCAACACGGCGGTAGTCACCGATGATACGTCCTCTGCCGTAAGCGTCGGGAAGACCGGTAATAACGTGGCATTTGCGCGCCTTTCTCATTTCGTCTGTGTACGCGCGGAAAACACCGTCGTTATGTGTTGTGCGGAATTTGAACTCCTCCTCAACCTTGGGGCTCAGCTTGTAGCCGTATGCCTCACACGCCTGACGAACCATTCTCATGCCGCCGAAGGGGTTGACGCCCCTCTTGAGCGGGCGGTTGGTCTGAAGTCCGACGATTATCTCGTTCTCCTTGTCAAGGTAGCCGGGTGCAAAGCTCGTAAGCGAGGAAACGGTGGACGTGTCGATGTCAAGCACGCCGCCGAACTGTCTTTCAATTGTAAAAAGAGCCTGAAGCTTCTTCATGAGTGCCTCGGTACGGGGTGTCGCTCCTGCAAGAAAGCTGCTGTCTCCGTCATAGGCCTTGTAGTTTTTCTGAATGAAATCGCGAACGTTGATTTCGTTCTGCCAAATGCCACCATTAAAGCCATTCCAATTTGTGTGTTCCATTTTATTTCCTCCTTATTATCGCAGCATGATCCCGAAAAGCAAAAAAGGACAAATCGGCACAAAAAGCCCGATTTGCCCAGACGGTCGGCAAGAGATCTCAAGGAGACCCTAACGCTCGTATTCCCTTGCGGTGCTCCGCAAATTCCGTCAGTCATACGGGCGTATTACATCAACGCTGCAAACGCAGATTTATTTAGCATATATATTATATCATATTTTCGACATTTTGTCAAGGCTGTTTTGAAAATTAAATCAGCATTCATCCGTAAGCTTCATAAAGCCCTTCATCCATGCGGACGTATTAACGAAGTCCTTGACGCCGCAGACGGTGAGGCTGCCCTCATAAACGTTTCTGTAATCACCTTGTATCATGAGTATGTCGCCCTCTGCATACACTCGTCCTACATTGAAAAATCGCTCGAGCGGAGTTTGCAGATACTGAATTGAGGTTATATTGTAAACGGTCATCTGCCTATCATAGTCCGAAAGTGTGCCGAACACCCTTCTGCGAGTGAGATGATAGTAAAATCCGACATGCGTTTCGACCTTGAGACTTCCGGGCGTGACTTCCATTAAACGGGGGAAGGTTTTGAGATACGAAATAAGAAGGGCAATACCCAACACAAAACCCAGATGGGGTGTTCCTTCAGGAATGAGGTCGGTAACGAATGATAGGATAACGGCGGCAACGTAGATAACAGCCAGGCAGAGGATCAGAATAGCGGCAGCTCGCGTGAGAGCAAATATTCGGGACAGTCTCACCACGTAGCAGCCGTGGTCGTCGTTTGTGCTGTTATTCATTGTGGGATGTCTCCTTTAAGCATTTTCTGTAGGCAGTACGGTTTTCGAAGGCGGGCATGATTCTTAACATATTGTTTGTCAGGATCGTATCCGCACCCATATCGAGCAGCTTTGCCGCTTTTTCGGGCTTTTCGGCATGATAGATATTGCAGACGATGCCCTTTGAATGAGCGTAGGCGATGATCTCGCGGGTAGGATCGCTGATCTGTATCTTTTCGATGCCCATTTCCGCACAGGTATCAATGCAGCTTATGGAATCGCTTTTAATGCAGTTGAACGCATAGCAACGGGCGATCTCGGGCGCTATCCTTTTAAAATTTGCAAGATGCTCAAGGCTTATCGAGGTGACATAAGAGTGGTGCTCGCAGGAATATTTGCGAATGAGGGCAGCGACCTTTTCGTAGTCGGGCTCACCGATCGCAACGTCCCACATTTTCATATGTATATTCATTATAACACTTCTTCCGAGCTTTGATAGAACGTCCGAAAAGCGCAGGACGCAAAGTCCGCGGTAGTCCTCTGAGAATTTCGAGCCAAAGTCGAGCCGCATAAGCTCATCGTAGGTGTATTCGTATTCCATTCCCTCGCCGTCGGATATTCTTTCAAGCTTTCTGTCGTGCATCGAGATAAGAACGCCATCTTTTGTCGGCAGGACGTCAAGCTCTATTTCGTCCGCACCGAGGGCGATCGCCGCACCGAACGCAGGCAGGGAGTTTTCGGGGGCAGATACGTGGAGCCCGCGGTGGGCACAGATTCTTGGATACGGCAGGCTTGCATCGGGTAAAATTATCAAGTCATTTGTCACTGTTCTTCACCTCCTTTTTCTATATTATATCACATTCCGTCACATTTGTCAACGCAAAACCACAAATTAAGTGTACAAAAGTTCAAGAAGCTTTCCTACAAATTCATTTTACGGTCAATAAAAATTCAAGCAGATCTTGTATAATATATATGCAAGGTAAGAGAGGCGGCGGACGGATAGAGAGAACCAAAGCCGTCGCCCTCAAAAGAAGCCTTGCCAAAGGAGCGATGCCGATGCGGCGCCCATCCGTATGAGCAGCGGTCAGAGTGCCGCGGCACGCAAAGCAATTTTTCTTCATTTTTCCTTTCTCTTCGATCCCTCGGCAGTGACATGACGTCGGGGGATCACCCAAAGCAAATATCTTCCTTACAGAAAATGGCGGCAGAAACGTCGCCATTTTTCCTTTTTCCTATTGACAAAGGTTGTGAAATGTGGTATAATATTATATAACTGAATATTGGGGTGTAGCCAAGCGGTAAGGCACCAGACTTTGACTCTGGCATTCGTCGGTCCGAATCCGGCCACCCCAGCCATGATGAGAGTCTGATTTAGATGCAGGCACGAAAAAACGAGTAAAGCGGAGTTTTCGAGAGATTTCTCCGCTTTTTTCGACTCTAAAGTTTTTCAGAATTTTGTAGATGCATTTCGGGCATTTCGGGTCTGTAGACAGATTCGAACCAGCGAAATGCATTTTTTGATATAGATTCCCCACAGAAGCAAAACTGTGGACAGATTCGAACCGCCACACAGTTTGCGGAGAGTTTCCAAAAGCCTACCAGTTCAAAATTTATTTACAAAGCCGTAGATGCAACTGCATTTTGGACAGATTTGAACTACCACACTACTCCATCTGCCAAAAGCAATGTCAATCCGAAAAAGATGGATTTTCCGTTTGGATAGATTTGAACCACCACATCGGTATGAAAGTGCTGCAAACAGTATATACGAAAAGGCTCATTCCTTTCATTGGACAGATCCGAACTATCGAAAACCAAATACTGAGCTGCTGAAGACAAAGAAAAAGCCACGGCGAACCGTGGCATATTCTTTCAAGTGAAACTCCCCGATAAATTGGAATTTGTCGTTATCTATACTCATTTGGAACTTCGATATGAAATGTCTCACACAATAACTTCACATCATGTACATCATTTTCATCAAACTCGTATCCGAGATGGAACATTACTTGACTATATGGTTCAATACAGGAA
>JBGVEZ010000254.1:0-3974 GCA_045120555.1 Eubacteriales bacterium
GACAGTAATCGAACCATCCCATAACAACGCATCCGATCATCGCGCATATAAGAGTAGTGCGTAAGAAGACACTTTTTTTCTTATCCCCTGCGATGAAAGGCATAAGAAGTCCGAGAAGTGCGAACGGAACGGACAGGATTCCAAAATGTGCATCAATATAAATGTAGCGGTCAAGATTTGCAATTTTCCAGTAACCGAACGTGATCTCACCCGTTTCTTCAATTTCGCGAAGCGGCGCCAAAAAGTAGTGGAATATTGAATTTCCGAATTCTTTTACGTCAAGCTTGTATTTTGAAACCTCGGCAATCGTGAGCTGATACGTTGACCCAAAATCCAAAATACTTCCAAAGCGTGCTTTATTATACATGAATGCAATTATAAAGCCGATAACAACAAACGATGCCAACGAGCAAAGCTCAAGTATAATGTCCTTGCATCTGTACGCTTTGAAGAAGGTGACTTCTTCATCATCTGCAGGAACGTATGCTTCTCGTTTCTTTAATATGATACCGAATATAACTACCGGAACGACGATAAAAGCGGCTCCGAATGCAACGTTTACACGTGAATGGAAGCAAAGCGCAAATGCAAGTCCGGCAATACCGTACATGATGCATGCCTTTTTGGTATTTTTCGAGAAAACACCCTTGAAAAAGAAATATCCGAACGCCGAAAGAAATGCCATCGCTGAGGTCGCAGCGATGTAGTAAAAGGGCGTTCTTCCGCGTGCTAAAAACAGTTGAAGTGATGATATAAACGCCGTGTAAGAGATAAGAGCGAGCATGAACGGATGCAGCTTTTTATAGAGCTTTTCACCTATAGTATATATCAGCATAGGCATAAACACAGAAAACAACGTCATGAAAACGAGCTGTATCTGCGTTGCAGACGGAAGCGCTCCGTGAATAAAGTAGTACGGCATCATATAAACGATGATAGGCGCAGCACCAAAGTAGGAGTAATACTTTCCTTCAAAATACGCTCTGTCGTACAGATAATATACGTTATCTCTCTGTCCGGGATCGTACGGGTTTTCTATTGCCAAAAAGTCCTCGCTCGGTTCGTAGTCGAAGTGCAGCTGTCCCTTCATAAAGGCGTCGAATTGTTGGACGTATGGATCATACTGCGTTATACTACCCTGTAAAGGATACTCTATGGGCTCTGCACCGCCGAATGACTCATAATAAGACGTCGCGGTAAGAATGCAACAGAGAACTGTAATCAGCAGGACGATTGTCCGAATTACACCGTCGTTCAAATAGTAAGGGACGGCTTTGCCGTCCCTTACCAAATTATTTACGGCAGGTTCAATTTTAGAGTTATTCACTGCTTAATCATACCTTTCCGATACACGAAAATCAGTTTGCTTTCTTTTCTTCGTGATATTCTTTTTCTGTATTAACGTTCCAGACGTTCTTTTTGTCTGTAGAACCTTCCTTGATAGCTCTTACCGCTTCAACGGCTGTAAGCATGGAGTGGTCCATGTTGTTGTATCTGTGCTGACCGTTACGTCCGATGCACCAGAGATTTTCGATACCGTCGAGATAATTTCTTACCTTATCAAATTCAGTATACGCACCGAAATATGCAGGATATGCTTTCTTGACCTTGATTCTGACGCTGTCTCTTACAACGCCCGGTTCGAGAACGTCGATCTTTTCAAGCTCGGAGATAGCAAAATCAATGAAATCCTTGTCCGCCATGTTCCACATCTCGTCACCCTCAGAGCAGAAATACTCAAGTCCGATCCACATATACTTCTGAGGATCGCTTACCATATAGGGAGACCAGTTGTTGAAGAGCTGAAGTCTTCCGATCTTAACGTCTCTTTCCTGAATGTATATCCAACAGTCCGGAACGTCACCGGTAAGTGTCTTAACCTTGGTGTTATTCTGAAGCTTGAGCTTGTCAACGAGAAGACCGACGGTTATGAAATCACGGTAGGGAAGTGCAACTGCAACGTCATGTACGTCTGCGGGGACTCTGTCGCCCATTCCGCTTACAAGATCCTTGACGGGCATGGTAGAGAAGAATACGTCGCCCTCGTAAGTGGTATTGCCGTCCTTGCAGGAGCAGAATACCTTCTTTACTGATTTGCCGTCCTCGGAAAGCTCAAAGGACTCCGCCTTGCAGTTCATATGAAGCTCTGCGCCCATCTCAACTACCTTTTCAGCAAGAAGCTCCCAAAGCTGACCCGGACCCTTCTTGGGATAGTAGTACTGCTCGATGAGAGATGTTTCAACCTTGTCCTTTGACTTGAAGGGCTTGGTTACTGCGTTGGCAACGGCCTTCCAAAGAGAAAGACCTTTAACACGCTGTGCGCCCCAATCTGCTGATAGATACTTCGGATTAACGCCCCAAAGCTTTTCGGTATAATCCTCAAAGAACATTTCATAAAGAGGCTTACCGAAGCGGTTGATGTAGAAGTTTGCAAGGTTGTCCTCGGGGAGCTTTACTATAGAGCTCTTAAGGTAACCGAAGCCGGCCTTCATTGTATTAACGAAGCCCATGTTTATAAACGTAGATGCCTTGATGCTTATCGGATAATCGAAGAACTTGCGGAGGAAGAAGATTCTCGAAATTCTGTTTCGGAGAAGCATAACGACCTCTTCTGTCTCGGGGTCGGGGCCGTTCTCGACGAGAGGCTTTTCAACTCCGAGGATCTTGTCATCGATGGAGGGCTTTCCCTGAACCGGCATAAGCTCGTTCCAAAGAGCGTTGACCTCCTCATTCTTGGAGAAGAATCTGTGCCCACCGATATCCATTCTGTTGCCGTTGTGGGTAGCGGTTCTTGAAATACCGCCGATGAACTCGCTTTCTTCAAGAATGATGGGCTTTATGTCTGTTTCCTTTAAGAGACAGTAAGCCGCAGTAAGTCCTGCAGGTCCCGCTCCGATTATGATGGCTGTTTTGTTGAATTCTTTCATCTTATATTCCTTTCGGCTTGATCACACGTCAAGTATTACGTCAAAAATCGAAATACACAACGTAACAATTAGTTTCTACCTTTAATTATACCATAGATTGTATTATTTTTCAAGTGCAAAATCGTTATTTTGCCCGAAATCTAACCATAATTTACAGTTTTGAAACAAACTGACCGCTCTCTATATGTATATTCGTAAAACGCTACCGTTTTACTCATCGTAATTTGTGAATTTTCGGAAAAACAAGCCGATATCATTGTTTTTGTGAAAAGTGACAATCAAATCGCGTTTTGCAGATGAATTATTTGTAATTATTTTGTATTGCATTTTTTCTCGATTTATGGTATAATATTATCTGTGCTTAGGGGTATAGTTCAGTCGGTAGAACACCAGTCTCCAAAACTGGGTGTCGTGGGTTCAAGTCCTTCTGCCCCTGCCAAGAAAAAAGCCAAGTCGTAAGACTTGGCTTTTTTCAGTGAAATTTGCCCTTCGGGCAAGTGAAATAGCTTCGCTGTGAAATATTTGCTCCGCAAATGTGAAATATTCGCTGGCGCGAATGTGGGCAAATTTTATTTCACATCGACCAAAGCCGTAGGCGGCGGGAGATATTTCACAATTTCCGCAAGGAAATTATTTCACATTCGGCGCAAGTCGAATATTTCACTTGAAAAAATATCGGATTTGTGATATAATGAAACCAAGAAAGGCGGTGAACAAATGCAATACTATGAACTATCCAAGAAAAAGATTCATTTCATCGTAACCCCTGACGAGCTTCGGTCTATTCTAAAAGACTTTCATCACGTTGTTATGAATACAGGTGTTCGAAAAAACTACACAGAAAGCAATCCAAACGATTTTCTCTGCACCTTTGATGCTTTATATGCAAAACTAAAAAACAGTGAGAAATTGGTTTGGAAAACAGATTATGATATTGTGGATTTTTCTACAGGCATAACCGCTCATCTTGAAAATTGCATTTATCAACCTTCAACCAGATTAAGTGTGCCTAATTTTGCTGAACCTTGCCCTTTTATTGATACGTTT
>JBGVEZ010000255.1:0-4040 GCA_045120555.1 Eubacteriales bacterium
AGAGCGAAAGGAAGTAATAGCTATGGCAAATTGTTTGACTCTTAAAAAATCAAATTGCAAGTCCTGCTTCCGCTGTGTAAGAAAGTGTCCCGTAAAGGCAATCCGCTTCTCGGGAAATCAGGCACATATTATCGGCAACGAATGTATTCTTTGCGGTAACTGCGTTGTGCAGTGCCCCCAGAATGCAAAGGAGATCGCCGACGGAATAGAGAAGGTAAGAGTTCTGATACAGTCGGGCGACCCCGTAGTAGTCAGCCTTGCCCCCTCCTTCATCGCAAACTACGAGGGAGTAGGTATTGAATCGATGCGCCGCGCACTCAAGAAGCTCGGCTTCTTGGACGTTGAGGAAACGGCTATCGGCGCGACGATCGTTAAAAATGAATACGAGAGAATGATAAACGAGGAGGAAAGAGACGTTATAATCACCTCCTGCTGTCATTCCATAAATCTGCTTATACAGAAGAGATATCCCGAGTGCTTGGAGTATCTTGCCGACGTTATGTCGCCGATGCAGGCGCACTGCAGTGATATCAAGAGGAGAATGCCCGGCGCAAAGACCGTATTCATAGGTCCTTGCGTTGCGAAGAAGGACGAGGCAGATTATTATGAGGGCATCACCGACGCGGTGCTTACCTTCGAGGAGCTTAATAAGATGCTCGACGATGAGTGTGTTAAGCTTGAGGCAGAGCTTGATACGGATGAGAAGAGCCGTGCGCGCTTCTTCCCGACGACGGGCGGCGTGCTTAAGACAATGGCACAGAATGCTCCCGGCTATACCTAACTCGCGATCGACGGTGTTGAAAACTGTATGACAGCTCTTAAGGATATCGCGGACGGAAAGGTGCATAAGTGCTTTATCGAGATGTCGGCTTGTATCGGAAGCTGCATCAACGGTCCCGTTATGACCAGAGCAAAGAAGCCTATCGTAAGCGACTATCTCAAGGTTGCAAAGTATGCGGGTGAGCGCGATTTCGACGTTGAGCAGCCCGAGGCGGCGCTCCTTAAGAAGAATTTCTCCGCGATAGAGCATAAGCTCGCGACACCGAGCGAGAGTGAGATCATGTCTGTTCTCCGTCAGATGGGCAAGTTCAAGCCCTCCGACGAGCTTAACTGCGGCACCTGCGGATACAATTCCTGCCGCGACAAGGCTATCGCGGTAATTCAAGGCAAGGCGGAGATATCCATGTGTCTGCCCTTCCTTAAGGACAAGGCGGAGAGCTTCTCCGATACTATTGTAAAGAATACCCCCAACGGACTTCTCGTGCTTAACGAGAATCTCGAGGTTCAAGAGATAAACAACGCGGCGCGTAAGATAATGAATATCCGCGCGGCATCCGACGTTCTCGGTGAGCCTGTTATCCGTATTCTCGACCCCACCCTCTTCTCGCAGGTAAAGTCGAGCGGCAGAAGCATCCGAAACAGAAGAACATATCTTGCCGAGTACAAGAAGTACGTAGAGCAGACCATCGTCTACGATACCGACTCCCGTATGCTCATCGGCATTATGCGTGACGTTACCGATGAGGTTGAGGCGCAGGAGAAGAAGGAGAGCATCAGCAGACAGACTGTCGAGGTTGCCGACAAGGTCGTTGAGAAGCAGATGAGGATCGTTCAGGAGATCGCATCCCTTCTCGGTGAGACCGCGGCAGAGACGAAGATCGCTCTCACAAAGCTAAAGGAGTCTATCGGCGATGAATGATTTGTGTGCAGATATAGGCTATAAAAGCATCAATCACGTCGGCGAGGAGCTTTGCGGCGACCACGTAGATATCGTTGAAAACGGAGAAAATTCCACCGTTATCGTGCTTGCGGACGGTCTTGGCTCGGGTGTTAAGGCAAGTATTCTTTCCACCCTGACATCAAAGATCATTTCCACAATGCTCTCGGCGGGGCTTCCCATCGAGGAGTGCGTTTCGACGATAGCCGCTACGCTTCCCGTATGCTCGCTCCGCGGTGTGGCGTATTCCACCTTTACCATTATTCATCTTTTCAACAACGAGATCGCCGAGATAATTCAGTACGATAATCCGCACGTTATAATCATAAGAAATTTTGAGAATTACGATTATCCCAAGACGCAAATGAATATCGGCGGCAAGAAGATCTATAAATCCACCATCAAGCTGCAGGAGGACGACGTATTTATCGCGATGAGCGACGGCTGTCCCCACGCAGGTCTTGGCGGAAGATACAACTTCGGCTGGAAGAGGGAAGAGATCGCGGCGTATATGCAGGCGCTTGTTGCGGGCGGATATACCGCAAAGAACCTCTCCACGATGCTCGTCGACGAGTGCGACAAGCTTTACGGTCATAAGCCCGGCGACGATACGACGGCGTGCGTTGTCAAGATCAGAAAGAGAGAGCCGATGAACATACTCTTCGGTCCTCCCTCAAACCGCGACGATGCAAACCGTATGATGTCTCTTTTCTTCTCGAAAGAGGGAAAGCACATCGTGTGCGGAGGCACGACCTCATCTATTGCGGCGAAGTTCCTCGGCAAGACGGTTAAGGCGAGCCTCAATTTTGAACGCAGTGACGTTCCGCCGATCGCCTATATCGAGGGCGTCGACCTCGTTACCGAGGGTGTTATCACGATGAATAAGGTCATCGAGTTTGCAAAGGATTATCTCGGGGATAACGCGCTCTACGAGCAGTGGAACTTTAAAAAGGACGGTGCGTCCTTGATCAGCCGCCTTCTCTTTGAGGAAGCGACGGATATTAATTTCTACGTAGGCAGGGCGGTAAACCCCGCTCACCAGAACCCCGATCTTCCCATTAACTTTAACATAAAAATGAATCTTGTTGAGGAGCTTTCGAGCTGTCTTAAGAAGATGGGAAAACGCATAAAAGTCAGTTATTTTTAATTAGGAGAATTGAAATGCAGAAGAAAGTTACAATTATAGGCGCAGGTGCGGTTGGTGCAACCACGGCGTTTGCGCTTCTTACCCGCGGCGCGGCATCCGAGGTAGTTCTTATCGACGTTAACACCGATAAGGCACTCGGCGAGGCGCTTGACATAAAGCAGGCTACCCCCTTTATCGACAACTGTGATATCTATGCCGGTACTTACGCGGATGCGGTCGACTCCGACGTAGTTATCATTACCTCGGGTATCGGAAGAAAGCCCGGTCAGTCAAGACTTGAGCTTGTGCAGACCAACGTAGGTATCATCAAGCAGATATCCTCCGAGATCGTAAAGGCGGCACCCAATGCTATATACATCCTCGTTGCGAACCCCGTTGATATTCTGACCTATGCGTTCCTTAAGTATACCGGTCTTCCGAAGAGCCAGGTGTTCGGTACGGGTACGGTGCTTGACACCATCCGTCTTCGCACACGCCTTGCGGAGATATACAACGTAAACAAGCAGCAGGTTCACGCAAACGTGCTTGGTGAGCACGGAGATACCTCCTTCGTTGCGTGGTCTACCGCTACCATCGCGGGTGTTCCTCTTAACGAGTTCAACTCGTCGATAGCATCCGCTTACAATCTTCCCAACGAGTATAAGAGAGAGGACGTTGAGACCTATGTTAGAAAGTCGGGCGGAAAGATCATTTCGAGAAAGGGCTGTACCGTTTACGGTATAGGTATGACCTCGACTCACATCGTAAAGTCCCTCAGCGGAAGCGCGGAGACCGCGATGACCGTTTCATCTCTTCACGAGGGTGAGTACGGAATCAAGGACGTATGTCTCAGCTCTCTGTCACTCGTTGACCACACCGGTGTCCGTTCCATCATCACGCAAAACCTCACCGATGAGGAGCTTAAGAAGATGTACGACTCCGCAGAGGCCCTTAAGGCTGTAATTAAGAACGTAAAGTTCTGAGGTATATGAAAATGAGAAAGTTTGACACCAAGGTCCAGCACCTTAAGTATAAGGTCCTCCGCGAGGTCGCAAGACTTGCGTGGGACGATAAGCTTCTCGAGAACGTTATGGACATTCCCGGAAAGCTCGCTCCCGGTAAGGAAGCTACTATGCGTTGCTGCGTATATAAAGAAAGAGCTATACTCGGTGAAAGAGTTAAGATCGCTATGGGCGG
>JBGVEZ010000256.1:0-3570 GCA_045120555.1 Eubacteriales bacterium
AGGCAATTGGCGTGCCTTGGTTCCCGCAAAGGGCGTTACCTGCTCGGACGGAACGGTTGAATTTTCGTTCGTATATTCATAATCTTATATTCTGCAATTTTTTTCGCAGTGCCGACTCCCGATATTGGGGTTCGGCACTGATATATTTATGTTTTTTTCAAATTTCAATTTTTCTCTTGACAAATCCGCTTATCGGTAGTATAATTATTATATGCCTAAAGCAAATGAAGGTATCGGAGGAGGTGTGAGATGCTTCGGTCAATTCATTTTTTCGGCTTACATATACCGAGCTATTTTTTGATGCTTATATTGGGTCTTACGGCATTTACTGCGCTTTTCTTCATCGCCTTTCGCTCGCTCTATCGGGAAGATAGAGTTACCTATAACCGCCTTTTGTTCGTTCTCATCCTTTCGGTTATCGGACTTGGTGTATTTGCGTTCCTTTTCAATTCGCTCTTCCATTCGATCGAGGAGGGAAGACTTACGCTTGGCGGTATCACGTGGCTTGGCGGTGCTTGCGGTGCGATCGCAACATTTTTGGTGCTTTGTCGCCTTCTTGTTCCCAAAAAGCGCGGCTATGAGACGGAAACGCTTTCCATGCTCATGCCGGGAATGGCTCTCGGACATGCCTTCGGAAGAATCGGATGCTTCCTCGGCGGCTGCTGCTACGGCAGAGTGAGCGATTCACCTTTGGCTGTTGTTTATCCCGAGGAAAGCCACGCCGCAAAGCTTTATCCGAATGCGGAGGGAACGGGAAGCCTTCCCGTTTTGCCGATACCGCTCTTTGAGGCAGCGTTTGAACTTATTCTGTTTGCTTGCATGATGCTCCTGCCAAAAGGGGCGAAAAAATATTCGCTTTCGATCTATTCGGTGGGATACGGTATTTTTCGATTTTTTGCCGAATTCTACAGGGGCGACGATCGTGGTTCGGTGGGCGGATTTATAACCCCGTCACAGCTTTTGGCGGTAATTCTCGTCCTGTTTGGCGTATGTCTCTTCCTCGAAATGCGCGGCATCTGCTTTAAGCGTTTTCATGAAAAGCGTCTTCTTATGCAAAAGGCTTCAGATGCTCTTCCGATAGTTCACCTTGACGAAACGGATGATACACGCCTTCTCCGCGAGCTTCATTCGCTATATAAGGATGGCGTAATCACCGAGGAGGAATACGAAAAGAAAAAGAAGGAGATCCTTGAAAGGATTTGAGGTGATAATATGAAATTCGATAGATTCTTGGCAAAGCTTTTCAGCAAAAAAATCATGATCCCTTTGATTGCGGTGCTTCTTCTTGCGCTTATTCTTTCATCGTGTCGATTTACGGAGGAGGACTGCTGGTACTGCATCTGCTTCGGATGTCTATCGCCGTCTACTTGCTTTGATTGTGGAAATGAATGTATCGATTGTACGGATAAAGCGTGTTTTGATTGCTTTTGGTTCTGCACCGGCTGGGTGGATTGTGATTCCTGCCGTTCCGCAGAGAACGCCGCAAAGCTTGACGAATCCTGCATAGGTCAGACGACCGTTCACATATTCGACTGCATAAACGAATACTGCGAGGACTGTGAGGCATGTCAGGAGTGCGATTGACGTAACGCAAATGAAATAACTTAAGGACCGTACCGAGCATATCGGAACGGTCCTTATTCTTTTTGGAGAACGCGAGTGGTGTGCGTACTGCGTTAAGAGCGTGAAAATATTTGCAGCTGTGACGTTTATGGCAGTTAAATGGGCAAGAGCTACCGCATTTGCCAATGCGCGTTACCCGAGAAATTATGGTGCAGTAAGCGGTCAAATTCGCTCTTTGTGCTTTGTATATACCTTAGATCGCCCTCATATAAAGCTCGTCGGAATAATCGAGATAGTAATCGGTTATGGTTTCGTCAAGCAACTCGAACGTCTTTTCCTGAATGTCCTCGGGAATACCGTAGAAAGCCTCTGCGATCGCGCCCGCCATGCAGGACTGCGTGTCACAGTCACCGCCAAGAGACATTGCGTTTCTTATCGCATCCTCGAAATCGGTTGAATCAAGGAAAGCGACTATCGCCTGCGGAACGCTTCCGTCACAGGTCACGTCCGATACGTAGGTGGGGCGTATCTCGTCTATTGTAAAATTAAGATCGTAGTATTTAGATTCGATATAGTCACGTATCTCGTCCTTACTGCTTCCCGTTCTTGCGAGAAATACGGCGGCGGCAATCGCCTGCGCACCGCGGATACCCTGATCCGAATCGTGCGTGACCTCTGCGCTCCATTTTGCAACGCGCTCTGTCTCTTCAAGCGTATCGAACGCCCAGCCGATCGGTGAAACACGCATTGCAGAGCCGTTTCCGATGCTTCCGTAGGGACCTGCGTTATCATCCATAAGCCAATCGTAAAAGTAATTTCCGTAGCCAACGTTTGGGTAGAGCCTGCCTATCTCGCGCATATATTTGCAAAGCGCGGTCTTGAAGCTGAATTCAAGCGCCGTTACCGAATGAACGCAGGCACATCCGACCGCAATCGTCATAAGGCTGTCGTCGGTCGGCTCGCAGTCAGATCGAAAAAGGGAAAAATGCTTTGTTTTGGGTGAGTTGAATTCATAGGGAGAGCCGACGAGATCTCCGATAATCGCTCCTAACATATCGTCATCCTTTCTTTTTTCTTTCGTGTGAGTTACGGCCTGCCGTGTGACAGACCGTAAATTTTTATATTTCCTTGTTGATGATTTTTCTGTATTTCTCAAGCTGAACGTCCGACGGTCTGTATTCGGGGTGCGAGCAGCACTGAACGGTAGGCTCGCTTCCGTCCTGGCCGTAGAAGGGAGAGACGTGATCGTTCTCGTAAAGCACTCTGTCCTCCTCCTTGCGGAAATCCGGAACGTCGTAGGGCACGCCTCGCTCAAGCAGGCTTCTGTGTCCGAGTATAGCAACGGATGCCATCGTTGTGGCAAAATAAACGTCGAAATCGGGCTTTGTGTCGTTTCTTATCGAATTGAAGAACTCACGGAATACGAAATAGTCTCCGCCACCGTGACCGCATTTTTCGATGTCCTCCTTGATCTCGGGCTCCCATTCGGGCAGATAATAGTTGTTTTCCTTCATGCCCTCGGGAATATCCCATGAATTATAGCGGAGCATAACTCTTCCGCCCGAGCCGCGGATGTTTTCCATCTGACCGTTAACGCAGCAGATTCTATAGGAATTGCCGTGCGCACCGAAATGAGCGCAGCCGGTAACCTTGAAAACCGAATTGTCATCGTTAAGACAGGTGATTATCGCCGCCTGATCTCCAACGTGAGAGGCAGATGCGTAGTTGTCGGGCAGGGGAGCGTAAACGGGCATAGCGGTAACTCTCTTCGGAAAAGCACCGGTTATGTGCATTATCGGAGCGAGAGAATGGGTTATATAGTAGGTTACGGGAAGATAGTTTCTCCAATGCTTTTCGTAGGGCTTGTATCTGAGGATGAACTTCGCATCGTCGGGACCAACGGGATGGTTGTATTCGCCCTCCGCATAGATAGCCTTGCCGAGCGTGCCGCCGTCATAGACCTTCTTCATCTCCTGATTGAAGAGCATATAGGGATAGTTTTCGGCA
>JBGVEZ010000257.1:0-6302 GCA_045120555.1 Eubacteriales bacterium
TGTTTTCAAGCACGGTCATCTTAATAAGCTCTCTTGCCTCAAGCGCGTCGGAAACCGTTTTAAGAAGGTTTTCGGTAACGCCGCCCTTGCCGACCTGCATGATCGCCTGAAAATCGTTTGATAATGAGCGAAGAGTCGCTCTCTGTTTACTTGTAAGCATAATTTTTCCTCTGATTCTTATAATTCGCCCATAGAGCGGAGCTTTGCGATAAGCTGTGCAAATGCTCTTCCTCTGTGGCTGATAACGTTCTTTTCGTCCATTGTAAGCTCTGCCATGCTCTTACCCACCTCATCTACCCAGAAAAGCGGATCGTATCCGAAGCCGCCGTTGCCTCTCGGGTTGATAAGTATCTCACCGGGGCAAACTCCGTTGCATACGAAGGGGGCGATAAGGCTTCTTCTCGGGTAAACGCAGGCAATAGAGCAAGCAAAGAATGCGTCTCTGTATGCAACGCCCTTCATTTCCTCAAGGAGCTTTGCGTTATTGTCGGCATCGTTGCCCGTTCCCGCATATCTTGCGGAATAGATACCGGGCGCACCGCCAAGTGCCTCAACGCAGAGGCCCGAATCATCGGCAAGGACGATAACCGATTCGTCAAGAACCGAAAGTGCCTTTTTCATGGCGTTCTCGGGGAACGTCTTTCCGTCCTCGACTATTTCTCCCTCAAAGCCGATGTCCTTCAGTGTGTGTATTTTGATCTTCTCGCCCGAATAAAGCTCAAAGAGTCTTTCAAATTCAGCCGCCTTGTGGGGATTTCCCGTCGCGAGAACAATCTTATAATCCTTGAACATTATTCCGCATCCTCCACGTCAGCATTCTCGTCGCCGTCATCCTTGGCGAAGAGAGCCTCGGAAAATTCCTTTGCGTTAAAGGGCTGCATATCGTTGATCTTCTCGCCTACACCGACGAACTTAACGGGGATACCCAGCTCCTTCTTTATAGAAAGGATGATACCGCCCTTTGCAGTTCCGTCAAGCTTGTTGAGCACAAGACCCGTGATGCTTGCCGCGTTTTTGAATTCCTTCGCCTGAAGGATAGCATTCTGACCTGTGGTTGCATCGAGGACGAGAAGGTTCTCTCTCGTTGCGCCGGGAAGCTCACGGTCGATAACGCGGTTGATCTTCGCAAGCTCGTCCATAAGGTTCTTCTTATTGTGGAGACGTCCTGCGGTATCGATGATAAGCACGTCCGCCTTCTTGTTCTTTGAATAGCTGATAGCGTCATACACAACAGCCGCGGGATCCGAGCCCTCGCTGTGCTTTATGATCTGTGCGCCCGAACGCTCACACCAGACCGCAAGCTGATCGATAGCCGCCGCACGGAAGGTATCCGCCGCCGCAACGACGACCTTCTTTCCGTCCTTTATAAGCTTGTTCGAGATCTTTCCGATAGAGGTAGTCTTTCCCGCACCGTTTACGCCGATTATAAGCACTACTGCCATCTCGCCGTCAAGATTAAGCGGCTCTCCCTCACCGATCATGGAGGAGATTATCTCCTTAAGTGCCGCGTATGCGTCCGCCTGAGTTTTTATGTGCTCCGCCTTTATGCGCTCGCGGAGGCTGTCGGTTATCTCGCATGCGACCTCAAAGCCGATGTCCGCGCAGATAAGGGTTTCCTCAAGCTCGTCGTAAAAATCGTCATCGATCTCACGGCTGATACCGAAAAGCTCTCCAAGACCTCCAAAGAGGGATTCCTTCGTCTTTTTGAGTCCGAATTTGAGTTTATCCAAAAATGCCATCCCACTCTTCTCCTTTTTGCTTTGAAATTTCGTTTATATTCAGAGTAAGCACCTTGGAAATACCGCGCTCGGGCATCGTAACGCCGTAGAGGATGTCAGCGGCGTCCATAGTACCTCTTCTGTGTGTGATAAGTATGAACTGAGTTTTGCCGGAATATCGGCTTATATATTTTGAAAGTCGGTCAACGTTTACCTCGTCAAGCGCCGCCTCGATTTCGTCGAGGATACAGAACGGGGTGGGATTTACGCCGAGTATCGCAAAGAAAAGTGCGATTGCGATAAACGACTGCTCTCCGCCCGAAAGTTGAACAAGGCTCTTTATGATCTTTCCGGGAGGTGCCGCCTTAATTTCGATTCCACTGGTGAGAACGTCATCGGGGTCGGTGAGGATAAGCTCCGCGCTTCCGCCTCCGAACAGCTCGGAGAAGGTTTTTCCGAAGTTTTCGTTGATCTTATTGAAGGTCTCTGTAAAGGCAACGCGCATCTCCGCCTCAAGCTCGCCGATGATCTTCATCAGCTTTGCGCGGGATTTACGCAGATCCTCCATAGTGGCAACCGATTTGTCGTATTGCTCCTTGACCTCCTTATATTCGTCGATCGCGCTGACGTTTACCGTGCCCATATTTCTGAGCTTGTTGCGATAATCGGTCTGCGTTTTAAGAACCTCGGGACGGTTTTCCTCGGTCACGGGCGGATAATTCAGTAAAAGCGCATCCGCACGTGTCATGGTATAGTCCTCCCAAAGCTTACCCGCTGTGCGCTCCTGCTCCTCCTTAAGAAGATTCAGGGCGTTTTCATTGCGCACGTGGTCGGTGGTAAGAGCCTCACGGGCATCATTCTTGAGCTTTATGCTTGCGCGGAGGTCGTTCATCCTCTGCTCGAATTCAGCGTTGCCGCGCTCTGTGCGCTCACGCTCACCGACAAGCTCGGAAAGCTCCTCGTTACCACTTGCCAGCTCGGATTCTCTTTCCTTGCGAAGAGCCTCAAGAAACTCTATCTTGTAGGCAAGCTCGCCTGTTCTTTGCTTTTCCGCATTTATCGCTTCCTCATCGCGTAAGATCCTCTCGCCAATGCTGCTTATCTCACGCAAGCCCGCCTCGGATTCTCCGTTAAGCACGCCAAGCCTGATCTTGAGCGCCGTAAGTGCGTCGTTCTTTAAAGCAAGCTCGTCTTCAAGGTCGGAAACCTCGGCGTTAAGGTCGGTTCTGTATTCCTTTATAGCGGAAATCTTTTCGCGTATTTCCTTTGACGATGCCGCAAGTGATGCCAGCTCATCCTCATACTGCTTTTTCTTTGAGGAAAGCCCGTTAAGATCCTTTTTAAGGTTTTCAAGCAAAACGCCGTCAGCCTCCATTGCCGCCTGCACTCTTCTGCCCTCTGTCTCCTCGGAGCTGCGCATTCCGTCGATTATCTGTATGCGCTCGTTTATCGAAAGGACCTCGTTTTCAAGCTCCTCCGAAAGGGTGCTGAGGGATGCGTTTTCCTTGGACGCTTTATCATATGCCGCTGTCAGCTCTTCAAGCTCGCCCTCAAGCTTTTTACGTTCTGCGGCACGGCTGAGAAGCATTGTATCCTGCTTTACAGAGCCACCCGTGAACGAGCCGCCCGCATTTATCTGCTGACCGTCAAGCGTTACAGTACGCACTCTGTATCCGAGCGATCTTGCCATAGCTGTGGCGTTGTCTATGTTATCGAACACCACCGTCCTGCCGAGAAGGCTTTCTATGACCGGTCTGAACGTCCCTTCACAGCTTACAAGCTCGGAGGCGCGTCCCACGTAGCCCTTAAAGCCACTTGCACGCTCCACCTCGTTCGGCAGCTTGCCGTTTGAGGACATGCTCGTTATAGGGTAGAAGGTTGCCCTTCCCGCGCGTGCGGATTTAAGCAGCTCGATTGCAGCCTTTGCGGTTCTCTCGTTATCCATGACGATGTTTTGCAGGCTGGTACCGAGAACCGTCTCGATTGCCACAACATAATCGTCACCAACGCTTATGCAGGACGAAAGAGGACCGTATATTTTTCCTGCCTTGAATCTACCTTCAAGATATTCCTTCATGACGAAGCGGACCGAATAGCCGTAGCCCTCGAAATGCTCCTCCATGCGCTTAAGGTTGCTTATTCTTTGCGCAAGTCTGTCGACCTTAAGCTGAGACGCCTTGAGTGCCTCCTCGGACACGCGAAGCTCTTCCTTAACGGACGTCAGACGCTCGTTCTGCTCGGAAAGTAATAATCTTTCTTTTTTAAGTGCCTCTGTATAGTCGGAAACAGTCTTGTTTATATTATCAAGCCTTGCCGACGAGCGCGCTATCCTTGATTCGTATATACTTATCTCGCCCGTAAGGCTTTCGTGCTTATCGACGTCCGCGCTGCCCGAATTTTCGATA
Organism: Eubacteriales bacterium; assembly: GCA_045120555.1. Classification (GTDB taxonomy): domain Bacteria; phylum Bacillota; class Clostridia; order Oscillospirales; family CAG-272; genus SIG640. The sequence continues at coordinate 4,124 of JBGVEZ010000257.1, forward strand.
ACCTCAACTCTTGCGCTGTTTTTTGCAAGCTCGTTTTCAAGCTCCATCATATCACCGAAAGCCTCGGCGATATTGTCCTTTTGCTTCTTTATTTTTGCAGAAAGCCCGGAAATATCAGACTCCGATTGCTCGATATCCGAAATAACCCCGTCGATCTGCGCGCTTTTTTCCTTCTGCGCAAGCTCTGCCTCAGCAAGAACGCGTTTCCCTTCGGCAATGCTTCCCTCAAGTGCGGCAATTGCTCTTTCCGCGCCCGAAATAAGCTCGCGAGCGTGCGAAATATCGTTTCCCGCAAGCTCGATATCCTTATCGAGCGCGTGGTTTTCGGTCATTCTTGCCTTGATGCGCTCGTTAAGCTGCTCGGAAAGGAGCTTGCTTTCCGTCATCTCGGCAGTCAGAGCCGCCTCTCTTGCGGAAAGTGAATCGAGCTCCTCATTTATTCTTGAAAGCTCGAAATGACTTCTTCTGAATACCTCCTCGGCTTCCTTAATTCTGCCGCGGATCATTTCGGTATCATACAGCCAGAGGCGAACGTCCGCCTCCTTCTTTATTTCGTAGTATTCGACGTATCTCTGCGCCTTGACTGATTCCTTCTGGAGCGGACCTATTCTTCCCTCAAGTACGGTTATGATGTCCTGCGCGCGATTCATATTATCCTCGGCATGGGAAAGCTGACGCTCGGCATCCTTTTTCTTGTGGCGGTACTTTGCAATACCCGCCGCATCCTCAAAGATGCTTCTTCGCTCCTCGTCCTTACGGGAGATGATCTCAGCGATCCTGCCCTGACCGATGATAGAATAGCCGTCGCGTCCGATACCGGTATTCATGAACAGCTCGTATATATCGCGGAGCTTACATTCCTTTTTGTTTATATAATACTTACTGTCGCGGTCCCTGAAGTATTTTCTTGTGACCGTGACCTCATCATAAGGACAATCTATCCTTCCCTCCTCGTCGGTATTGTCGAAGGTTACCGATACCTCGGCAAAGCCCATCGGACGGCGGCTGTCTGCTCCGCCGAAGATTATATCCTCCATTTTTGCGCCTCGGATGTTCTTTGTGGAGATCTCTCCGAGAACCCAGCGCATTGCGTCCGAAATATTCGACTTACCGCTTCCGTTCGGACCTATGATAACGGTTGCACCGCTTCCGAACTCGAGCTTCGTTCTGTCGGGAAAGGATTTGAATCCCTGCATTTCAAGTGATTTTAAATACAAACGATTATCCTCTCTTTCAGGTATTTGTTTCTATCCTAACGTTATAGTCGGAGAGGCTTTTGTCCCCGACAAGCTTTATTTTCTTAAACTGCTTTTTTTCTCTGCAGAATTCATCATAAAGCCTTGATGAATTCCTGCGTTTTTGCCCGACAGCCTTCCCGACGTCCGCAAAAGGAACGAAAATGGTAAGCGTGTCGCAGAATTCGGTTATCCTGCAAATTTTCTCTCGGATAACGTCATAGTAATATTCTCCGATGCAAAGCTCTCCGATCGCCGGGTGCGTTGCGCCCGAATGTACCGACGCGGGATCTCTTATATCCTCGTTTGAGCAAAGCCCGATACGAAGCAACGTTATTCCCGCGGGAATGAGTATCTTCAGAACCTCTTTTGTGCGGGCAATTGCCTCATCATCGGTTATCGGAGCATACTCTCCGCATTCCGCCATAGAGCAGAGCTTTGTTCCGCGAAATACTACGGTCGGGTAAACTCTTGCCGCCTCACAGCCGAGGGAAACGATCATTTCAGCGGTCCTCTTTTCCGTCTCAACGTTTGATCCCGGAAGACCTATCATCATCTGACCAACGAGAGGTATTTTTCTCGCCCTTATCGCATTGCAGGCATTTTTCGAGCAATCCGAGGTATGTCCTCTCTCGGACAGCCTTAAAACCCTGTCGTCAAAGCTCTGAAGTCCGAGCTCTATTGCGGAAACGGTATATTTCCCGAGAATATCAAGTATTTCTTCGTTTATATAGTCGGGGCGCGTTGACATTCTTATGCCCGACACCCTTCCCTGCCTTACGTAGCCCTCCGCGATATCAAGAAGGCTTATCATGACGTCGCGGTCAATTCCCGTAAACGAGCCGCCGAAGAAAGCTATTTCAGGAGTCTCACCGTCACGCATTGTTGAGAGTGCCTCCTCGATCTCGGGAATTACCGTATCGGGATCGAATTTTGCGTGTCCG
>JBGVEZ010000258.1:0-3902 GCA_045120555.1 Eubacteriales bacterium
TCATATCATATCCGCTATGATCGACGGCGAGCATGACGAACGTTCACTTAAGAGAATAGTTTGTGAATATGCCTTCGGAGAAAGTACTGCAACCGTACTCCCCTCCCTTAAGGGCGGAAAATGGCAGCTTGTGCGTTCAGACATGACAACGGTACTCAAGCACAAGCCCACAATGCCGCTTACCCTTCTCCAAAAAAGATGGCTCAAGGCAATATCGCTTGACCCGCGTATAAATCTTTTCGGCGTTGAGCTTAAAGGGCTTGAGGACGTTGAGCCCCTCTTTACGTCCGATGACTATTACGTATACGATAAATATTCGGACGGCGACCCGTACCGTGATGCCGAATACATCAGAAGATTCAGATTTCTGCTTTCAGCTATACGCAACCGAACCCCCATAAAGCTTAATATGGTGAATAAAAACGGTAAGATCGTGTATACAAGGTGTATTCCGGTTAGACTTGAATATTCGGAAAAGGACGATAAATTCCGCCTTATTACGAGCGGATGTCGCTATCTTCCGACCGTGAACCTTGCAAAAATCGTATCCTGCTATCCATGTAAAGATGGCTTTGTCCCGAACGGCGAATGCAAGGACACCGAATACAAAACGGTTACCCTGCGTATAACGAACGAGCGAAACGCACTTGAACGCTGTATGCTCCATTTTGCTCACTTTGAAAAGCAGGCAAGAAAGCTTGACAGAACGCACTACCTGCTGACTCTCAAGTACGACAAAAACGACGAGCCCGAGCTTGTCATCCGCGTGCTCTCGTTCGGACCGCGCGTCGAGGCGATCGAGCCCGATGAGTTCCGTAATCTAATAAAAGAAAAGCTGATAAAACAGCGCATATGCGGACTTAAATAAACAAATTCCCGTAAATTTCAGGATTTACGGGGATATTTTTTTGAAAAATGTGCAAGAATATTGAGTTCGCAGCTTTTTTTCCGTGAAAAAAACAGTAAAATGTGGTAAAATATACGTGCAAGACGATCATGCAAGTGAGTCTGTAAGCTACACTGCGGTGCGCTCGGTGTTCCTATGCGTATACCTATCATCTTGCAAAAGCCTGTTAAGCTTTTTTCGGAGAATCATTCTCCAAGGGAAGAAAACCCTCATTTATCGCAGGTTCGAATCCTGCCGTGTGTCGTAAAGACATATCGCCGGTGGATTGGTAAAAATTTTTATTATTATTGAAAATTTGGATCAAAAAGCCGCAGCCGCTCTGCCGCAGACCGTGGGTAACCTCGGCATGTGGCAATGCAATGTGAGCCATGTCCGTTTGCAGATACCGAACGACCGTGACCCGAGCCAAGGACTCCCCTCCGCTCGGCGACCGACGTTCTGAAGTATTCGGCCGCACGCAAAGCATGAGCGCCTGCGGTGACGCCACCCAAACACAGAATACTTAATTTTAAGGAGGATACATATTATGAAGAAGGTAATAATCCATGAAAACCAGAGAGGCTTCCTTTTTAAGAACGGAAGATATCAGAAAATGCTCGGCCCGGGCAAATACCACCTCTTCGGTGACAGTGAAATAGAAATAGCGGATACCTCGCGCAGGCTTATCCCGAATGCGTGCTCTCTCGAAACGTTGCTTGCGGATAAGGAGGTTGCGGAACAGACAGACGTTATCACCGTCGGAGAATGCGAGATGGTGCTCATCCTTCGTGACGGATGCTTTATGGGCTCGGCAAATGCAGGTAAGCACGCATTCTGGCGTGTGGACGGCGAATATGAGTTTGTAAGAATCGATATGTCAAATCCGGAGCTCGATGCTTCATTCCCTATGCACCTCATCTCAAGGATCGCTTCGATGTACTACCGAAAGGTGGAGGTGAGTGAGTCTCAGAAGGCTATCGTGTACTTCGATAAAAAGCTCGCAAGGCTTCTTGATGCAGGTACATATTACTTCTGGAGATTCTTCGTCGACGTTGACGTTGATTATGTTGACACATGCCTTGTGCAAAAGAACATCCCCGGGCAGGAGATGCTTACCGCGGATAAGGTTTCGATCCGTATAAATCTCGTTTGCAGCTATCGTGTGACCGATTGTATAAAGTGTAAGACCGAGATAGACGATTACGAGCAGCAGCTCTACGTTGCGGCACAGCTTGCTCTGCGTGAGTACGTCGGCAAATACAAGCTCGACGAGCTTCTCGAGAACAAGGACGGAATCTCGGATTTCGTTCTGCAAAGGCTCAAGGAGAAGGAGAGCGGCTTCTACGTTGAGGTAACCGAGGCGGGCGTTAAGGATATAATCCTTCCCGGGGAGATCCGCGAAATAATGAATACCGTTCTCGTTGCAGAGAAGCGTGCGCAGGCAAACGTTATCTCCCGACGTGAGGAGGTTGCGTCCACTCGCTCTCTGCTTAACACCGCAAAGCTTATGGACGAGAATCAGACCCTCTACAAGCTCAAGGAGCTTGAATACGTTGAACGCATATGCGAAAACGTGGGTAACATAACACTTAACGGCAACGGAGACGTGCTTTCACAGCTTGTGGGTATGCTCCGTTCCGACAAATCAAAAGAAAGCTGACGGGGCGGAAAGCCGTCCCCGAGGCACACTTAAACTAAGAAAGGTGGCTTAAATATGATAGAAATAAAGGGTAAGCATAACAATGCCGTGTGCTATACCGATAAAATTGAGGACGGCGCACGCGATCAGATAATGACAGTTTGCGATATGGCGGAGTTTTCAGAGTCGAAGATCCGCATAATGCCCGACGTGCACGCAGGTAAAGGCTGTACCATCGGCACAACAATGACGATTACCGATAAAATTGTTCCCGCAATGGTTGGAGTTGATATAGGCTGCGGAATGTATACGACAGCTCTCGGCAAGATCGACGTTGACTTTGAGGCGGTGGACGCGGCGGCGCATTACATTCCCTGCGGCAGAAGCGTGTGGGAGGGAAGAGATGAAAGGTTCGATCTAACCGCTCTCCGCTGCTACAGATACCTCCGAGACACAAAAAGGCTTGAGCGCTCGCTCGGAACTCTCGGCGGCGGAAATCACTTTATAGAGATCGACACGGATGACGACGGCAACAAATATCTCGTTGTCCATTCGGGAAGCCGAAATCTCGGGACGCAGGTCGCGGAGCATTATCAGCAGATAGCAATTGACCTTAATGCCGGCAAGGAGGATTACTTCAGACAGCGTGATGAGATTATTCGCACCTATAAAGAGCAGGGCAGAAGATCCGAAATTCAGGCAACTCTCAAGGCGCTCGAGAAGGAGTACAATGCAAAGGAGCCCTTGCTCCCTCACGACCTTTGCTTCCTTTACGGCTCTTTTATGGAGGACTATCTCCACGACGTTGAGATATGCCAGCGCTTCGCAAGCCGCAACCGTGAGAAAATGACAGAAATAATCCTTGAAAGGACGGGAATGAAGGCGATAGATTCGTTTGAAACTGTCCATAACTATATAGACGTTAACGAAATGATTCTCCGAAAGGGTGCCGTTTCCTCAAAGGAGGGAGAGAGGCTTCTCATTCCCATAAACATGCGTGACGGAAGCCTTATCTGTATAGGAAAGGGAAATCCCGAATGGAATTATTCCGCACCCCACGGTGCAGGACGTCTTATGTCACGTACGGCGGCTTTCGAGCGTCTGACGATGGCAGAATACGAGGCGCAGATGGCGGGTATTTATTCGACCTGCGTTACTCCCGACACGCTCGACGAGTCTCCGATGGCGTACAAGAGTATGGATGAAATAATCAAAAATATCGGTCCCACAGCGGACATCGTCTGCCTTATCCGGCCTGTCTATAACTTTAAGGCGGCGGAATAATATCATTGACAAAGTGACAGTGGAGGCGAAGCGGAATGAAAATTCTTACTTTGAGCGAATATAAAATTCTTGCGGACGCAGACGCAACGAAAT
>JBGVEZ010000259.1:0-5989 GCA_045120555.1 Eubacteriales bacterium
CTATACTTTGCGGAATAGAATCAAACGGCATGGTTCTTGCCTCCGGTGAGGAAACTGTTAGAGTTGTATTCCTTGCTGACGATACTCCTCTCGGAGAACGCATCAGATGATCAATTTTTTCGACATACACGCGCACTATACAGATAAAAGGTACGCTGAATGCTACAGAGACGTTGACTTTATACTTCGCGAGGATTTCTCGACAGACGTATTCAGAATAATCAATTCCGGAACGAACGTCGAGAATTCCGTCGAGGTTATCGAAATGTGTAAGCGGTATCCTCAGATGGCGGCATCGGTCGGAATACATCCCACGGATGCATGGTTTATCGAGGATTGTGACTATGCTATAAGTCAGATCGAGGAGCTTATCCGTAAGGAACGCTACGAGATTGCGGCTGTAGGCGAAATCGGTCTTGATTACCATACTCCCGAGCTTACAAACAAAGAAAAGCAGCAGTATATTTTCGATCAGCTTCTGTCTCTTTCCGAAAAGTATTCGCTTCCCGCGGTTATTCATTGCAGAGACGCTATGGGGGATTGTATGAACATCGTACGCAAGCATCCAAATGCTTACGGTGCATTTCATTGCTTTGCCGGAAGCGCTGAAACTGCGATGGAGCTTGTGAATATGGGCTGGTACATTTCCGTGTGCGGTAACGTAACGTTCAAGAAATCGGATAAGCTTTGGAGAGTGGTTGAGACGGTAGGCGCAGAGCATCTGCTTACTGAAACCGATGCACCGTATATGGCGCCGGCACCGATTCGAGGAACGATTAATCATTCCTCAAATATCCGTCTTTCATCCGAAAAGATGGCAGAGCTGCTCGGTATGCAGCACCGTGATTTCAATAAGATAACCGTTGAAAATGCCATGCGACTTTTCCAGGCGCCGAAATTCACTCGTGAGAACGTAAAAAAGGGCATATATAGATAAAATAAACCCATCCGTCGGGAAATTTTCCCTTCGGATGGGTCTTTTTACATTGCGCTGTTTGCTCTGAACTGAAGCTTATAAAGCTTTGCGTATTCGCCGTCAAGTGCGATCAGCTCATCGTGATTGCCTTGTTCGACGATCTGACCGTTTGCGACAACAGCGATTTCGTCGGCGTTCTTTATGGTGGAAAGTCTATGTGCAACTACGAGAGTCGTTCTGCCCTTGCAAAGGTCGTCAAGTGCCTGCTGGATGAGGATTTCGGTCGTGTTGTCAAGTGCGCTCGTTGCTTCATCAAGAATAAGTATGGGCGGATTCTTGAGGAATACTCTTGCGATAGAAAGACGTTGCTTCTGACCGCCCGATAGACGAATGCCGCGCTCACCGATCTGGGTTTCGTAGCCGTTCTCAAGTGTCATGATGTAATCATGGATATTAGCGCATTTTGCCGCCTCGATTACCTCTTCGTCTGTTGCGTCAAGTCTTCCGTAAAGAATGTTTTCCTTGATGCTTGCGTTGAAAAGATATATATCCTGCTGTACGATGCCGATATTTTTGCGCAGGGACTCTCTTGTGATGTTTCTTATTGACTTACCGTCGATAAGTATATCACCGTTCTCAACGTTATAAAAATGGGGTATCAGGTGACATATTGTAGTCTTGCCGCCGCCCGACGGTCCGACAAGTGCAAATTTCTTTCCGGTGGGAACGTTAAGGCTGACGTTACGGAGGACGTCTTTATCGTCACCGTATGAATAAGTGACGTCGCAAAGCTCAATATGACCTTCTGCAACTCCGATATCCTCTGCATCGGGAGAATCCTTTTCGGGCTCCGCGTCCATGATCTCAATAAAGCGTTCAAATCCTGTAACACCGTTCTGATACTGCTCCATAAAGTTGATGAGCGTCATAACGGGGGAGATGAACATACCGACGGAAACGATAAATGCCGAATAGTCACCGAAAAGAATGTTTCCGTTGTAAAGGAAAAGTCCGCCTGCAATCAGAACAACAACGTTAAATACATCGGTAATGAAGGTTGTGCTTGAATGGAATCGACCCATTGCATTGTAGGCTTCCTTACGCGCTTCACAGAATTGCTCGTTTCCAGCCTCGAATTTTTCACGTTCCTTATCGGAATTGTTGAACGCCTTTGTAACTCTTATGCCGGAAATACTGCTCTCGAGAGAAGCATTTATCTGTGCTACGGACGTTCTGCTTTTCTTGAATGCGTTTCTCATTTTCGTGCGCAGTGAAAATGAGATGAAAAGAAGGAAGGGAACGCATGCGAATATGATAAGTGTAAGCCAGATGTTTATTGTTGAAAGATATACGAAGGATGCAATTACGGAGATCGAAGAGATAAGTATGTTTTCAGGTCCGTGATGCGCAAGCTCGCTGATATCCATAAGATCGTTCGTCATACGCGACATAATCTTACCCGTCTCGTTATTGTCGTAGAAGCTGTAGGGGAGCTTTTCGAGATGGTTGAACATATCCGAACGCATCTGTGCTTGCATACGCACACCCATTACGTGTCCGTAATACTGTATAAAGAAATTAAGCAGCATTTTGACGAAATAAAGTACAAGAAGCGTTACTCCGAAAATAACTATCAGCTCGTACTTCTTTTCGGGGATAAGCACGTTAAGCATCTCTCTCGTTATCATAGGATATACGATTCCTATAAGTGATATGGACAGAGAGGCTAACATATCGAGAATGAAAATTCTCATGTGCGGCTTGTAATATGAGGCAAATCGTTTTAACATTTTTATATTCCTTTTAATTTAATTCGCTGTTTGATGCTGTACTTCAATTGATTAAAATATACGTACGCTTAACAGCTCTTCTGAAAAAAAGCACCTCCAATATAGCGTAGTCTATTTGGAGGTGCAAATGCAATTAGTCACAAAGCTCAAAAGGACTTTCGCATCCGTTGTCCGTATATTTATAAAGCTTAATCTCTGTGGAATGATGTCTTCTTTCGTCGATCATTTCTTTACGATCGTGTGAGAAATAGAAGTATCCGTCACCAAGCGATGCCATACCTGTCTGACCCTTCGGGAAGGTAAGACCCCAGACGTCGTTGGCTTCATCGTAAGCTCCTGACTTCTTGAGTGTAAGCACAAGACCTTCCTCGTTATAAGTGCCCTTAAGCATTTCGCGCTGGGGTGCTACCTTGCCGTCTATAACGAACATCGGGAAATTTCTGAAGGCGGGCTTTTTGCCAACGTAAACTGCAAAGAAATAGTCGCCGGTGTAGCTGTCGTATTCAATATTCTGAATACCGTAGGTCGTGTTACCCGTGTATACGAAATACTTTTCATCATAGCGGAGTCCACTCTTATGAGGAGCGAGCTGTGAAAGCGGCTTTGCAATTTCAGAAAACATTCTCCAATCAAATTCGAGAATTACCTGATAATCGTTGTCGCTTCTTTCAAGGTCGCCGTAAATGCCGTAAGCAACGTAAAGCTTTGTTGCGGAATCGGGCTCGCCGAATTTCGGACCGATAGCAACGCCGTCGATTCCCGAGCAGCCGTACTTATGTTCTGCCCCTCCCTTGTAGAGATAATGCTCAACAACGTCGGGGAGGTAAACTGTAGTCATAACTCCGTCCTTTTCGGCGTGCATACCGCAGCGGTCAATTTTACTTACGTCAAACATCGCAATGTAGAACGCGTCTTCCTCTGCAAGCTCCGCACCGGGATTGCTCTTAAGAATTCCCTTGCCGATAGAGTCATGCTTGTATTCAATAGAGCCGTAAACCTTTCCGTCCTCCTCGTTGAATGCAAGACATCCGAGGTGTCCGGTAAGACCTTCAACGTAGCCTACAACCTCACCGTCGAGAGTTGCTTTTACAAGAACCGTAGTGAAAGAAAAGTATATATGTCCGTTTGCCTTATCTACTGCAATGCCTTGAACGTGTCCGTTTGTCCATTTGCCGCTCTTTATGATCTTGGGCATATCCTTGGGGTTGAGTGTTGTCATAATATTTCTCCTTCTTTAAAGATCGAAATCTATCATAACGGGACAGTGGTCACTTGCTTCAAGAGCAAAAGGCTCATCTATCACCTTGAATCTGTTGAATTTTGTAGTTTCGTTTATGTTGTAAGCATAAATGTGGTCGATGGCGCGCTTGTGATAATCTCCGAATTCCTGCACAGTACTCTCATAGATTCCAAGATCATCGGAGAATTTGGGGTAGGAATGACAGGTATTTATATTGTCTGCGGAGGTGGCGTTGTCGTGAACGTTGATAAATCCGTTTTCGTGGAATCTTTCAATTGCAGCAGAGCCAAACTTGCAGTTATAGTCACCTCCGAGAATGAAGGGAACCTTATATTTCTCGCAAAGCGTTTTTGCAAGCTCATAAACCTGATCCGCGTTTCTCACACGACCTGCATCACCCGCCTCGCCATGCTGCCAGAAAAGATGTGTTGCGGCGGCAATAAATGCTCTTCCGTTTTCCTTATCACGAAGATATGCCCACGTTACCGATTTTGAATCAACGTCGTTAAGCTCGCCGTCGTAAAGCATATAGCCGTAGTCGAGAAGATCGAATTTGCCGTTTTTAATGAAAAGAGGAGTGAAATTGGTGTTGCGAAGATTCTTTACCTTGATCGGCACCTCGCTGTATCCGCAAACGGCAAGCAGGTCGACGATACTGCAGTTTCCGTCACGTGTGGGTGAATCCCAGCATTCCTGAAGACCGATAACGTCGGGAGAATAGCTGTCGTAAAGCTCAGCAAGCATTCTGACACGCCTTGAATTGAAGTAGAGCGGGAGCTTATCACACCAGCCGAGAACGTTGGAAAACAGAAGTCTGTAGCCTTTTCTTTCCGTCTTTTCGGGCTGAATAACACCGTCATACGTGCCGATATACAGCGAATCTGTAAACAGCTTGTCCTGAGAGATGGCAGACGTAACGTATGAATACGCGCCCTCATATCCCTCGATAGAATTAGCATATACGTAAACGGTGGATTCATTCGAGCTTACGTAGTATCCGTAAGTGGGTAACGAAAGCTTATCCTTCGGAACCAATTTTTTAAGATAGTAATATAAACCGATGAAAATTCTGTTTTTCTTTTCATCGTCTGCGGTAACGAAATCCGCAGACTTAACCTCAACTTGGAGGTTAAGCTGCTTTTTTATGTGATCCGAAAGCTTCATTGACATTCGGTATTCGGATGCTTTATATTGTGCGGGAATTATGATACATAATCCGTTTTTTAAAATATTACTCATACATCAATATTTTAGATTTCTCTTTATTTAACTGTTATATCAATATATACCGGGCAATGGTCACTCGAGGCAAGAGCAAAATAGTCCTCTACAACGTCATAAAGATTTACGGTAACCTTATCAAGGTTGTAGCCGAACATATGGTCGATTGCATTGGTGTGGTCACCGTTTGCTTCATAGAACGTGGTGCATACCTTCAGATCCATATCAAACTTGGGGTAGGAATGATGAGTTCCGTTAAGCTCTGTATTTTTTGCAACGAGTTCAACGTCTTTAAATCCGTTTGAATTCAATATGTTAAGAGGATCAGAGCCTACCTTACAGTTAAAGTCACCGCCTATAAATATCGGGCAATCATATCTGTCGGAAAGCTCCTTTACGAGCTTTGAAAGATCCTGTGCGTCAATAATTCTGGATTCCTTTCCAAGATCATCGCTCGTCCAGTAGAAGTGAGTTGAGCCTGCACCGAATACCTTGCCTGTAGCCTTCTCCTTGAAGATACCCCAGCTTACAGCCTTGGAATTATCGTTTGAGTTATCGGTGTAGCGGAAGAAGCCCGAGTTGATAAGCTCAAGCGTATTGGGATTATAGTAAAGAGGTGTCTGAATCGCTATATTCTTATTCTTTTCCGTATAAGGTACTTCCTTGTAACCGAGATTTTTTATCAAGGGTGTAATTGCGGTTTTAATTACGCGGCTGAACTCCTGAAGACCGAGAACGTCGGGAGCATAATCTTCATACAGCTCTGCAAGCTGCTTTGCTCTGAGAGTTGCGGGGGCATCCGCCTCGTCAAAGCACCAGATG
>JBGVEZ010000260.1:0-2528 GCA_045120555.1 Eubacteriales bacterium
GCAACGATAACTCTGTCTGCATCGGGAGCGCCGTAGTAGTTAAAGAGCTGGTAGTTAGTACCGATCTTCTCGTTTACCTTGCCCATGTACTCCTCAACGATTGCGGGAAGAGCGTCATAGAACTTGTTGCAAGCCTCTCTGTTCTGGAAGAAAATATCGCCGTTCTGTGCGGTACCGCGGAGAGCGGGCTTGTTAGGATTGAGGGAGTGTGCGCGGAAGGCAGCAACTGCGTCCTTGTCGAGCATCTCCTCGAGGTCTGCGTAGTCCCAAGCCTCGATCTTCTGGATCTCGTGGGAGGTACGGAAGCCGTCAAAGAAGTTAAGGAAGGGAACTCTGCCCTTGATTGCGGAAAGGTGAGCAACTGCACCAAGGTCCATTACTTCCTGAGGGTTGGTATTAGCGAGCATTGCAAAGCCGGTCTGACGGCAAGCATAAACGTCGGAGTGATCTCCGAAGATGTTAAGAGCGTGAGATGCTACGCAACGAGCGGATACGTGGAACACGCCGGGGAGCAATTCGCCTGCGATCTTATACATGTTGGGGATCATCAAAAGAAGACCCTGAGAAGCGGTATAAGTTGTAGTGAGAGCACCGGATGCAAGAGAACCGTGAACGGTACCTGCAGCGCCTGCCTCGGATTCCATTTCGATTACCTTAACGGTAGTGCCGAAAACGTTTTTCTGGCCCTGAGCTGCCCACTGATCAGTGTAGTCAGCCATAGGGCTGGAAGGTGTGATGGGGTAAATACCCGCAACTTCTGTGAAAGCGTAGCTTACATGAGCGGCAGCCTGGTTACCGTCCATGGAAAGCTTTTTTCTTTCGATTGCCATGTTTGCAATACCTCCTGAAAGTTTATAAAAAATTTTTAAAAAACAAAAAATTTGTGGATTTTTACGCCCTCAGATCAAAAGGGCATAATTATCCACCCTTAATAATATCACATTTCGCGCCAAATGTAAAGGGCTTTTCAAAAAAATCCGATAATTTTTCGACGATTTTTCGCCATTAATTATAGGAAGATAAAGCAATTCTGTACAAAAATCGCAAAACGTTTCAAGTTTTACGAAAAAACACAATTAAATCAAGGAATATAATGCTTTTTATTTAATTTGTTGTTGACAAGATACCGAGTTATGAAGTATAATTGATTTAATGATATTAACTTGAAAGATCCAAGGAGAATCAACAAATGAACAAGAAACTATTCGATTATATCGCATCGTCACCCACAGCGTATCACGCCTGCGCCCATACCGCGGAAATTCTGAAAAACGCGGGATATAAGGAGCTCTGCGAGGGTGACGAATGGAAAATAAAATCGGGACGAGGCTATTTCGTAAGACGAAACGGCTCTTCTCTTATCGCCTTCCGCGTTCCCGCAACCGAAGCGACCGGATTTATGATAACCGCGTCTCACGGCGACAGCCCCTGCCTCAAGATCAAGGAAAACCCCGAGATCGCCGATAAATATTACGTTAAGCTTTCTACCGAGACCTACGGCGGAATGATATACTCCTCTTGGTTTGACCGTCCTCTTGCGGTTGCCGGCAGAGTTACAGTAAAGACCGCAAAGGGAATCGAGATCAAGCTTGTGGACAGTAAAAATCCCGTAGCTCTTATCCCTAACGTTGCAATACACATGAACCGTCAGGTAAATAGCGGGATGAACTATAACGCCGCAGTCGATATGCTCCCCCTTTTCGGCGGTGAAAAGGATAGCTTCAGAGGATATATCGCAAAGCTTGCCGGTGTTTCCGCGGAGGATATGATAACCACCGATCTCTTCGTGTATAACCCCCAGAAGGGATACGAGTGGGGAGACTACGTAAGCGCTCCCAGACTTGACGACCTTCAGTGCGCGTTCTCGGCGCTCACCGCATTCGTTGAGTCTGCCGATGCCCTTGTTGTGAACAGCGCAATTCCGGTATACGCTCTCTTTGATAACGAGGAGGTAGGTAGCCAGACCAAGCAGGGCGCGGCATCCACCTTCCTTTTCGACGTGCTTTCCAGAGCCGCGTATGCGCTTGAAAAGGATTATTCCAGACTTGTGGCGAATAGCTTTATGGTATCCTGCGACAATGCTCATGCCTGCCACCCCAACCATCCCGAATATTCCGACAAGAACCATACCGTTCATATGAACGAGGGTATCGTTATCAAGTATAACGCTAATCAGAAATATACCAGCGATGCCGTCTCTGTTGCGCTCTTCAAGCTGATCTGTGACGAGGCGAAGGCACCCGTACAGTATTATGCTAACCGCGCCGATATGCCCGGCGGATCTACTCTCGGAAATATCGCAAACACCCAGGTTTCGCTTAATACCGTTGATATCGGTCTCGCTCAGCTTGCAATGCATTCAAGCTTTGAGACCGCAGGTAAAAAGGATACGAAATATATGATTCGCGCGCTTTCCAAGTTCTATTCAAAGGCGCTTAAGCTTACCGAAAACGGATATGAATTTTAAGAAAGTAATTAAGTCTAAATTATAATAAAAATGCCACCACTGTTAATTAAAATATTAGTAT
>JBGVEZ010000261.1:0-10828 GCA_045120555.1 Eubacteriales bacterium
CCCAATGTTTTTTTGCTATTTTTCTTAAACATAAATAAGCTTCCTTTCTGCTTGTTTATCTTGAATTTATTATTGTCTGCTTCATTTTGAGTACGTATGGCAGGGATACCGATATTTCGTTGATCTGCATATCGAGAAACCTTTCGGTAAGCGAGGCGTCGGACGCAAGCTCGCCGCATATTCCTATCCAACCGCCGTGCGCGTGGATCTGCTCCGACGCGTATGCTATAAGTCGTAAAACGGACTCGCGGTTCTTGTCTATAAGTGAGTCAACGTCGGGATTCTGCCTGTCGGCGGCAAGCGTGTACTGACAAAGATCGTTCGTTCCAACCGAGAAAAAATCGCAGTGCTTTGAAAGGAAATCACTCATTATCGCGGACGCAGGTGTTTCTATCATTATGCCGAAGGGGATCCTCTCCGCAAATTCGATCTCCTCGTACCTCAGCTCGTTTTTTACCTCTGAGATCAGCTCCCTGACCTCAAGTATTTCACTTTCACAGGTTACCATCGGTATAAGGATCGCCGCATTTCCGAATTTTGAGGCGCGGATTATTGCGCGAAGCTGAGTCTTGAAGATCTTCTTTTGTTTAAGCAGAAATCGGACACCGCGAATACCGAGCGCGGGATTTTCCTCCTTTTTAACATCGGTCAGATATTTTGGAATCTTGTCCGCGCCTATGTCGAGCACGCGAATAACCGTGATCCGATCTCCCATCCGCGTAAGGAGCTTTTTGTATATTTCAAATTGCTCCTCCTCATCGGGAAGGCTTTCACTTTCGAGAAAAATGAATTCCGAGCGAAAAAGCCCACAGCCACTTACCGCATCGGTGTAGCTGTTGTCGATGTCGTCAAGGGATCCGATATTGGCGAAAACGTGCATCCTCCGTCCGCTTCCCGAGACAGGCTCGATATATCGCACCGCTTCAAGCCGCCTGCTGTTTTCGCTCTCGACCGACGCTCTGTGTGCATATTCACGCATCAGCTCTACGTCCGGATTTACGGTTACAGTTCCGTTTTCCGCATCGATTACCGCAAATTCTCCCTCAAGCGAGCGATCTATTCCTTCGCAACCGATAACGCACGGAATTCCGAGTGCGCGGGACAGGATAGCCGTGTGAGATGACTTTGATCCGCCGAAAAGAACAAAGCCCGCAGTCTGCGATTTATCGATCCTTACGGTGTCTGCGGGGGAAAGATCGTTTGCGACAATTATTTTCCTTTCGCCC
This sequence comes from Eubacteriales bacterium, assembly GCA_045120555.1. Taxonomy (GTDB): domain Bacteria; phylum Bacillota; class Clostridia; order Oscillospirales; family CAG-272; genus SIG640. Next base: position 1,227 of record JBGVEZ010000261.1, read on the forward strand.
TTACGAGCTCGCGCGTCATTTGTCACGCATTCGCACGTAAGATGCCGTCTGATCTCCTTTGCCGCATTCCGTATGTCGGCGCCCCTTGCCTTAAGGTACTCGTCGTCGATTGCTTCAAGCCGTTTTGCGATCTCGTCCGCCGCCAACGTGACCGCCTCCGCCGCGCCCTTTTTACCGTCTATGTGCTTTTTGACCGCATCGCAAAGGTCCTCGTCGATACATAGATCTGCGTATATTTCAAATATTTCGCATTCGTCTCTTCCAATAGCGTTTTGCGACGTCCTCGCCATCTCACGGAAGGAAGCCTCCGCTGCCTTCCTTGCCTTCATAAATCTCTCCTCCTCGGCGTCCTTGCCGAGATAGCCCGTGTCCGTCCTTTCCGTGCAATCCTCAAAAAATGAGAGCGCGCCAAAGCCGAGATAATCGTTTGCGCTTACTCCCCGAAATACCGTGCTTAAAGGACAGACGGCATTCGGATAATTGTTTTTTGACATAATAAACCCATACCTTTCTTCACACCTTGGCTTCGTTACCCGACGTTTTCGGTAAGACACTCAAGGATCGCGCTTGACGCCTCTCCCTCGTCCTCGCCCTCTATACGGAAGCGTACCGTGCCACCGTATTTTATTCCAAGCTCCATAAGTGCAATCAGCCGCTTGCAGTCGGCATCCTTGCCGTTGTAGAATGCCTTAATGCTTGACGAGTATTTTTTTGCCGTTGCCGCAAGAATTCCGCACGGACGGGCGTGCATTCCGTGCTCGTTTGCAACCGTGTAAGAAAATTCCTTCATATTGATTATTACCTCCGAATAAATTTGCTGAATATCAGCCGTCCTTATTATTTTTGCCGTTATGTCTAATTTTATACAATCGACAGTGATTTTTCCAAGCAGTAAATAAAAAAGCAGGGCCCGTCGGTATCATACCGATAGGTCCTGCTTTATTTGATCTCAAGATCATTCGTCAAGCTTCTGCTGTCTTATGTCCGTGCCCGAGAAGGGAAGCGGAACGAAATGCCCGAACAGACGGCTTGTGATTCGGTCGTCGTATTTTTTACGCAGCTCGGCGCCCGAAAGATTTGTGCTTATAACGGTCGATCTGCCCTCGTTAAGACGTGTGTTTATAAGGTCGTACAGTGTTGATACGGTAAACTGAGTTGACATTTCGCATCCGAGATCGTCGATTATGAGAAGGTCGCAATCAAAAAATTTGTCTGTCGAATCCTTGCTCTGATATCCCTGTGAGAAACGCTTTTTCTCAAACGTGTCGAACATACGTATTGCAGTTGTGTAAACAACGTTGTAGCCGCGCTCGATTATGACCTTTGCAAGCGAGGTGGAAAGATGCGTTTTTCCAAGCCCCGTTCCTCCGATGAGAAGGAAATTCTCCTCTTCGTTGGCTTTAAACGAGTATGCAAATTCCTTGAGCGACTCGAAGCTGTGGAGCGCGCGCTCACGGTCCGCACCGGTGTAATAATCGAACGAGAAATTCTCAAAGCTCTGATTTTGCGCAAGCTTTCCGAGACCGCTGATTTTTAACGATTCAAGCCTTATTCGCTTTTTCATACAGTTGCACATCTCAATGCCGTTATAGCCCGTATCACCGCAAATAGGGCATTCGTACGGAGGATTTGTGTAATCCTTTGGATATCCTGCGGCAATCAGCGCGTCCTCACGTCTTTTTGCGTAGTATTCTATCTCCGAAAGGAATGCGGCAGCATCATCGCCCGCACCCACGAGAGAGCGGGAGAGCAGAAGCATCTGTCTGTCGTAGCCCTTGATCTCGGGAAGTGCGGCGTATATCTCGTCCCTTCGCATATCCGCGGTCGACTGCGCGCGTCTGCGCTTTTCGGCGTATTCCTTTTTGATCTCCTCGAAAATGGTGTCGTCCATAGGTTACGTTTCCTTTCAGTTCTTTTTTTCGCTTTTCTTTTTGTAAGAGCGGTTGACTGCGGCGGCAAAGAAGTCGTCGGTTGAGAAGGAGGAGTTTTCGGTGGGCTTTGTGCTTGCCGCCTTCTTTTGATAGTTTTCCTTCTTCTTTTCGAGGTAAGCGCGTATTTCGTCTGCCGAAACCAGCTTTTCCTCACGCCAGCCTATAAGTATCTTGTTGCAATATCCGATGGTTGCCTTTTCAAGTGCGGCAGCTCTATCGAACGCAAGGCGTATGACCTCGGGAGTGAAGGCGTATTCCTTCTGCCATTTTTCAACTATTTTGGCTTCGTTTGATGTGAACGCACGGTTTATTCCGAAGATGGTCTTGACCTCTGTTGAGTATGTATTGTGCGAGGCGATAAACTCAAGCTCGGCGTGCGTGCCTTCTACCGTGGTTATACCGTTATCAACAAGCCTTGTAAAGAGCTTTTTGGCGTATATAATGCTGTATCCGTTATCGTGGCAGTATCCGAGTACCATAAAAATGCACTCGTCGGGCAGTCGGTATTCCTTTGAGAAGGTAAGGATGACGGTAAGCTCGGTGGGGTTGAATACCGCGCCGAAAATGTCCTCGCAGGTCTTTACAAAGCTACGCAGCTTTGCGTCGTTGTCTATCCAATTGCATATTTTATCCGCGGTGACCGTTTCCGCATCTGCGCCCGTTATAAGCTTTTCATTGCGTGCTGCGGGGACGGGTGACGGACGTGCCGAAGCACCTCCCTGCGAAAGGACTCCGCTTCCGTGCCAGTATGCGGCGGCAAGACGGAGCTTTTCCTCGGACATAAGACCCGCTCCCGATATTTCGGCTACCACGGTGTCAAAATCCCTTGATGCAAGTCCGTGCGCTATCATAAGGCAGAGTGCCTTACACTCGTCACTTCCCACGCATTCGGAAAGCTTATTCAATGCGGACAGCGGAATTACCGCCGCTCCGCCTTCAAGATTCAATTTATATGACATATTATTTCCTTTAAGTTCAATCAGACTTGTCAGTTATCGTCCTTCTGCTCCATTCTGTTGTGGAAGCCGAGGCGGTAGGTGAGTGTCATGAGCGAATCGCTCATATGAACGCTTTCGATTATTGTGTTTCTTTCATCAAGACCGAGCTTGGCGTTTGTGAAGTTCCAGATCGCAATGATGCCGCAATCGTGCAGTCTTTTGGCAACCTCAGGAGCGGCGGCTCTTGAGAGGGTGAGAATTGCAATGTCAACGCGCGTCCTTTTACAGAAATCCTCAAGCTTATCTATTCCGAAAACCGGAATGTCCGCGATCTTTTTACCGATCAGCTCAGGTCTTACGTCGAACATAGCTACCGGAGATACGCCTACCTTCGGAAACATCGGAGAATGAACGAGCGCGCTTCCGAGATTACCTGCGCCGAGAATTATTGCGCGGTATCCGTTATTTAAGCAGAGGATATCCACCATTTTATTGTAAAGATACTCGACGTTATAGCCGTAGCCCTGCTGACCGAATCCGCCGAAGCAGTTGAAGTCCTGACGGATCTGCGACGCCGTTACGTTCATCATCCTTGCAAGGGTCTGCGAGCTTACGCGCGCAACGCCTGCATTTTTCAGCTCACGGATATATCTGTAGTATCGCGGCATCCTTTTGATGACCATCGGGGAGATGCCTTCGGGTGTTTTTATTGTCTGTCTCGGAGCATTTTCTTTCATATCTTCCGATTCCTTTTGGTTTATTTAAAGTTATAATTCTACGTGGACCGCACTTGCGTTAAGATCAAGGGATGCGCGCTTGCCTGCCATGAACTCAAAATATCCTTGCATTGCGACCATCGCGCCGTTGTCTCCGCAAAGGCTTACGGGAGGCATATACAGCGTTGCGCCGTTTTTTTGGCACGCCTCGAGCACAGCCGCGCGTAGATGCGAGTTTGCTGCTACACCGCCGCAGAGAACCATTTTCTTCTCTCCGGTCAGCTTCAGTGCCTCGTCAACCTTTTTTGCAATGCCTGTAACGATCGCTTTTGTGTAGGATGCGGCAATATCAGCGCTGAGGGCTGAGATGTCCGCGCCCTTTTGGGTCTGTGAATTTATGTAGTTGAGCATAGCGGTCTTAAGTCCGCTGAACGAAAAGTCGAGAGTATCGCCCGAAAGTGCGGGGGATGGGAGCTTTATTGCATTAGGATCTCCGAGCCGTGCGAGCTTGTCCATCGCCGCGCCGCTCGGATAGGGAAGACCGATTACTCTTCCAATCTTGTCAAAGGCTTCTCCTGCCGCGTCATCTCTCGTTCCGCCAATGAATTCGTACGTTACGGGATCCTTTACACGGAAGAAAGCGGTGTTGCCTCCCGATACGGCAAGGGAGAGAAGAGGGGGCTCAAGCTCCTCGTATTCGGTAAATACTGCCGCCGTGTGTGCATGAATGTGGTTTACCGCAACGAGGGGGATGTTATTTGCGTATGCAAGGCTCTTTGCGAAATTTACCGCAACCAAAAGCGCACCGATAAGTCCGGGGCAGGCGGTTACCGCAATGCAGTCAATGTCAGATATTTTAAGCTGTGCCTCGTCAAGCGCGCGCACGGTTATTCGGCTTATCGCCTCGATATGTGCGCGGGATGCGATCTCGGGAACAACTCCGCCGTACAGCTTGTGCGTTTCTATCTGAGACGCTATTATGTCGGAAAGTATCTTTTTCTGCTTTCCGTCGGTATATACAACAGCGGCGCTCGTCTCGTCGCATGAGCTTTCAAATCCTAAAATGTACATTTTTCAATAAATCCTTATGTGTGGAAGTTAAATTATAATTCTTTTGTAAGCAGAAGTGCATCCTCGGTCGGTTTTTTGTAAAACATTTTGCGCCGTCCTGTCATAACGTAGCCCTCCGAGGTGTAGAGAGATATTGCTGCAACGTTACCTTCCCGCACCTCAAGAAAGACCGAGCCTGTGCCAAGGCTTTTTAACTCGTTATGAAGCGCAGATATAAGACGCCTGCCAATTTTGCATTTTCTGTATTCGGGCTTGACGCATATACGTAAAAGCTCGGCGTCTCCCGCGCAGTCGGCTGCATATGCAAAGCCGCAGGGAGTGTTTCCGTCAAATGCGACAATGCCAACTGTACCCATTCCGAAAAGCACGGCTATTGCATTCTCTGTCGACGCATCCGAAAAGCATTCCGCCTCAAGTGTGGCTATTGTATGAACGTCGTCGGACGTTGCTTTTCTTACCGTAACGTTATCTTTCATCATAGCTCGGATACGATTTTGTCTATCTGCTCCGCCATAAGAGCGAGGCAGGCGGCGTATACCTCTGCGGTGCCTCCGTACGGGTCGGGAATTGCGGGGGAGAAATGGATTATTCTGTCCTTTGCAAGAGGATAGTAAAAGCGGAGAAGTGCGGAAATGTCCGAGTCAACGCAGACGACAAGGTCGGCAATCTCGATAAGCTCGGTTGAAACCGGCTTTGATACGTGACAGGGCAGAGAAGAGACGTCAATTCCGAAAAGCTCAAGTGCTTTTTTTGCATTCTCATGCATATCCGAGCCGCAGGTGGATATTCCCGCGCTGTCGGCTGTCATACCGTCGTATTTAAAGCTACAGTATGCCGCTGCCATAGGGCTTCGGCACGTGTTGCCGACGCACACGAAAAGTATTTTTTTCTTCTCTGCCATTACGTTTTCTCCTTTTCAGGGGTTTTGTGTTTGTGCAGTGCCGGACTCGGTTTCGAGATCCGCACCCTTAAGAAGCTTATAGAATTCGTCTCCGCAGGGGTAGTATGTATCGGTGTTACGGTCGTACAGAAGGAAGAACTCCTCGTTATACTGGAAGTAGGAAACCGTGTACTGAAGGAAGGGGTATTCCTTAAAGCGGAAGGAGAGTCTGTAAGCGTCATCAGGATCTGCTCCGACGTATTCGACCGCGTTTTTCTCATCTGAGATTATCGCAATGTATTTTTCAAGTATCTCCACATCGGTGGTTTCCTTTAAGGAAAGCTCACGTGTTCCTATGGTGGAAATGAGTGCCGAGGTTGGAGTAAGATCGGTGATCTCGGGAACTGAAACGTTCGATATTCTGTAAAGGACCTCGTCCTCCTTACAATAAAGCCATGCGCCTCTCGTTCCGACGACCTCGTAAATATCGACCTTGCCGAATATCGGGTGATCAAGCTCACCGTACGGGTCCTTGGATTCATACTGAAGCGGACGGAAGTTCATAAGCACAGGCTTATATACCTTACCGTTTGCTTCTACTATTTCTCCGTTCTTGAATTTGAATTTATGTCCGGAGAGTAAAACTACGCTTATAACTGCCGCAACGGTAACGATAATTGCGATTGCGGCAACCGATATTGCGATGAGATGCTTTTTTTGGAGCTTAGGCTTTGCTTCCGTCTTTACAGGAGGCTGATAAGGTGCGTTCTTTTTCTTGTTACTCATATCTACCGCCTCAATATCCGAACTTGCCCGAAATCGAGTCATCGTCGTTTATGTAATCCTCTACCGGAACAATTCTGTATTCGGTAGCGGTGTCTCTGATTATAACCGTCTCAATGCCTGCATTGATGATGAGCTTTTTGCACATCATGCAGTTGCTCGTTCCGCCAAGAACTCTTCCGTCATCGGGAGCAACGCAGGTCATATAGAGCGTAGCACCGAGCATTCTGTCACGGGGGGCGGCGATTATCGCATTCGCCTCCGAGTGAACCGAACGGCAGAGCTCGTATCTTTCACCGCGCGGAATGTTGAGCTTTTCACGGTAGCAGTAGCCGAGGTCGGAGCAGTTTGCTCTGCCTCTGGGGGCACCGTTATATCCGGTGGAGATGATAACGTCGTCCTTAACGATGATCGCACCGAATTTTCTGCGAAGGCAGGTGCTTCTTTCAGCAACCGTCTGCGCTATATCGAGATAGTAATTATGCTTTGAAACTCTTTCGTTACTCATACTGCCTTTAAAGCCTTTCGGCAAGCTCCTTTATATATTTTTTGAATTCCTCGGAAACCTCGGGGTGAGAAAGGGCACGGTCAACGTTTGCCTTGAGAAAGCCGAGCTTTGAGCCGAGGTCGTATCTCGTTCCTTCAAAATCAACTGCGGTCATTCCGACTTTGTTTGAGAGCTCCTTCATTGCATCCGTAAGCTGGATCTCTCCGCCTGCTCCGGGAGGAAGCGCGTCGATTATATCGAATACGTCGGGCGTTAAGAGAACTCTTCCGAGGATCGAATAGTGCGAATAGATCGGATCGTCCTTGCCCGGCTTTTCTATCATGTCGCTGACGAAAAATTCGTTATCGCTGCCGTCGATCGGCTCGGTTTTTAGCGTGCAGTACTTGCGTACGAGCTCCTCGGGAACCTCCTTGACGCCCGCTGCTGCTCTGCCGTATTTTTCGTAGCTTTCGATAAGCTGGAGCGTTACCGGCTTTTCCGCGAAGATGATATCGTCACCGTAAAGAACGGCAAACGGCTCGTCACCCACAAAAGCTCTTGCACAGCCTACCGCGTGTCCGAGTCCTTTTGTTTCCTTCTGGCGCAGGAAATAGACGTTCACGTCCTTGAACGACGTGTCACGCAGCTCGGAAATATCCTTTCCCTTTTCAAGGAATTTTGCCTCGTATTCGGGGCTGAAATCAAAGTAGTCCTCAATACAGTTCTTGTTTCTGCCTGTTATTATCAAAACGTCGGTAATTCCGCTATTCTTCGCTTCCTCTACAAGATAAGAGATCGCGGGGCGGTCAACTATCGGAAGAGCCTCCTTGGGAACAGCTCTTGCGATGGGTAACATTCTTGTTCCGAGTCCTGCGGCGGGAATTACAGCCTTGGTTACTTTCTTAATCATTTGGAATATCCTCCTCAACTAAGTGTTCTTGTACACATAGTCTATATTATTATACAACAATTTATAAAATAAATCAAGCGGTTGTGAAAAATATTACAACCGCTTAAGGATAAATTTAAATTTTGTGGATTTTAACGGCTTATCAGAAACGCAATTTCGTCCTTTTCAGTGCCGTTCCGAGGACAGTACCTATAACGCACGCGGATATCAGCTCGCCGATAAATACCGTAACGTACACGATAGGAAGAGCAAGCTCGCTGCCGTACGAATAAACTATTACGGGGGGCATTATCAGCGTGTTTGCGATAAGCGTCGGAATCGTGGTAAGTATAAGTCTCATGACCGTTATTTCATTTCCCCTTGCAATGAGGTATCCGAGCTGGACGCCGACGTAGGTTGCGACCGTACCGAAAATGATATCGAGCGGCGCGCCCGCAAGCAGGATGTTCGTAAGTAAACAGCCGACGGTTACGCCGGGAATTGCCGCCGGTGTAAATGCCGCAAGAATGCACAGTGCCTCGGGGATTCTTATCTGAATTGCGTATTTAAGCAATCCGACCGAATCGCAAAGAAAGGCAAGAGTGACGTATGCGGCGGCAAGCACGGCGGAGAGGGTGAGAGAGCGAATGCTTTTTTGTTGTTCTTTTCTCATAAAAAAACTCCGTTTCATTTAATTTTGCCGCCATGCACAAAATCAAAGGTAAACGGATGTAATACTTATAATATTGGCCCGTAGTTTTGATTATCGGCATGACCGAAGCGAGGATGGTTACGAACTCGCGTATATATTATACACCATTTTCGGTTTTTTGTCAAGAGTATTTTTGAAATTGCTCTTGACAATATCTATAATTTGTGATAAAATAATAAAGACCACGCAGTGCGTGCATCCTTGTAAAGAAAGGGAAATGAAAAATGACAGAAAAGCTCACCGAAATTCAGAAAATTGACAAAAATATGATATTTGAAACGTCCATAAAGGATGAGGGCGTTAAATTCTATAACGTAAGACAAGCCCCGTTTGATATTTACGGTCTTGTTGAAACGGAGGAGGGAAGATTCCATCGCCTTCCCGAGGATATCGCAAAGGCAACCAACAGCGGCGTTGCGTCTCTCAACTATCACACCGCGGGCGGACGCGTTCGCTTTACTACTGATTCTCAATACGTAGGCATCCACGTTGAAATGACGTCTCTTCATCTCATGCCCCATATGGCTCCCACGGGAAGCTCGGGCTTTGACCTCTACGTTAACGACGTTTTCTACGGCGTTTACAAGCCGCCTGTTGATATAACAAAAAAGGAATTTGAGGGCGTTGTAAGATTCCCCACAAAGAAGATGCGCGAGATAACCATCAACTTCCCGCTTTATAACGACGTAAAGGAGCTTTTTATTGCGCTTGACGGCGAAAGCAAGCTCGAGGGCGGTGCAAAATACAAGAACGACAAGCCCGTTATCTTCTACGGCAGCTCCATAACACAGGGCGGATGCGCTTCACGTCCCGGTAACTCGTATCAGAGTATCATCAGCCGTAATATGAACCTCGACTACGTAAATCTCGGCTTCTCCGGATCGGGCAGAGCGGAGGACGTTATCAACGAATATATGGCGAGCCTGCCGATGTGTATGTTCGTTTCCGACTACGATCATAACGCACCGAACGCAGAGCATCTCGAGAAAACTCACTATAAGCTCTATAAGACCATCCGCGAAAAGCACCCCGACATCCCCTACATAATGATCTCCCGCCCCGACGTCAAGCTTCACAGAAGCGCGGCGGTCAAGTGCAGATTCATTATCGAGGACAGCTATCGCAAGGCTCTTGCAAGCGGTGACGAAAAGGTTTACTACATCGACGGTGAGGGCTTCTTCCGCGGTCCCTTTGA
>JBGVEZ010000262.1:0-9899 GCA_045120555.1 Eubacteriales bacterium
ATTTCGTTCAGTCCTTTAAGATCGGTGAAAACATCTCTCCGCAAGAGGCAAACGAAATCGGAATGGAGCTTGCAAAAATCTTTGAAAATCGCGAAGTCATCGTCGCAACTCATATTGACAAAGACCACCTTCACAACCACATTGTTGTGTGCGCTTACAACCTCGATGACGGTTTGAAATTGCATTATAATAAATATTTTCTCTCGGACTTACGGCAAAAAAGTGACGAGATATGTCAGGCTCATGGGCTGAACGTTCTCAAAAAATACAATCCGAATGTCAAATCTCAACGCCTCGGCCCCAAGGAATATCGAGCCGCTATGAACGGCAACAGCTGGAAGATGGCTCTGCGAGTGGCAATTGATTTTTGTATGACAAGAGCCACAAACAAGGACGAGTTTCAGCGCGAGATGAAGAAGCTGGGCTACGATATGGTGTGGACGCCCGAGCGTAAATACATCACGTACATCTGCCCGACACAAAACGGGAAAGAATGCAGAGTCCGTGATATAAAACTAAACGATGAAAAATATCTAAAGGAGAATATGGAACATGAATTCAGGATCAGGACAGAGTTATATGGACAAGCTCAAGGCGCGGAATATTCCTCCGGCACTGCAAGAAGCGATGGAAGAAACGGCACCGGAGCCCAAGGTAGGGCAGGAGATTCCAATGGTGCAGATCAGCGCAGAGGAATGGATGCGTCTGAGCGAAACGAATCGCAGAATGGAGGCTCTGTCAGCCCAGCTGTCGGCACAGAAAGCGGATTTGAAGACATCAGCGGAGAGTTACGCCACAGTGATGAAGAAGGCGGCAGAAGCGCAGAAAGAGGCAACGGAAACGGCTTTGCACAAGGTGACGACGGAAGCGGCCGAACAGGTTGGGAAAGCGAGCGCGAGAGCTGCAAAAGTTATCGACAGAAGAATTCGTCGGGACGAGGCAATATGGTGGCTCCGTCTCGCTCTCACAGCAGTTCCCATGCTGCTGGTCTTGCTCTTATGGGTGCACGTGGGATTGCAAATGTAGGAAGTATCATCGAGGATGACGGCGAGGAATCCGAGGAAGAAAAGCGTGAGCGAGAAGCAAGACGCGCAGGAGAGGCTGTCGGTGCAATCGTAGGCTTCGGCATAGGAGCTGTGGTTGAGTTGACGAAACAAAAGCAGATGCCTACCGATGACGTTGACGATGGTGAGGTCGAAGGATTTGAAATTTCGATGTGAGAAAGGATGATGATGTGACTTGGAAAAAGTTTTGGAAACGTGTAAATGCTCTGATTCACGATAACCGCACGGTACTTCGTGAGGGCGAGGACATAGAGGATTGGGAAGGAACTCAGCGCAAGCAGCGTGAGATAGAAGCAGAAAGGCAGAAGAAAGAACAAGAGACCCTCGCCACTTGGTTTTTACGAGAGGAATATCTTAACGCAGGTTGGTTCAAACGCTTTCTTTTGCGCATTGAATTCGTCTTCCGTGATACGCGCGGAGAGAGCCACATCCCACAAATACCAGACCATATCCGCATGGAAATTGCTCGTTGCCTTCTGCCGGATATCGTTGCTTACTTTGAATCGGAGCAGGGACAGAGAGAGTTTGCCGAATGGAAAGCACAACAGGAAGCTGACAAAAAGGAAAAGAGCGAGGTCGCTTGACCTCGCTCCGAAACAGCGTCATTGTAAGAGTTTAATAGTAAAAAACAAATCCGAACCAATTTCGATTTACGAAATAGTTCGGATTTGTTACGTTTGGTGACCCGTACGGGAATCGAACCCATGTTACAGCCGTGAAAGGGCCGTGACTTAACCGCTTGACCAACGGGCCGTTTTGATTGTAGTGGAAGTTTTTTCACTTAAAAAGTGATTGCAAAAGATTTGCAATCACTTCGTTGTGGTGACCCGTACGGGAATCGAACCCATGTTACAGCCGTGAAAGGGCCGTGTCTTAACCGCTTGACCAACGGGCCATTTTACTGGTAGCGGAAGTCGGACTTGAACCAACGACCATTCGGGTATGAACCGAGCGCTCTAGCCAACTGAGCTATTCCGCCATACAGCTTTATTATTATACCACAAACGCGAGCGTTTGTCAATAGGTTTTTTAAAATTTATCAGAAAAAATTTATATTTTTCGATTTATAACATTTCTCTCTTGATTTTTTTGCTTGTTTATAGTATAATATAAACAGTTAGTATTTATTCACAGGAAGGGAGAACCTGAATGGTAAAATCATTTCACGGCGGAATAAAAAAGCAAAAGAGGCTGTTTACGTCTTTACCGAGCGAAGGAAAGTGCAAGCCCTTGAGTGGCTATCTCTTTTCATATAAGGTGCCCGACGGCGGGGTATGTGTGTCGCAGGGGGACGAGGTCTGCGTAGGAAGCGTGCTTGCGTGCGTTGAGGGCCTTTCGCCGGTGCTTTCGGGAGTGTCGGGTAAGGTGGAATCAGCGGACGGCGGTGTGATAACCGTCATTGCGAATGGCGCTCAGGAGAGCCTTCCGTTCCTCCCTCCGTTTGACAGGGCGTTGTCGGATATACCCGCAGATGAGGTTGCTGTAAGGCTTTCCGACTGTGCGGTAACGTCGGCGTACACTCCTAACGGCATCTTTTCCGTATGTAAGGAGGCGCAGGCTCTGTCCTCGGAAAAGCGTATAAAGCTTATAATAGATTGCTCGTCTCCCTCTCTCTCTTCTTCAAAAAACGCATATCTTATAAAGAAATACCCGAATGAGATAAGCGGCGGGATAAGGATCCTTATGCGTGCGTGTGATGCGTCCGTGGCACATCTCGTGTGCGACGATTCGTCTATGGAAATTATACGTATACTCGAAAGCATCAGTGACGGCGAGTACGTGCGTCTGTCGATTGCGGAGGCGAAATATCCGATGCAAAACGAAAAGCTTCTTGTATATCTTGCTCTTAACAGAGAGATGTCGCGCAAAAAACGGACTGTCGATTACGGTATTGTCTGTGCCGATTGCGAGGCGGTGCTGAATGCGTACAATGCGGCGGTGCTCGGTGAGAGAGCTGTGTCGAAGTTTGTTTCGGTAAAAAACAAGAATGGCGTTGAATGTGTACGTGCCCCCCTCGGCTTACCTCTTACGGAGCTTGTGCGCGACGGCGACGTTGTACCGAGCTTTTCCTTCGGTGAGCTTTCGGAAAACGTGATTACGCAGGATGAAGCAAAGGCGCTTTACGTTGACGGTACTACCGACGTTATCTCTGTCGTCTATAAAGCGTCAAAATCTGCCGCAAGTCCTTGCGTCGGATGCGGTAAATGCGAGGCGGCGTGTCCTATGTATCTTCCCGTATCGCGCATAGTGCCTCCAACCTTTGAAAAAATCAAAAAAATATATAAAAAATACAGCTTTTCGGCGTGTATCGGTTGCGGATGCTGCAGCGCGGTATGCCCGTCGGGAATCGAAATAAGAAAATACATAGAAGGAGGGAAGACCGAGAATGAACAATAAGCTTATTCCTTCGCAAAAGCGTGTAAGATGCGACACGTCACTCTCGGCGATCAATACCGATATCCTGATCGCTCTGTTTCCCTGCGCCTTCTGGGCAGTCTTTCTGTACGGCACAAAAGCTCTTTGGATGATACTTTCGTCGGTTGCTGTCGCAATTGCAGCAGATGCGTTGATCGGAGCATTGTTAAAAAAGAACGTTTTTTCCTTTCTCGATCTCTCTCCGGCTGTTTGCGGAGCGATAGTTGCGCTCCTGATGCCGGCATCGATAAGCTATACCTCGGTTGTAATTCTTTCTTTGATCAGCACGATCCTCCTCAGGCTCGTCCAGCTTTTTGAAAAGCTTCCGCTTTGCCCTCCGGCACTCGTTCTTGCGGTCGCGACTCTCTTTATGAAAGAAGAGCTTACCGTGTTCCCCGCGCCGTCGGTAAACGGTAATGCGGTCAACGGCAACGTGTATCCGATAACCTCGCTCATCGCCGAAGCAACACCGGATAACCAATGGTACGAGCTTTTCTTCGGATCTGTCTGCGGACCTATGGGAACGGCATCCGTTTTACTTATCCTCGCGGGCGCGATCTATTTGCTTGTGCGCCGTATCGCCTCTCTGAAAGCAGTGCTCGGATTTATGGCGGGCGTTGCCGTCTGCGCGTATTTCATCACGGGCAGTGCAAATCCGTTTGAGGTAGTTCTTTATACCTGCCTTACGGGACAGTTCCTCTTCGGTGCTGTTTTTTGCGTTTCTCTGCCTATGTGGACGGTGACCGATACTCGGTTCAACATCGTCATACCGGCTCTTGGCGGTGCAATTTCGGTGCTTGTAGCCTTTAAATTCAGCCTCCTTGCCGTCCCGATTGCGGCGCTTGCGGTAGGTGTGCTTTCCTGCCTTGTGCTTTTGCTGAAGCCCTCACAGCCGCCCTTTGGGGGAAAATGAAAGAGACTCTTATCAATTCCTTATTCGATAACCACATCGGCTAAAATAATAAACCGACACCTCATATGAAGTGTCGGTTTATTTTTAATTATATCCTTGCAACACCTGTCTTGCGTGCCGCTTCTGCAACCGCTGCCGCAACTGCGGGGCCTACGCGCTTATCGAATGCCGCGGGGATGATGTAATCCTCGGAAAGCTCGTCGTCGGAGATGAGCCCGGAGATAGCGTATGCAGCCGCGATCTTCATCTCGTCGTTGATGTCGGATGCGCGAACGTCGAATGCACCGCGGAAGATTCCGGGGAACGCGAGAACGTTGTTTATCTGGTTCGGGTAGTCACTGCGTCCTGTGGAGATAACGCGTGCGCCGCCTGCCTTCGCTTCGTCGGGGAAAATCTCGGGAGTGGGGTTAGCGCAAGCAAAGATGATAGCATCCTTGTTCATGGTCTTAACGTCGTCTGCCGTAAGAGCACCGGGTGCGCTTACACCGATAAATACGTCAGCACCTGCGATAACGTCCTTGAGCGTGCCCTGCTTGCGTTCAAGGTTTGTGACCTCTGCCATTTCTTCCTTTATCCAGTTCATGCCCTTTTCTCTGCCCTTGTATATAGCACCGTTTCTGTCACAGAGAGTGACGTTCTTGATGCCGTCAGAGAGAAGGAGCTTTGTTATCGAAATAGCCGCCGCACCTGCGCCGTTAACTACAACCTTAACCTCTTCCTTCTTCTTGCCAACGAGCTTGAGCGCATTGGTAAGACCTGCGAGAGTGATAACAGCCGTACCGTGCTGGTCGTCGTGGAATATCGGAATATCGCACTTTTCCTTGAGCTTTCTTTCTATCTCGAAGCAACGGGGAGCGGCGATGTCCTCGAGGTTAACTCCACCGAACGAGCCGGAGAGAAGATAAACCGTGTTTACGATCTCGTCAACGTCCTTGGACTTGATGCAAAGCGGGAACGCGTCAACGTCACCGAATGCCTTGAAGAGCACGCACTTGCCCTCCATAACGGGCATACCTGCCTCAGGACCGATGTCGCCGAGACCGAGAACTGCAGTTCCGTCCGTGATTACCGCACACATATTCCAACGGCGTGTGAGCTCGTAGCTCTTGTTTATATCCTTCTGTATTTCAAGACAGGGCTGTGCAACACCGGGAGTGTATGCGAGCGAAAGATCGGTCTTGTTCTCAACCGGAACCTTTGCGATAACTTCTATTTTGCCCTGCCATTCGGCATGCTTCTTTAAAGATTCTTCTGCGTAATTCATATTTATCTCCTTATATATTATGGATTTGCATAACTATTTAGTTTATTATACCAAAAATACAACGCCTTTTCAATAACATTCTAAAATCTTTGTGTATCTTTTTTGTGTCATTGTGAAAGTTTTAACCTATTTGTATTATATAAAAAGAACCAACCCCACCTCGGGATTGGTTCTTTTTCTGTCTTATGAAAAGTTTTTGAGGATTCCAAAGGAACTTTTTTCAAAAAGTTCCTTTGGCGTTCCTATCCTCTCCGACCGCCGTGGGAGCATTTCCCTCAAGGAAGGGCGAATACATCATGATTGCGGCGTTTTTGATGAGGAGTCGGTCGTCGAGGAGGTTTCCGTCGAGGTCATAGACGAGCTGATAGATCTCGTTGTGTCGGGTGTAGCCGCCCCAATACTGCGCTTTCATCTCGTGGTTGCGCTCAACAACCTCAAAGCGGTACTGCGGCTCGTCGGACACACGCCATTCGCCCTCGAGGTACTTTTCGCCGACGGTGACCTTCAGCTGATATGTGGAGTCGGTATCGTTGCGTATCATCAGGTCAACGTGCGGATACGAGCAGGTCGCACCGCTTGCGAAGGGCTGTGTGCGGTTTGAGTCGGGGAAGACGTCATATCCGTGGCGGTGACGCTCGATTACGGTGAGCGGTGTGTGGATGGTCATCCAGAAGATGAGGTTAGACAGCTGGCAAAGACCGCCGCCCGTGCCTGCCGCAAACGTGCCGTTACGGAGGATCATGCCCTTTTTGTAGCCCTTTATGGCTGTGGGATTGCCGATGAGCTTCCAATAGCTGAACACCTCGCCCGGTCGGAGAATGATGCCGTCAAGCTTTTTTGTGGCAAGCTTGAGGTTTGTAATTTTGTTGTACTGCATCCACATATCGACGTCCTTGAGCTTTCTGAGAAGGATGGTCTTGTGGTCGAAATACTTGAAGGGAAGGAGATCCGTGCTTTTTGTTTTTGCAAACTGCGAATTCATTTTCACCCACAGCATATAACGCTGCATACCGTAGTACATCGTTCCGAGCGTTATTCTGAACGCGGAACGCTTTATCGGCTTCTTGACTGCGTCACGGGTGTTGTTCATATCGTTTACCGTGTTTTGCTGCTTTTTCATGTCGGTTCTCCTTTACGTATTTTATTTGCTGTTTAGCGCCTCCATCATAGCGACGAGGGCGTAGGATGCAAAGCCGTGGTCGCGGCTTCCGTGTCTTTCGCGGTATTCCCAGAGAGTGCCCGTGGTTTTTTCCATATTGCCGAAAAGCTCCTTTATGTCGCGGAGGAGAATATCGTATTTTTCAAGCTTCAGGAGTGCTTCAATGCGGAGATACGCGCCGATAAATGCGTTGATTTCCGCAATTTCGGGGTGCGGCTCGGTTCTTTCAGCACCGAAAACGTCAAAAACGAGGCGGCGGAGATATGAATATTTATCGTCGCTCAGGTCTATGCCGCCAAAGAGGATAGCGTAATACTGACCTGCCTCCGAGCAATCCTCGGGGCGGATGAGCTTACCGTTGCCGTCCCTTACCGCGTGGTCGAGGAAGACCTTTCCGTTGAACGATTGCTTTATCGTTTCTGCCTGCACTTTTTTGCTCTTTGCGAGGAGATTTTCATCCCCGTAAAGGATGTATACGCACTCGAGAACCTTCGCGTAGAGGAAGTTTGTGGGGTAGTTGACGTCCTGCGTCCAATTGTTTGCAACGCTCCATTCGACAAAGTTCCAAGAGGGGAGCTTTTCAAGCAATCCGTCCGAATTTTCATATCTTTCGTAGAATGCGAGCAGGCCCTCGATCGATTGACGGAACATCTCCTTGTCAGCGGACGGGTTGCGGTTTTCTATGTAGTCGCAGATCTCGATGATATACCACATCGTCCATTGCGGGATGAATTTATGATTGTCGGTCGGGTCGGATGGGAAGCACATCGGCAGAACGCCCTCGGGGTAATCTTCGTCGGTGTCCTCGAAGAGAAGGTAGTTCTCAAGGAACGCCTCCTCTGTTTTGCTGTTGCCGAGCAGATATTTTTCAACCTTTCCGGTGAAATACGAATCGCACAGCCAGCCTGCACGCTCACGGGAGGGGCAATCGGTGTAGATGTCAACGGCGTTATGCGCAAAGGTACGCACAGCACCGCGATATACGGACGCAAGTGCCTCATCCTCGATATGGGGGATAGTGACGGACGACATATCGTGTGCGTATTCAATTACGGAAAAGCCGTTCAGCGTTATGCTTCCGCTTGCCACGCAAACGATGGCGTATTTCAGAACGTACGGCTCAAAGGTGGTCACGGTGCGTGCGCCCTTGGGTACAATGAATTCTGCGGCGTTGTGGCAATGCATATCTGTGTAGGCGAATTTATCGCGGGACGCATCCTCGGAAAAGCCGATGACGATCTCTGCTCTTTCGTCCGCTTCAACGTCGAGGCTGATAAAGCCGGTCTCAATTCGTTCGAGATCGATGATGGCGTAGGTGTTTTCAGAGAGCGTTATCGGGAAAGCACCCTCGCCCGCGGTCTTTTCCTGTCTTCTGCGCTGTACCCATTCGTAGGGCTTATATTTGATCTCGTCGTCCGAAAAGCAATCGGGGGACGAGCATATTCTGTCAGAATAGAATTTTTTGTTGTAGGGAAGGGCTTCGTCGAACACAAGGCTTCCGTGTGAAGCGATCCCCGATGCGGCTCTTACGTCGTATTTCGGGTAATCAACGTAGCGCTCTATGAAATGTATATCTCTGTCGATGACCTCGACCTCGGCGCGGTCACGCTCGTCGGTAAGCGAAGAGGCGAGAGAGAAGTCCCATACCTCGCAGAAATGTCTTTGAGAAGAGTATCTTTCGCTTGCGGTCACGTGGCAGGAGGGGAGGTAGCCCTCAAAGTCCCTTCCCGTGAAGGCGACAATGCTTCCGTTTTCGTCGGTCACCTCCGCGCAGAGGAAGGCATCGTGCTTGCAGGTTGTGAGCGAGCGGCAGTTGTATGCGGCAACGAGAATGACGAGCTCACCGCCCGACGGAAGCGAAATGTTGTCGACGCGGGCGCAGTTCTTTGCGGTGCGCGCGGGACCGAACGCGATAAATCTGCCGTTAAGGAAGAGCTTGTAAAAGTAGTTTGCGGCTAAGTTGACGGTGTAGCATCCGTCTCCTACGACCGTTTTGAATGCGGCGAAGACGTTCGGATCTGAGCATTTGCCCTTAACGAATATCGGCTTTGCCTTTGTAAATTCCGCCCTTTTGCTGAATATGATCGGAAGCTCCTCGCACGCATCTCCTTCGATTACCGAAAGGGCATTGTTTTCGCTTGCGGCGTCAAGGAGTGTTTCCTTCACAGAAAGCGCGTAATCGGAGAGAGCCTCGGCTACCTTATCCGTATTTATCAGCCTGCATTCGAGCGGCTCGAAGGTGGAGGTGAGGTGGTCGAAGAGGGCGTCGAGGTTTGCGCCGGCATAGTCTCCGACTGCGCTCTTGATAACCTCGTGGCACTGCTTTTTGTCCTTGAAAAGTGAAAAATCGATCACAGCTTGTTTTTTCATGTTTTTTCTCCTTTAATTTACGGTGTTCCGTACATAAGCGTAAAGCTTTCGTAGTGGTCGGATGTGTAATATACAAGCCCGTCATTTGAGAACACGATTCTTTTTGCGCCTCTTGAGGAAGCGCCGAGGGTGTCGATGTCGCATTCGGTGTAGGTTCTTCCCGCTTTTTTAGGAAGTAATCCTTCTCGGTTTTGGAAGGTGTCGCCGCCTATGCATTTTCCGGGCGCGTAGCGTTCAAGTCCGCCTCCCGACCAGCCGAGCTTTCTTGCCTCAGATTTCGTTATAAAATTCCTTGGGAGGCGTCCGTAGATGTGGATATACAGTGCGACGTCCTCTTTTGTGGTATATGATCCGTTCTCGTCAAGCTGTGGGGCGGTTTCTTTATCTGTTTCGCTTTCGGTGGCGGTTATGCTTTCCGGAACAGACTGCGACGGCTTATCTGTGGCTTGCGGATCGGTATTCGGCAGGAACGCAAACGAGCAAGAGCCCATAAGCAGGCTTATCAGCAGGGCAAGTGCGATAAAGGAAAAATATTTTGCTTTCGGAAAACTTTTTATATGCTTCATTTCTTTCTCCTTTTGATAGGTTACCTAAATTATATCACATATTCCTTTTCGTGTCAAGGCGGTTTCTGTGTCTTTGGCGTAAAGACGGTGAATTTTTTGTGCCAATGCAAACGCGCCCCATCCGCCTCCTTCGCAAAGCAAAGGAGGT
>JBGVEZ010000263.1:0-6676 GCA_045120555.1 Eubacteriales bacterium
GGAGCTTGACGAAATACGGTTCGTCAAGTTCCTTTTCTCTACGTGAGGCTCTCCCTTTGGGAGAGCTCCTGCGGAGCAGGTGAGAGGGATAGATGAAGAAATCATTGCTTACGTTGCGGTACCTTATACAGCCCTCTCCGCCTCGTTCCTCGGCACCTCTCCCGATGGGAGAGGCACGCCTCATCCACCGCTACGCGTTCCCCCTTCCCCACAGGAGAAGGTAGAAGTCGAACCCGAAGGGCGTAGGCTCCTTCCACCACTTCGTGGTCCCCCTCCCTCAAGGAGGGAGGCACATCGTAGTGCGGGGGCTTCTCTCCCGCCGTTCTTACGTATCATTCAAAAAAGGTCCCCCAAGCACAATTGGGAGACCTTTTTTATATGCCGACGGCAGCATCAAAAGTCAACGAATTCATCTCTGTGTGTAAGCTCGTAGTAGAGCCTGTATTTTTCAAGAAGCTCGGTAAGTATCGTCACTCCGAGAATGACGACAAATGAGATCATCGCCTCGAATATAAACATCCAATCGGTCGTTATCATTCTGACTGTGTATATTGCGACAAGGAGGAGAAGGAGCAAAACGCCGTACATAACAAAATCCATCGTCTCGCCGTTGACCTTGAACATGTAGCGCGCACATTCCTTGCGTGTAAGCGTGTGCTTTGTGAAATACTCGACGGCAGCTCTTCTCGCCTTCGGATCGTTCTTTTCCTTTGCCACCATCGCCTCACCGACGGCAATTCCGACCGTTGCGGCGGCAAGAACGATATACAGCACCGAGCTGAAATCGTTGTATCCGAACACAAGGCGTGTAAGGAACATGAAAACGTCCTGAATTATAAGTATCTTGAAAAACAACGCGATAATCATTATGAAAATTCTGTAAAAGGCTCTCTTGAGCTCTCCCGACATATCTGATATCCTCCGTAGCTTAATTTAAAATTGCACCCAAATATTATACCACAAACCTCGCCTCGGTTAAATACTTGTTTGTGATTTTTATATTAATTTTTCTTGACCATCCAAATTCGGAACAGGTCATTTTTATTTTATCGATTTCTCTTGACAAAAGCCTGAAGATATGCTATAATTATGTCGTATATTCGTATACTTGCACCACTCTCAGGTTATAGCAGAGGATAACCTCTGACGTAATAAAAAAACTTAAGGAGTAAAGAAAATGAAACTCATCTACAACGTTAACGACAAGCCGAAATTCCCGCAGCTCGTCGTATTCGCCCTTCAGCAGCTCCTCGCTATCATGGCGGCAACCCTCGTCGTTCCGATCATCATCTCTAATCCCGCTGTCCCCTACGAATGCGGTACGGTTGATATGAGTCCCGCGGCAGCGCTGTTCGGTGCAGGCGTCGGCACACTCGTCTACCTCCTCTTCACCATGCGAAAGAGTCCCGTATTCCTCGGCTCGTCCTTCGCCTTCCTCGGCTCGATGGGCGCAGCGTTTGCAGGTGCATCCACGGTCGCTCTCGGCTACCTCGGTCTTATCCTCGGTGCCATCCTCGCAGGCCTCGTTTACGTTATCATCGCGGTAATAGTAAAGTTCGTCGGTGTCAACTGGCTCAATAAGCTCATGCCCACAGTCGTAATCGGCCCCACAGTTGCGCTTATCGGTCTTTCCCTTGCAGGAAATGCGGTCGGCGACCTCCAGAAGTCGGACGGCGGCGCATCCGTTTACCTCTGCCTCCTTTGCGGACTTGTAACACTTTTCGTAGTCATCCTCTGCTCCACCTTCGGTAAGAAGATGGTCAAGCTCATTCCCTTCATCTGCGGAATCGGAGCAGGCTACGGTCTTGCACTTGTATTCACAGTTATAGGCATAGCAACAAATAATCCCACCCTCCAGCTCATCTCCTTCGCTCCGTTTGAGTCTCTCCTCACCGACGGTGCAGTAACCGTAAAGACCTTCGTTGACCTCCCGCAGTTCACCTTCATAAAGGCTCTCGGCGGATTTGAATCGATCAACCTTTCCTACATCCTGACCATCATCGCTGCATACGTTCCCGTTGCATTCGTTGTATTTGCGGAGCATATCGCAGACCATAAGAACATCTCCTCCATCATCGAGCACGACCTCCTTGAGGATCCGGGTCTCCACAGAACCCTCCTCGGCGACGGCGTCGGCTCTATGGCAGGTGCATTCTTCGGCGGCTGCCCGAACACCACGTACGGTGAAAGCGTGGGCTGTGTTGCCATCACCGGTAACGCATCCATCGTAACCATCTTCGCTGCATCCATCGGTGCTATCCTCATCTCCTTCCTCACACCCTTCGTTGCTCTCATCGATTCGATTCCTCCCTGCGTTATGGGCGGTGTATGTATCGCACTCTACGGCTTCATCGCGGTGTCCGGTCTTAAGATGATCCAGAAGGTCGACCTCGGAGAAAACAGCAACCTCTTCGTGGTTTCCGTTATCCTCATCACAGGTATCGGCGGCCTTTCCGTCACATTCGGCAGCGTAACCATCACAACCATCGCGTGCGCACTTATTCTCGGTATCATAACCAATCTCATGCTTAACGGCAAGAAAAAGGCTGAAACTGCTGTCAAGGAAGAAAGCGAAGAATCCGTCGAAGAAAAGGCTGAATAAATTATCATTGGGAGGGGTAACACCCTCCCTTTTTGGGAGGAATCCTTATGAAAAAAGTTAACGTATCCAACTATCTGATCGTGATCCCGCAAAGCGCAACCATATCCGAAATAACCGCTGCAGCCGAGCTTTCGTGCTATCTCGAAAGGATTACCGGCATAAAATTACCGACCGTCACCGACAGCGAAAGTGAAGCCGAGCATGAGATATGCATTGGCTACACAAACCGTTCTTGCAAAGACATGTTCAACACCGACGCCCTCGGACTTGAGGGCTTTGTCATCGAGGCCTTCGGAGAAAAGCTGTTCATCGCAGGCGGCAAAAGAGGCGTTATATACGGCGTTTATACCTTCCTTGAATCCTACCTCGGATGCCGCTTCTACGCCTCGGATTGTGAAAAGATCCCCTATCTCGGCAAGGAGATTCCCTTTCCCGAGGTCCGCGACGAGCAGATACCCCGCCTTGAATACCGCGAGATCGATTTCGTTACCTCAAGGAAAAACAATTTCCAAGCCAAGCTGAAGACCAACGGCAGATATTCCCGCATTACCGACGAATACGGCGGGGCGGTGATATACGCCGGCGGTTTCGTACATACGCACGAGCATCTCGTTCCGCAGAGCGTGTACAGAGAAGCCGAGCCCGAGCTTTTCGCGCAGAATCCCGACGGCACCCGACAGAGCGGTTGGGGAGCTCAGCTCTGCCTGTCTAATCCCCGTGTGCTGGGTATCGTAAAGGATAAGGTCCGTGAAATACTCAAGGAAAACCCCGACGCAAGCATCGTTTCGATATCACAGTCGGACACCGGCAACGGAATGCTTCCCTGTATGTGCGACAGCTGCCGCAGGATATACGAGGAAGAGGGAGCGTTTTCGGGCGCGGTCATCCGATTCGTCAATGCCGTTGCGGACGAGTTCCGTGAAGAGTATCCGACAGTTAAATTCGATACTCTCGCCTATCGCTATTCAAGAAACGTTTGCAAAACGAAGCCGCACGATAACGTCATCGTCCGCCTATGCACCATTGAATGCTGCTTTTCACACCCGATCGGAAGCTGTAAGGATATCTACGCCGCACCGGGCATAACGAAGACCATCTCCGAGGATCTCTCAGATTGGAGCCGTATCTGCAAAAACATCTACGTCTGGGACTACGCCACAAACTTCAAGGAATCGGTAGTACCCTTCCCGAATTTCGCCGTACTGCGAAAAAACGTCCGCTTCTTTGCCGAGCATAACGCCGTCGGTATCTACGAGGAGGGTAATTACTATTCGGATACCTGCGATTTTCCCGAGCTGCGGTCCTATGTTATGGCAAAGCTCCTTTGGGATCCGTTAATGTCGGAGGAGAAATACCAATCGTACATTGACGAATTCCTCTGCGGATACTACGGCAAGGGCTGGAGGTTTATTCGTGATTACATCGACCTTCTGCAGGAAACCGTATCAGATAAGCACTTCGGCATCTACGAGCGATTCTCAAGATCGTATTTTGCACATTCAGTGACCGAAGGCGACAGCGACGGCCTAACACGCCTCTCGCTCGATGCGATCCGCAGCTGCGGAGATACCGATTGGTCGGAATTTATAGGATATGGCAAAACCGTGGCCGAAAGCGACATAACCGTAAAGGGCAAGGAGCTTCTCACAAAGGCAACAGAGCTTGCAACGCCCGACGAGGCAAGGCGCGTTGGTAAGATAATGCTGCAGATAGATTTTCTACGCTCACATGCACTGTACGAATCTCTCGGCGGCGATAATCCGGGAAAAAGCATCCGTTCTCTCATCGAGGCCTTCTTCAGCTCTACTGACGAGGGCAGAAGCGTTTCCCTGCCCGAACGCGTTACTTTAACCGAAAATGCAGTCGCATCAGCCAAAGAGCTTTGTAACAGAAGGTACACCGAATACGTCTCCAAGCTCATAGACACAGCCATGGACTACGGAATAACCCGTCTTGGAGAGGGTGGTCCATATACGGACAGAATAACCGAGCTCAACTCGCCGCTTTTTTAAATCACAGGAAAAGCAAACATAAAAAAGGAGCCGTCTCTTAATTAGAGCAGCTCCTTTGATTTTTTCAAATCCCTACTGCGTTATGCCTCGATTTTGAGGAATTCGTCGATCTTGTCAGCAATGAGCTGAAGGCTCTTTCTCCAGAAGGTAGGCTCGGTGAGGTCGATGCCTGCGATGAGCGCAACGTTCTCAACCGTATCCACCGTTGTCGCATTGAGAAGCGCTCTGTACTTCGGCAGGAATGCCTCTCCCTCCTCGAGATACTTTGCGTAGAGTCCGCGTGAGAAGAGTCCGCCGAACGCATACGGGAAATTATAGTAGCTGAGTCCGGGATTGTAGTAGTGGCTCTTGCAGCACCACATGAACGGATGCAGGCAGGAGTGGTCGAGTCCGTCGCCGAACGCCTCCTTCTGCGCGTTGAGCATGATCTCCTCAAGATCCTTAGCAAAGAGGAACGTGCTCTTTCTTCTGCGGATAACCTCGTCCTCAAAGAGGAAGCGCGAATAGATGTCCGCGATGATCTGAGTGCAGTCCTGTATCTGGCTCTCGATAAGTCCCATGCGCTCGTCGCCCGACGCCTTGTCGATAGCGTCGTTGACGATAATAAGCTCGTTGAAGTTGGACGCGGTTTCTGCGACGGGCATTGTGTATCCGGTGTTGAGCGGTCGGTGGTTCTGTATCTGCTGACCGTGGTATGCGTGTCCGAGCTCGTGGGCAAGCGTTACGACCGAGCCGAAGCTGCCCGAGAAGTTGGTGAGAATTCGGCTCTGCTTTGCAAACGGGATGTTTGAGCAGAACGCACCGCCTCTCTTGCCGGGACGGGGATAGAAATCGATCCAATTTTCCTTGAAGGCGCGGTCGACCATTTCGGCAAGGTCGGGAGCGAAGGAATTGAAATGCTCAACGAGGTATTCGTGCGCCTCCTCAACGGTAAACGTCGCGCTGCTTCCGCTTCCCATGGGAGCAAGGATATCGTACCACGGAAGTCCGTTCTTGTGTCCGAGAAGCTTTGCCTTGTGGCGCAGATACGCGTGGAATTTCGGCAGATATTCACGGATAGCCTCAAGCATGGCGTCAAGCGTTTCCTTCTTCATACGCGAATTTTCGAGGGTCATAGCGAGAGGATTTTCATATCCGCGAAGCTCTGATTCAAGGTTTACCTGAGCCTTGATGCTGTTGAGCGCGAACGCGATCGGATCCTTTATCTTCTCGTAGCACGCGATCTCCGCCTCGTATGCCGCGCGTCTTACCTCCGCGCTGTCGCTTTCTGCGAGCGAACGGATCTCGGGGAGGGTGGTAGTACCGCCGTTGTAGTCGACGGCAACGTTAGAGGACATATGCGAAGCAAGCTCGCTCCACGCTCTGCCGCCGGAAATGTTCATCTGTGCAAAGATAGCCTCCGCGTCGTCGCTCATGTTGTGAGAGACGGATTTTTTGACCTCGGAGAAATAGAACTTGTACTGAGAGAGAAGCTCGTCAGATTCAAGCACTGAATCAAGGTCTTCAACCGAGCCGACGTACTTCTCGAAAATAACGTTCTCCTTAGCGGTGCTTGCCATAAGCCTCTGGAGCTTTGTCTGATAGGAAGCTACCTCGGAGTCGGTGCTGTTTGTGGAGCGGCGGAGCGAGAAATAACCGAAAAGGCGTCTTGTGAGAACTGCCATCTCCTCCTTAAGCTCGATAACGGTACGGAGAGTTGCCCTCGGATTTGCGGGATCGAGGGAGGGCATGAGGGATTTTACCCTTGCAACAAGCTCCTCAAGTCTCTGCATATCCGACGAGAAGCTGGGATCGTCGATTCCCTTGTAAAAGATGTCAAGTGACCATTCGTAATTCATTTTTATGTTTCCTTTCTGTGGTATGTAATAAAGTTGGTACTGTGTGGTACTGTTTTTGAGTTTTGGTTGTGGTATAATATAGGAGTGAACAACCTTCTCCTGTGGAGAAGGGGGACCAAGGTCGGGGTTTCCCGAAGCGAGCGGAGCCGAGCTTTGGGGGACCGCGTAGCGGTGGATGAGGCGTGCCTCTCCCATCGGGAGAGGTGCCGAGGAACGAGGCGGAG
>JBGVEZ010000264.1:0-3714 GCA_045120555.1 Eubacteriales bacterium
ATTTTTGCGTGTGCCGAGCTTGCTTGTATATCAATGAATGATGCCAAGGTCGAAAAGCTTGCTAATGAAGGCAACAAAAAGGCAAAGAGGCTGTCACGCCTTAAGGAGGATCCCGCAAAATTTCTCGCCACCATTCAGATCGCCATCACGCTTTCGGGCTTCCTCGGAAGTGCGTTTGCGGCAGAGAACTTTGCAGGTCATCTTGTCGGACTTTTCCGCACGCTCGGTGCGGTGAACGAGGGCAACGAGCAGATATTTGAATCGGTTTCGGTCATCATAATTACAATTATTCTTTCTTATTTTACCCTTGTTTTCGGAGAGCTTGTTCCCAAGCGTCTCGCAATGAAAAGAACGGAAGGTCTTTCACTCGGACTTGCTTCTCCGCTTTTATTTATCTCAAGGATCTTCACTCCCGTTGTCTGGTTCCTCACAGCATCCACAAATGCGGTTCTACGCCTTTTCGGAATCGACCCGAACGAATCGGAGGACGAGGTAAGCGAGGAGGAGATCCGACTTATGGTTGATGCGGGCACCGATGCCGGTGTTATTGACGAGGACGAGGGCGAAATGATACAAAACGTTTTCGAATTCGGTGACCTTCCCGTTGGCGATTTCGCTACACACAGAACCGCAATTACCTTCCTTTGGACGGATGATCCTATCGAGGAATGGGACAGAACGGTTTGCAGCACCGCACATTCGTATTATCCTGTTTGCGGCGAGACCGTTGATGATGTTATAGGCGTTCTTTCTGCTAAAAAATACTTAAGACTTTCGGATAAAACAAAGGAAAACGTTAACAGAAACGCTGTGGAGACGGTACATTTCGTTCCCGCCTCCCTCCATGCGGACATTTTGTTTGACCGTATGAAGACAACAAAAAATCACTTTGCCGTTGTGCTTGACGACTACGGCGGCGTTGAGGGAATCGTAACGATGAACGACATTCTCGAGCAGATAGTCGGTGACTTCAACGTGGATTCGGGAAGGGAAGAGGAAACGCTTCCCAAAATCGAAATGCTCTCAGACTGCGAATGGATGCTTAACGGCGCTGTGCCGATATCCGATGCGAACGATGCGCTCGGAACCGATTATTCCGAGGACGATTTCGAAACGTTTGGCAGCCTTGTTTTCAGTAAGCACGGGCTTATTCCCGCAGACGGCTCAACTTTTGAGGTAACGTTTGACCGCCTTTACGTGCGTGTTGAAGCGATCAAGGATCATATGATCGAGCGCGCATACGTGAAGACAGAGCCAATTCAAACAGAAGAATAAAACTGATTCGGGGATCCTTGCAAAATTGGCGAGGATCCCCGTTGCTTATTATATTTTTATGCATTCGTCAACGACCGCGCTGTCATGTATCTCGATGTCGGTGCTGTATTCAATTCTGTGTACCTTACAGCCCTCACCGATGGCAACGGTGTCACCAACGATTTTTTTGACCTCACAATGCTCGATAGCGATCGTCTCTCCCTCGATAAGGTTTATCATATTTCCGGTAGATGAGCCCGAAACGAGCTTTGCGAATATCGGAAGACGTGCAAGATTCAAGCCCTTTGATTTTTTGTCGGTGTAGATAAGTATCGTGGTGCCGCCGATCTGGTTAATGTTAACACCGCAGCCGTCGGTTTTTATGTCTACCTTTTCGGCATTGAGAAGCCCATCGCAGCGAACCGAGCCTGCCGATTTAAAGAGCTCCGCCTCTATATCTCCTTCTACCTGCAGACCTCCGGAAACCGTTATGTTTTTTCCTTTAAGATCTCCGCCGACCCATGCGCTTCCCGATACCTTTGCTTCGCTTTTACATACACAGTCGCCTCCTATCTTAGCAGATCCTGATATGTGAAGCCCTTCGCATACGAGCGATTTTCCCATTTTGATGGCTCCTGATGCGCGTACGTCGTTTGTGCATTCAATATCGCCGTCAGCGCTTGCTGCACCCGAGCAGTGAAGGGAATTGCAAAGCACCTTTCCGCACATCTTTCCCGAGCCGCTGATGCTAATATTGTTATATTGTCCGCCGGCAACCTTGCCGCTTCCCGAAATGCTTATATCCATTTTTATTTCTCCTTTTGATTTTTTATTAAATTTAGTATTGTATCGAGTAATTCGATAACCTCTCCGTTGCCGTTTACAACCTTCACTCCGCTGACGTCCTTAAGACGAAAGCTTTTTTCACCGTATTCGGTTGATAGCAATAGAACGTCGTTCGATTCGTCGCTTCCACAAAGCTCGTCCGCAAGCTCGTCAAGTGACGCTTCATCCTTTTTTGCCTGTATAAGCTCTATACGCTCACATATCAGCCGCTCGGGAAAGAAGGTCTCCTGTCCCGTCACTGTTGATCGCTTTATGAACCAATCCTCAGGGATAAGACCCTTTCGCTTCCATCGGTAAAGCGCACCGTACGATATACCGTATTTTTTCAGAAGATCCTTTTTTGAAATCTCATTTTCAGCCACAGTATCCCTCCTTTATTGTGCGTAACAATGTTATACATATATTATAGCATAACATTGTTACGTTGTCAATAGCTTTTTTGGATTTTAATAAAAAATCCGCAGATTTTTCGTCTGCGGATTAAAGTTTTATATGTGTTTAAAAGTTATTGTTTTTTCATCTGGCGTAAAAAAAGCAGTACTGCGGCGATAAGTATTGCTACCGCATATCCGGCAACCCAAATAAAATGAGGGAGTATTTCTGAAAAATTACCTGCGAGTATGGCTCTTTCTGCCTCAACAGCATGAACGAAAGGAAGGGAATACGCGATCTTTTTGAAGGCACCGCCGACGAGATCAAGGTCAAACCACGTTCCCGAAAGCCATGCCGAAAGATTTGTCAGCAATGCGCCACATACTCCACCAACTTGCTTGTCATTGAGGATGCTTCCGAAAAGCAACCCGAGTGCAATGAAAAGGATGGACATGGGAATGATAAAAAGAATAGCAAGAAGTATGTTCACTTTAATTTCAAGCCCGAGAAATATTGCTACGATATAGCAAACAATGCTTTGTGCAACAGCGAATGGAATTATTGGAAGTGTATATCCGAGAATGAAGTCAACGGGTGTCAGCGGTGTTGTATACAATCTTTGGAGGAGAGAGCTGTTCCTGTCCTTAGAGATAAGAGTTGCAGAAAAAAGAGACATAAACGAGAGCCCGAAGACCGTTATTCCGGGTGTCAGGTGCTCTATTTCAAAAAGCGGTACGGGGATATTTGCCTGAATTGCACTGAGCAGTAAAATCAAGACGAGCGGAAAACCGAGCCCGAATATTAACGTTAACGGATCTCTAATTATTTCTTTGGCGTTTCTGCCCGCAAACGTGAGCATTTTCATTGCAATCCCTCCTTTACGATTTGTATAAATGCTTTCTCAAAGCTTTCTGTACCTGCGGTAGTTTTTATGTTTTCCGGAGTATCGCATATCTGAAGTCTTCCGTCTCTCATAATTGCCACGCGGTCCGAAAGTGCCTCTGCTTCTTCCATATAATGCGTTGTCAGTATGATAGTTATCTTGCCCTTTAACGTGCGGATGAGATCCCAAAGCTCGCTTCTTGCGATAACGTCAAGACCGAGAGTTGGTTCGTCAAGGAAAAGTATTTTCGGCTCGCTTATCAGTGCCATTGCAATACTCAGGCGACGTTGCCATCCGCCCGAGAGCTTTCCCGCCTTTCTTGTGATAACGCTTTCAAGTCCGAGAAGCTTTGTAAGCGA
>JBGVEZ010000265.1:0-15630 GCA_045120555.1 Eubacteriales bacterium
GGTCTTCTGACCGGAGAGCATTTCCTCGGCATAGCCGTTCATCTCACCGAGCTTCTGCGAACGGAGACGGAATAGCGGACGAACCTTCTTTGCTCTGTATTTGGAGAAGAAGATGGATACGGGAACCGTGATAACGAATATTGAAATGAGGGGAATTGACGTTCTTACCATCATCACAAATGAAAGCGCAACCGTGTATACACTCGTTATGATTTGAAGCAGATCGTGAGAGAGGGAAGCGTTTATCGTGTCGATGTCATATGACATACGGCTTATGATGTCTCCGACCTGATTTGTGTCGAAAAATCCGACGGGCAACTCGATAAGGTGAGAGAAGAGCTGCTTTCTCATTTTGTAGGTTATACGCTTACTTATAAAGAGCATAAGCACGCTAAGCCCATAGGACATAGCCGCTGAGACAACGTAAAGCACTATCATGAGAATTACGTTGTATCTTATCGTTCCAAACGCCTCATCCCAAGTTATCTTATTGTGGAAGGCCTCTTCTATCGCACCGATAGCGTTACCCGAAAGCTCGGGTCCCCAGAGCGCGAAGGTGTTTGCGACTATCATTATGATAAGCGCGATTATAAGAAACGGTGCTTCCTCTGCAAGGTAAACGCCGAGCTTCATAAGAACGTGAGAGCGTTCTTCTTTTGTAAGCTTGGGAGCATTGGCGGACTGTCTTCCTCTTCCGCCGGGACCGGGACCCATCATATTGAAGTCACCTCACTTTCTTTTGCGATAACGGTAAAAACGGAAAGGATATAATTTCTTACTTTCATTATTCTACCTCCCCGCCCATCTGCGATTCACTTATTTCACGGTAGATATCGCAGGAATCCATAAGCTCGTCATGTGTTCCGAGGGCAACCGTTTTTCCCTCGTCGATAACGAGTATCTTATTGCACTGCATTACAGATGAAACTCTCTGCGCGACTATAATTACTGTGGAATCTGTCATTTCCGAGAATACTGCCTTACGGAGTGCTGCATCTGTTTTATAGTCAAGCGCGGATGATGAGTCATCGAGAATCAGAATATCGGGATTGCCCGAAAGCGCACGGGAAACGAGAACTCTCTGCTTCTGACCGCCACTGAGGTTTGTACCCTTGGAGTTGAGTACGAAGTCGAGCGCACCGTCCTTATCCTTTATAAAGCCTTCAGCCTGCGCAAGTCTTGCGCCGTGCCAAAGCTCTTCGTCAGAAAGCTCTCTGTCAAAGGCGATGTTGTCGCGTATCGTTCCGTTTCTGACAAAGTCGTTCTGGAGAGCTACACCGAACATGGTGTGAAGCTCGTCCTTCGGATACGTGCGGATGTCCTTGCCGTTGATGTAAATAGCACCGCTGTCGATATCGTAGAAGCGCATAAGAAGAAGTATTATAGTTGACTTACCGCTACCCGTTGCGCCGATAATGCCGAGCTTTTCGCCCTTTTTTAGATCAAAGGAGATATTTTCGATATTGTTTTTTCTTCCGTTATAGGAGAAAACAACGTCACGGAATTCGACGTGAAGCCCTTCTTTTTCGGAGCGGGGGAACTTTTCCTCGGATTCCTCGAGAATATTGTCGGGAGTTTCGATGACCTCGGAAACTCTTTTTGCGGAGGCGGATGCCTTTGAATACATAACGAACATTCTCGTTACTGCAAGCATCGACATGCTTATCATGCTGAAATACTGAATGAAGGAGAGGATAGTACCCGGCAGCATAAGCCCGTTATAAACGCGGTATGCACCTACGAGAACGACGAGCGTTGTGCCGATGTTGAGTATAACGTTCATTATAGGGTTGACGCTCGACATAGTCATGCCGGCATTTTGCTCAGCTCTTACGTGCTCCTTGTTCGCACTTTCAAAGCGGCGCTTTTCGTAATCATACTTCGTAAGTGCCTTTACAACACGGATGCCAACTGCGTTTTCTCTTACAACGCCTATCATTTTATCAAGCTTCTGCTGCGTTACGGTGTACATTGGAACGCCCTTTTTCGTGATGAACGTTACCGAAATGGCTATTATCGGAAGGAGCGCGACCATAACAAGGGTGAGAACAGGGTCGATGAAGACTGTTATAAAGATACCTCCGAAGAGGAGAATGGGTGCGCGGATACCCATACGAAGGATCATACCTGTGAACTGATGTATGTTATATGTGTCAGACGTGATTCTCGATTCGAGAGAGGGGACCGTGAAATGATCCGCGTCCTTTGCGGAAAGACGAATGGTTTTCGCAAAAAGCTCGTGGCGTATTCCTTCCGTGCTCTTTCTTGCAACGTGGGATGCAAGGCGGTTTCCGATGATGTTAAGTGCGAAAACGGAAACCGAAAGCACGATCATAATTACGCCCCAGATGATAAGATTTGTCAGATTTCCGGTAGGCGCAATGTCGTCAATAATGATTTCGAGTACCGAGGGAATGGCAAGATCGAGAAAAGCACCGAGAATTTTCAGTGCGATACCGCCATACATTATCCATTTGTTTTCCATCAGGTGCTTGATTATATACTTCATTCGCCGTCACCTCTTTCGTTATAGTATTCTGAAGCCCGAAGCTCAAGCTTTCCGAGCATTCTGACAAATTCATCTCGCTCGCAGGGGTTGAGTGCAGAGAGAAAATAAGTGTTGCATTCATTTACTATCTCGTTGATAGCGGACATTGCTTCAAATGCCTTTTCGGTCGGATATACAAGCGTAACTCGCTTGTCGTTCTTTGAGGTTTCTCTGCGAATGTAGCCGCCCTCTTCAAGTGTGTTGAGATTTCTTGCAACGTTGCTTTTGTTGATGAAATTCCGCTTGGCGAGAGCGTCCTGCGATATTCCGGGGTTTTCACACACAGCTCTTATATAGGTGTGGTGATGTCCCGCAAGACCGTATTCCGCAAGTCGGTCGCCTATGAACATCATAGAGCAGCGCATGATTATGCCGAAATATTTTGAAAGATTTATCATTCCGGTGCATTTTCCTTTCTTTTTTGTTTGTTGCAACCGCAACTGTTGCGTGCGCAACTAATTTTCAATATATTATACCATATATTATCTCATTTGTCAATAGAAATGAAGAAATACAACAAAAAAACGGCAGAATTTTCTGCCGTTTTTGTATGATTATTTATATACCAAAGCACGCCACGTAGATTTGATAATGGCGTATCCGTCGCGGTAGGGGTATTCGAGAATACCGATTCCGGACTGTCCTTTGCCGTAGCCTGCGTCACCGTGAAAATAAACCTTGTATCCGTCAGTTGTGCAGGGATACCACGAGTATCTTATACCGCTTGCGTTGAGGTTTGAGATAGAGTATCTCGAAAAGTCGGTGTAGCCGGTCATCTTAACAAGGAAATCGTTAAGAGGAAGGTCGGTGGTGACCTGAGAGAATACCTTGTTACAGATATCTATAAGCTCATCAAACGTCATTTTTCTTGCTGCGTTTATAAGTCCTCTGATTACAAATCTTTGACGCTCGGTTCTGAACGAGTCGTCTGAGCGCTGATAGGTTTTTGATACGGGATTCCAAAGGTTTGAGCGCATTCTTGCGTAGAATAGCGCCTGTTCTGCGTTGAGCTTTACCCAGACGTATCCGTTTATCTTGTCGGTATAGAGACTGTCAAGTCCGCGTACCGGAGTAGGATGCTCCTTTGTGAAGGTATAGGAGAGGTTAAGGTATTCGCTGTAGTAAAGCGGAACCTCAACACCTCCGAAAATATCTACGATCTCTCTGAATGCGTTGAAGTTAATGACAACGTAATTGTGGATCGTAATATCGAAGTTGTGCTTGAGAACGTTTATAAGTCGTCCCGCGCGCTGACCCACTGTGCCTGAGCGTGCAAAGAACGCGTTGATCTTTGCGTATCCTCCAAGCTCGGGATCCTTTACTATCGTGTCTCTCTGGAAGGAGGTTAGAATTATACGCTTAGAGACTCGATTGATGCTTATAACGATTATAGTATCCGAGCGTCCCGCAAGGTTTGTAGCTGATCTTGAGTCGGTACCGATCAGAAGAATATTGTATATATCGTCGTCGGTTACCGGCAGACCGGTTATCGGAGGCGGTTCGGTTCCGGGATACTGAATTACCGTTACGGAGGGAGTTACGGGCGCTTGTGTTACAGGGGGCTGAGTCACAGGAGGCTGAGTTACGGGAGATTGCGTAGTCTCAGGCTCTCTTGTGGTATCGGGCTCCGACGTTGTATCCGGATCCTTGGTCGTTTCGGGGGTTTCCGTTGTGTCCGGAGACGTTGTGGTTTCGGGCTCTCTTGTGGTTTCGGGCGATTCGGTCGTTTCCTCGTCTCCGGTTACGGGATCGTCAAGCCCGTAGTCAGGGGGTAATATTGTCTGCTGCTCCATGAGAGCGAAAAGACGGTCCTTGTATCCGAACGAAACGGCATATCTGATAACCTGCTCCTCGTATTTTGAAAATCCGTAAACCGAGAGGTCGGTATCTTTGTTTTCTTCAAGCGCGGCTGCTATTTGAGTATAGTCCATCTTCGGGAGGGATTCTATCTTCTCAAGAACGATAGCACTTTTTGCCGATAGTATCTGCTCGTCGGTATATCCGGTGACGTCTGCATCCAGATCCTCTCTGAAAAGCGTGGCAAGCTCAGTAAGATCATGGATAGTTGTATCCGCAGGCTGTACCTCGGGATAGATTATCGTTGCGAAGATGTAAGCCGCGACAAGCAGTAAAGCAATAAGACCGAATATAACGGACGGAATGATTATTGCTATCTTGGCTCCCTTTGACAGCTTCTTTTTTGTTGTGGTTGCTTTTGACATGAAAATTACCCTTTCTCTGCGTCATGCGGCGCATATATAAAATGATCAGACTGTTTCTGTCTCTTCCTTATAAAGGCGTCTTCCCATGAGAACACCCATTACGGATGCCATCATAAGACCTCTCGTCCATCCCGAGGAGTCGCCGAGGCAGTAAAGATTCTTTACGTTTGTGGAGAGAGTCTCATCCATCTTTACGCGGTTGGAATAGAACTTAAGCTCGGGAGAGTAGAGAAGCGTTTCGGTTGAAGCGAATCCGGGAACAACGTGGTCCATAGCCTGAATAAAGTTGATGATGTTTGTCATCGCTCTGTAGGGCATAGCGGCGGTAATGTCTCCGGCAACTGCGTCGGGGAGAGTGGGCTTTATATTGGACTGCGCAAGCTCCTTAGGCCACGTTCTCTTACCGTCAAGAATGTCACCGAATCTCTGAACGAGAATGTGTCCGTCCGCAAGCATGTTTGTAAGCTCGCCGACCTTCTGCGCGTAAGCGATGGGCTGATTGAAGGGAATGGAGAAGTTGTGAGAGCAGAGGATGGCAAGGTTTGTGTTGTTGCTCTTAAGCTCCTTGTAGGAGTGACCGTTTACAACTGCAAGATCGTTGTCGTAGTTTTCCTGAGCAACGAAACCGCCGGGATTCTGGCAGAAGGTTCTTACCTTGTTCTTAAAGGGCTTCGGATAGCCGATGAGCTTGGATTCGTAAAGAACCTCGTTGACCTTTTCGATAACCTCGTTTCTTACCTCAACACGGACACCGATATCGACCGTTCCGGGCTGATGTGCGATGCCGTGCTCTGCGCAAAGCTTTTCAAACCAATCAGCGCCGCGACGTCCGGTTGCAACGATAACGTCGTTTGCGTAGATCTCTTCGGTTCCGTTTTTATCTGCGATGATAACGCCCTTGCATTCTCCGTTATCGAGAATGAGGTCAACGCATTCGCGGTGGAAGATCAGCTCAACGCCGTTTTCCTCAAGATATTTTTCAATTGCATAGTAAATATCCTGCGCTTTTTCGGTACCGAGATGACGGATAGGACAGTCAACGAGCTTAAGTCCCGCTTGAATAGCGCGCTTTCTTATCTCCTTAACCTCTTCCGGATTGCTGATGCCCTCAATATGATCGTCCGCGCCGAACTCAAGATAGATCTTGTCGGTATATTCAATGGTTGCGTCAACGACGTCGTATCCGACAACGTTCGGAAGATCACCGCCGACCTCGGAGCAAAGAGAGAGCTTACCGTCCGAGAAAGCACCCGCACCGGAAAAGCCGGTGGTTATGTGACAGAACGGCTTGCAGTTAACGCATTTCTGTGTTTTTGCCTTGGGACAGCGTCTCTTTTCGATGGGCGCGCCCTTTTCTATAATGGTGATCTGTCTTTTCGATCCCTTTTTGATGAGCTCGATTGCGGTAAATATGCCGGCAGGACCGGCACCAATGATAACTATATCCTTTTTCAAAATACTGTACACCCTTTCTTTAAAAAATATACTTGTAATTTCACATACATTATTTTGAATTACATTATATTATATCATATGATGCGGAATAAGTCAAGCGAATTGAGTGATCTGCATTTAACAATTAATGAATTTATAGTAAATTTTACATAATTGGTATCAAAAAATGAAATCTGACAAATTAACGAAAAAAACAAAAAATATTTTCATTCCCGTATTGATAAATAGATATTTATATGATACAATATAATATACCGTCAAAATACGGATTTTTATCAACGCGAAAGGAATGAAATTTTTGGGACTCAGAGACAGAGAGCCTGTGCAGGCGAAAAATAAAGCGCTGGCTTCGAGAATTGCACAGCGCAAATCGCTGAAAATGTTTATTATAATTCTGAGCGTACTACTTGCGGTAACTCTTTCGCTCGGAGGAGCGGCATATATTATAGGTGGAGCCCTTTTTGGGAATCTTGACCATCAGGAGATGGAAACGAACCAGAAGGACCTTACAAGGCTGCGTGAAATACTTGAGGAATTCGGAGAATATTCGGGTACGGAGTTTACCGATGCGGAGGTGCGCGAGGTAAAGTACGGAATAATTCTTGAGAGAAGCTATGAGCTTTCGGAATATAAGGACTACAAGCCCCTGCTCGATGCGCTGAAGTCGAACAGCGCGCTTACGGAGCTGGAAGGCTATGATGAAAATGAAATCGCCGTCTGCCGTCTTTCGATAAAATTTGGCATGGAGAGCATTATCAGGGACCGAGAGATACAGCTTACCGTACCTCCTGTTACTGAGACGACACCTCCCGTGACTGAGCCGCCGGAGACGCTTCCGAGTGACAGCGAAACGAACACGGGAACCGAATCGGAAACGGATCCCCCTGTGACAGATCCTCCCGAAACGTCGATAGTTGTTTCAAGGCCCGAGACCGAGCCTCCGATCGTGTCGGGTGTTACGGTGACCGACAGCGACGTATATAACGTGCTGCTTATCGGCGTTGACCAGGCGGCAAGCCTTACCGACACTATCATCGTCGTCAGCATCAACAAGGCTTCAAAGAAGGTGGTCATAACCTCCTTCCTCAGAGACCTTAAGATATACGACCCGAACTACGGATGGTGCAGAATAAACAGCGTGTACGTCAGAAAGCTGAACGCAACCGCATCAAAGGGTGCCGCAGCGGGCGCGCTTGCAAACGCACTTAACCACAATTTTGGTATTACCATCCACAACTACGCGATAGTGAACTTCGATATCTTTATAAAGGTTGTCGACATCCTCGGCGGCGTTGACGTTCCGCTTTACTACAGCGAATACATCTACATGAACGCGCATACAACGGGTGAGGATCATATGAGCGGACTTCGTCCTTACTATGAGGGCGGAAATGAAACGGGATACGTCTACGTTCACCTTAACGCGCGTCAGGCGCTTATGTATGCGAGAATGAGAAGTAACGTATACAATCCCTATACGGGAACCTACGACCGCTCGGATGACCGCTTCAGAAACGAAAGACAAAGGAACGTAATTCACGGACTTATGAGAAAGGTACGTGAGCTTGACCTCGATAAGATACAGGCAATAGCACAGCAGGTGCTTCCGCTTGTGACCACCGACCTTGATTATAATATGTTCCTGTCAAGGCTTATGACCTACCTCGATTACAAGCGATACTCAATAACCTCGTTTGCAATTCCCGTCAGATTCTCATGGGAATACGGCGGAAACGGATACGTCGAGATATTCGATTTCGACCGTAATAAGCGCGAGTGGAGAGCGTACGTTTACAGTTGATTTGAAAATGAAAAATGGGGATCTGTTCGAGTTATTGCTCGGATGGGTCCCCTTAATTATTAATGATAGTTTTTTGCCATAAGCTTTTTTGCAATTTCTGCCATCCGCTCGTTTGTATACTCGAAGAATTTTTCGTAAGCGGCGCAGAGTCTGTTAAGTGACGGCATTCCGCTTGATAACGGTTCACGGTCACGTCTGCAGCCGCCGCGGCAGAGCGGATAATATCTGCAAGCGCGGCATTTTTCGGATATATGCCCGGACACGGCTACAAATTTCTTCGCTTTTTCGCTTTCGAGAAGCTCCTCAAACGACGATTCGTGGACGTTACCGAGCTTCCATTCGTCGAGAACGTAGAAGTCGCATGGGAAAATGCTTCCGTCTCCCTCGGCAACAAAATAGCAGGTGCATCTGCCGCACATGGCGCAGTTTTCGGGTGGATATCCCATAAAAATGCGAACGTAATTGTCGAAATTGCGTATGCTTACGTAATTACCTTCCATAAAGTCGCGGTAGTATTCATCGAAAGTGGCGCATAAAAAAGAGGCATATCTCTCGTTTGTTAGCGAGAATGGCTGCTTTTCTCCGTCAAACGGATCGAGGCAGGGAATGAACTGCAGATATTTGAATCTCTTCAATTCATTATATACCTTTCTCGGATAACGCGCAACGAAGTTGTTCACAACGCAAAGGATGTTGAATTCCACTCCGTGCTTAT
Source organism: Eubacteriales bacterium (assembly GCA_045120555.1). Taxonomy (GTDB): domain Bacteria; phylum Bacillota; class Clostridia; order Oscillospirales; family CAG-272; genus SIG640. The sequence continues at coordinate 8,742 of JBGVEZ010000265.1, forward strand.
CAAAAAGTCGCGCGGCGTTCATTACCTTATCGTAGGTTCCCTTGCTGCTTGCATCGATTCTCAGGCTGTTGTGCGTTTCGCGCGTGCCGTCGAGCGAAAGCCCGACGAGAAATTTGCTTTCTGTAAGAAATTGCGCCCACTCGTCGTTTATCGCATAGCCGTTCGTTTGTATCGAATTTTGTACCGGAATTTTATTTACGTTATATTTTTTCTGAAGCTCAATAACCCTTTTGAAAAAGGGAAGACCGGCAAGCGTCGGCTCGCCTCCTTGAAAAAGAAAGCCTGCCGATTCCTCTGCTGCATCGAAAACCTTTTTTATGAGAGCCTCAATCGTTTCCTCGGTCATGATGCCGTACGATTGCGTGCTTCTGCTTTCGGCAACGTCCGAATAAAAGCAGTATTTGCACCGCATATTACAAAGAGAGGACGCGGGCTTTATCAGTATGTTGACAGATCTCATTTTTTCTTGATAAATAAGTGGCTGCCTCAAACGATCGACATTTGGGGCAGCCATTTTGTTTGTTCAGTTATTTTGCGTAAGAATTATTCGCCTTCTGTAGGAGCCTGTGTTACGGGAACGAAATCCTCTTCATCAAGCTCGCCTTCGGTGGATTCTGCAAATCTCTCGAAGTCCTTAAGCATGATGTCTCTGAAGTCGGGGCGTCCGAACCAGTCGTACTTAACGCCGCTGAGCTCCTTGCTTATGAGTCTTGCGCTCTGGTTGAAGATGATGGGGCATACGGGCATATCTTCCATAAGCATTGCTTCTGCTTCCTGAAGGATAGCGAGTCTCTTTGTGAGATCCTTTTCTGCGAATGCTTCCTCAATCTTTGCGTTGTATGCTTCGGATTCGTAGTTGGAGATATGAGGAGTAAGCTTGTATTCTTCATTTCCGGAGAGGGAGGAGAGGTCCATGCCCTGACCGGAGAACGCGGTTGCGTAAACGCTGAGAACGTTAAGAGGATCGATGCTCTGTGCAACTACGTCTACAGCGAGAACCTCGAAGGACATCTGGTCGCCCTTGCCCTCGGAGTCGGGGTGACGGTAGAAATAAGTTTCGTTGAACTTATCGTCACAAATATCCTGCTGAGGATCCTCACCGAAGAAATCATCGTTGTTAACGATGGCAGCAACCTCTTTTACGGTTACGTTAAAGCCGAGCTGGCACCATACTGCAGCAACTGCGTCTGCGATTGCCTTGTGTACTTCCTTGCCTGCGCGGACGGAGATAGCGAAGGTAAAGTCTGCGGGATTGATTCCTGCTTCGCCGATGAGCTTCTGAGCTTCAGCAACGTTTGCGCTTGTAGCGAGAGTAGCCGCTGTCTTATCTCTGTAGAGCTCCTTTGTGGAGTTTGTTGCAAATACGCCGTAGGGAACGTATCCGTTAGCGGGCTTTGCGAAAACGATCTGCTGTGCGATTGCCTCACGGTCGATAGCGAGGGAGAGTGCACGTCTTACCTTAGCGTCTGCGAAGAGCGGGTAGCCTTCCTCACTGCCTGCCTTTTTAACGAGAGCTGTGGTATTGAATATGTAGGAATGAGTGGAGTTTGCGTCGTAGAGCTCAACCGAATCCTTGACCTCTGCTCTCTGGGAGAGTGCGAAGTCATTCATAAAGAAGAGAGTGCCGTTCTTGTACATTTCGTACTGCTCTTCTCTGGTTGCGTTGAACGTGATCTTGATCTTGTAAGGCTCAACTGATTTATTTATGCTGTCCTTAAGCTTGTCGCGGTAATAGTAAGCGTTTCTTTCGAGGTGGAGGCAGGGGTCACGCATATCCTTGTCTACACGGGGGTCCATGCCGTAGTCTGCGGAACGGGGAATGAAGGGACCGGAGCAAACCATTGTTGCGTTCTTCTTTGCCCAGTCGTTGTTCTTTGCTACGATGTCCTCGCGGAGAGGAACGAGAGCATAGCTTGTAAGCTTATAGAGGAACATATTAATATCGATGTCATATTCGAAATCGATCTGAACCTCGAGCTCGTCAACGGCGTAAACGCCGAGAGTATCGATGGAGCTTTCGCCTTCCTTAACGAGACGTGCGTTCTTTATGTCGTAGAGGAGGGAAGCAGCCTCGTTGGAGTTTTCGGGGTCAAGGATACGCTTCCAAGCGTAAACGAGGTCGTTTGCGGAAACGTAAGTACCGTCGCTCCAGTTGGTTTCGTTGAACTTGAGGAGAAGTGAATATTCCTGGTTAAGATCGTCCTTGGAATACTTGTATTCCTTAACGAGAGCCTTTTCTACCTTACCGTTCTTGTTGAGTCTGAAGAGCGGCTCGAAAAGGAGCGAAACTACCTTGAGGGCAGATTCGTTGTTGAATGCATAGAGGGGGTCGAAATCATAAACGATCTCGCTGAGATACATATTTACGATAGGGCCGACGTAATTAGGGTCCGGCTTGCAGGCTGCGAGGAAGGGCACGACCATAACAAGACAAAGGACCAAAGCGATTAACTTCTTGGACATTGTAGGTATAAACCTCCTTAATTTGGGGAAAGTAAGCTCACGGATATCGCATACCCGTGGGAATTCTATAATATTATAACATATTTCTGTGAATTATTCAAGTACTAATCTTTGACCTTGAGTAAATTCGGAATGTTGCACAATCCGAGGAGCGGAAACTTGTGCAGTTTGCTTAAAACTTGTGAACAAAAATTAATAAACAATTTACCATGATGTAATCATTGAACGAATAAGTATTTGACCGGTGTTTTAACCTGCGTACTTATTCAATTCCCATTTGTCCCATGATCTTCTTGTTGAACTCCTCAGCGGTGTTATATCCCATCTTTTTCTGGCGGTTGTTCATTGCGGCGATCTCAAGGATTATGGCAAGGTTTCTTCCGGGGCGAACGGGAATGGTAAGCGCGGGTATCTTTATGCCGAGAATGTCAATCTTTTCGTCCTCAAGCCCAAAGCGGTCGTACATCTTTCCCTGTACCCAAGGCTCGATCTTGATAACAAGGTCGATCTTTTCCTTTTGCTTTACCGCGCCCATACCGAACAGGCGGCGCACGTCAACGATTCCGATACCGCGAAGCTCGATGTAATGGCGGATTATTTCAGGTGCCTCTCCGACAAGAGATTTTGCGCTTACTCGCTTTATTTCCACTGCATCGTCCGCGATAAGTCGGTGGCCGCGCTTTACAAGCTCGATAGCCGTTTCGCTTTTACCTACTCCGCTGTCTCCGAGGATAAGAATACCTTCGCCATAGACCTCAACAAGAACGCCGTGACGGGTTATTCTCGGAGCGAGGTGGAGATTAAGAGACGCGATAAGCGCGGCAAGAATTGCGCTTGTGCGCTCCTCGGTTCTCATAAGCGGAACGTTGTACTGTCTTGCTGCCTCAAGAAGCTCGGGGAAGATATCAAGGCCCGAGGTTACGAGAATTGCGGCAGGACGTCTTCCGACGAATGCCTTCAGGTTTTCTGTGCGCTGCTCTGCTGACAGCTTTTCGAGATAGAGGTGCTCGACGCGTCCGATAAGCTCTATTCTCGTTTCGTCAAAGAGATCGAAAAAGCCGCTGAGAGCAAGTCCCGGACGCGAAACGTCCGCGCTGCATATAAGTACCTCTCCCTCCGGCATGTAAAGTATTTCAAAGGAGAATTCGTCTATCAGCTTTTGCAGCTGAACGTGATATTTGTGTTCCATAAAAGCCTCCCTGTTAGGTGTTGCATTTATTATAACACAATAACCCGATTATTTCAAGTGGATTTTTTGAAATGTAACAATTATTTTTAAAGTATCAATTTGGAAACCTTTTTTTCACATCGAGGAAACAAAAATATAGTATAATATAAAAATGTAAATTCTTATTTAAACTATGATTGAACTATGAGGTTAATAATGAAAAAAACAAGAATTGTAAGTATATTGTTGCTTTTTGTCCTGATCTGCGGAATGCTTACGTCATGTAACAGCTTAAAGCCCACAGAACAGGATCTTAAGGTGGTCGGAACGGTCGAAGAATACGAGGTTACATATGACAGCCTCCGTTATTTTGTTATCAACTATAAGAATACACTTGGAGATAAATATAAAAACGCCGCAACCGATCCCGAGGTAAAGGCGGCTCTTGAGGCTGACCTTCTCGATTACGTAAAATCGACGATTACGAGAAATTATGCGATCATGGAGCTTTGCTCGTATTATAGCCTTGATATCAACGAGGATGCAATACTTGATAAGCTTGAAAAGGAAATAGACGCAATGATTGTGAAGTGCGGCGGTAAGAAGGATTATAAGGACGCACTTGACGATGAATATATGACAGACAGATTCTTCCGCGAATATATGCAGCTCAGCATAGCTCTTAACGAGCTTACCTACATCCTTGCGGATGACCTTGGAGAGATTCCCGGCACAAACGAGGAGATCATGGATTTCCTTTTAAGCGACGAGTTTATCCACACGCGTCATATATGTATCTATAAGGACGGTGCGGACGACGAAGCGAAGAGAACGAAGCTTGAAATGGTCCTTGAAAAGCTTAACAATAAGGAGGACGATTTTGAAAGCCTTATTGGTCGCTACAGCGAGGATTATCAGGATACGGGTAAGGGCTACTACTTCACGAAGGGTGAATTCGACGAGATTTATGAAAATGCGTCGTTTGCTCTTTCGGACGAGGAATACAGCGACGTTATTGAGACCTCATACGCTTTCTATATTATAAAGCGTTACACAAAGGACGATACGGACGAGGAGTATTTCAAGAAGAATTTTGAGGCACTTACACAGCAGATACAGTATGCTCTTACCTATAACAAGGTTTTTGAAATGCAGGAAAAGATGACCTTTGAGCTGAACGATTACGGAAAGTCACTCGTTCTTTCCGATATCAAGTAAGGGGTGCAGCCTTGTATCAGGGAAAAAGATATAGTGAAAATATGTACGGAGCCCGCAAAAAGCCGAATTATTTTCTGCGGGTGATCATCTCGCTTTCGGTTGCCGTGATTATTTCCTTTGCATTGATCTTTTTCGGATCAAGGCTTGGAGAAAAGGTTCCGGATGAGATCACTCCCGAGACAACGGCTCCCGAATCCACCTTGGCGCGTCCGGAATTCGATTTTAAGACAGTTGAGGAGAAATTCGTTTCAGACCGTGACTCCGTACACCTTTTCGGCGAGAACGGACCGGATGCTGTCGTTCTGAACGCGTCTGATAAAACCGGAAAGCTTAACTGTATAACCTCAATAAATTCGCTCCTTTACGGCAATGCCGTCAATTCGGAGCTTCGTCCGATAGAGGCGTTGCTTTACGAAGCAAAGCTCAAAGCAAAAAGGGTTTCTGTTCGATTTACTCCCTTCGTTAATGAGGCATCGCAGGAATACGCAGATCTTTGCAGCGCGGCAGTGATCGGTGCGCTTTCCGGTTACGAAATAGACGAGATCGTTCTGAACCTCGATAACGTGACCCCGGAGCTTGCGGCACGTCTTAAGCAAAGCGGAAAGGGCGTGAAGGTGGGAGGGATTATATCCCTTTCGATGCTGGAGAATGAATTTCTTGTGAAAGAGTTTTATAAGGCTCTCGACTTTCTGGTTCTCGATCTGACCGAACTTGATATTACGTCTTATAAGGGAGAAAGCGATACTCTCTCTTCCGAAACGACGGACGAAGCGGAGACGGTGACCGGAGGCGAGGAATCTCCCGCTGTACCTGAAAAGAGCGTTGAATCGGTGCTTGAGGAGTACAGCCTGACGGTTATAAAATATTCCGTAAGACTGAGCGTTACCTGTGATAACGAAGCGGAGCTTGCCGATTTTCTTGAGTTTTACAGATCCTTCGGTCTTTGCGGATACGAAATTAATGCTTCCGATAAGGAATAAAAAACGGCAGATTTGCCCAACTTCTCATAAGGATGTTTACAAATTGTAGGGACCGGCGTCCTCGACGGTCCGCAATGCACAAAATTCGGCAGAGAACTTGTTTTCTCTGCCGATATGTGTTATAATGGTGGTACATCGTAGGGCGGGGGCAAGCTCGGAACCCCCAAAGCTCGACTTCGCTCGCTTCGGGGAACCCCACGCGCTCCCGCCGTGATGAACGCCTTGAATCTAAAATGCGGCGGGAGTAAACCCCCGCCCTACAAAGGGGTATGGGCTTTGCCCGAAGCATTTGTAATACAAAGGCGAAACTTGCGATAAAATGTAACAAGGATTGGAACATATAAGATTTAATAACAGAAAGGAGAAATACAAGTGGTAATAATTCAATTTCATTATAACGAAAGAATTATCAGCGGCATTTTGTTAGGGAAATACCAACGTCCGCACGACGAAGTATATTCTGTAAATAAAAGATTTTTATGGAAAACTAAAACCGTCTATAAACATAAAACATTGAATACTCCTTTATATCTGATCTTTATTCCTTGGAGACATCAAGAAAAAGAACTTATAGAAGTAGATGAAAAATATATCATTAATCCCGAAACCATTCAAATGGACGAAACATGGATTAATGTTGATAAATTTACAAGTGAAAGAACCGAGTCGGTTGAGAACCATACCTGGAATGAAAGTCTTGAAGTTAATAAATTTATTGGTTACAAGTTTATTTATGAGAATAATGATTTTTTGATAAATGTGTGCTTGCATGATTGGTGGGAACCTCTTACAATTATTTATCAGAATATACCTCAATTATTGAATATGGATCTGGATAATAAGGAAGAATGATATTCAAATGATTAACCCTGACAGGCCTTGAAAATCTGTCAGGGTTAATCTTTGTCTTCTGCAATGCAATTATGTCTTTTTGGACCGTCGGGGACGCCGGTCCCTACAAGGAAAACCAGACTTCCTTATGAGAACCAGCCCTTCGGGTCACGGTTCTTTTTTCTACGATGATCAAACGATCAGTTATTACCGTTCTCCTTGGTGTCCA
>JBGVEZ010000266.1:0-7188 GCA_045120555.1 Eubacteriales bacterium
CGTATTCGAAATGATACATACGCATAGCCGATTCGAGATAGGTATTATATCTTCCCGTTATTTCCTTTTCCTTATAGACCGACTTAATGTCGTTCAGCGTCGGAACCGAAAATTCCTTTATCGTTTTCTTGTATTCGGCAAGATTCTTTGCGGGGTAATGTGCAAGATAAGTTCCGAGCGGAAGCTGCTTTGCGTAAACGCCGTCAACAAGGTAGCAAGCCCAGTTGAACATACCGAGCACGAATGCCACCGAGAGAAGAACGATTACCGTTATCTTAAGCTCGCGAAGATCGTGCTTTTTTTCATCTGTCATTACAAATTTCTTCATAACACACCTCCCATAAAGACCATAAGAAATGCAAATACCACGCAGGCGATGTCCGCATATTTGATCCTGAACGAGCGGCGGTATACGAAATAAGCAACCACCATCGCAACAAGAACGAACGTAAGGAACACGCCGTCGATGTTAAGTCCGTTCATTGCTATAAGTATGCAGCCGTAAAGCGGTATAAGCACACGGTAGCCGAAGAAGGAATCGGAAATTCCGCCCGCCTTCTCCGCGCGGTAGCTCTTTACGTGATGAACGAATCCGAAGAACGCCGCAATTCCGAAAAGTATCCAGAGAACGCAGGTTATGATCTCCACACGGCTCATAGCCTTATAACCGATATTGCCGCTGTAATCAAATCTTGCGGGCTCGATAAGATATTTATAATATTCGCAGGGTTCGAAAAGCAATAAGAAGCAATTTGAAAAAGTTTGAATCATTCCGCCGAGAAATGCTTCTATCTTCTGATCGAGCGCATAATAATCCGCTATAAGCTCACCTATATAGAAACATACAAGAGCGAATCCGCCCGGAATTCCGAAGGTGAAAACCAGACCGTCGCCCACCGTGTTTCCCTGCGAAAAGAGGAAGGTTGCGATCGAATAGAAGCAAACGCCGCCAAGGAATGCAACGAGGAAATACGGAATTATCCATCCCACCGCAAAGGGAGTATTCCCCGCCCTTATAACGTCTGCGTTCTTTGCCGCAAGTGCAACCATGGTAGAGATGCAGGTAACGACGGATATCGTCGCCATCTGGCAAAGCCCCGAGAGAAAATGCGCAACGGCAAGCTGTGTTTTTGTTACGGGAAGCGCAAAAACAAGGTCAAGCGTTCTGCGCTGCTTTAATTGATAGGTTTCAAGCATCGGAAAAAGTACTGCCGCAATTCCGATAAATACGCTGATTATACCGAATCCGGAGTTTGTTCCGCTTCTGTAGGAGCTTACGCTCGTTATCGCATTCGACAGCACTGCCGCAAGTATCGATAGGATAAGCGTGCGGAATGCCGTAGTGCGAAGGCGGTAGGTAAAATATCTTTTGAAGTAGGTCATTATCCTTCACTCCTTTCATGTTCGTTAAACAGATCTATAAGTGCCTTTGCGGGAACACCGTTTACGTTTTCGGCGGCTTCGTAGGGAATGATCCTTTCTACGTAGCAATCATACGCATCCGCAATATTAACTACGGAAACACCGTCGGAAAGGAGGAGGTACATATACCGAAATTCTCCACAATGCGCCCAATCAAATTCCACACGTGAGCCGTACTTTAAATAGTAATTTTGCTCTAATTCCGAAAGGGCCATTCGCTTCAGAAGATGAAACGTTTTCTTGAATTCATTACAGGTGGGAGCATTTTGCGTGCGGATACATACCGTTACGTCATCCATCTGAAAATCGTCGCAAAGAACGTCACACATCATTACGATATAATTACTGCCATCTAATTTGTAGCCCTCATATTCCGCGATAAAGCAATCGTCAAAGCCATCAAAGCGTGCAACGTACTCGGGACGGTATACGTTTATCAGATTATATCCGCCGTCATCAAGACGAATATCATGTCTGTTTCCTATTTTGTAGCTCACGTCCACCTCGGAAAGCGACGCCTTGTTTTTCTTTGCAATTATCTCGTTGTATTCCTCAAGTGTCTTCGGCTGATGATAATACATATACGCGCCTATATTACCGTTCTCGATCATAGAAAGATTCACAAGCGGCATGATAGCATAGTAGAACACCATAAACAGCGTTGTGACCGTAAGCAATACCGCAAGCGACCAAATAAGCGAGCGGACATTCTTTTGTTTTTCTGTCATATCAATACCTCCTGCGTTATTTCTGCACGCCCAAAGCGTATATAAGCACAGCCCACAAAGCTCCCACGTATGCGATTGACGCAATATCCGCAGGCTTTATGCGGAACGAACGGCGGTATATGAAATAGCCTATCGCCATTGCAACGAGGATGAGTGCGATATCCACCTCAAATCCGAACAATTCTGCGCCGCGGAGCCATGCCTCAAGTACAGCGTTCATCGCAAAGAGCGGAATAAGCACCTTGTAGCCGAAAACGGAATCGGATATATCGCCTGCCTTTTCTGCACGGAAGGTCTTTGTGTAATATACAAAGCCGAGCACGCACGCAATACCGATTATCGCCCAGATTATGTATCTTACGGTTACGTACGGCGTCCACAGAAGCCCAAAGCTGAAATCACCGCATCTCATGAGGGTATCAAAAGGTGATGCGGGGATTGCGAGCATCTCAAAGAAATTGCAGAATTTCGGATAGCTGGCAAAATTCTGTTTAAGCCAGATACGCGCTTCACCGAAATTTTCAAGCACCTTGAATATCACCCAAAGCGTGTTATAGATCGCAAGCGGAACTCCGAACGTGAACACCACGCCGTCTCCGACCGTGTTTCCCTGTGAAAAGAGGAACACAACCACCGAATAAAGGCAGATAATGACCGGTAGCATACATACAACGGCAGGGATAACAAGGAACGAAATACCGCCAAAGCCCTTGCTCATATGCGCAAGCACGCTTGCAGCCACCGACACCGCGTTAAGAAAGATCACCTGACAAAGCCCCGAAAGGTAGTGTGCTATGGCAAGCTGACTCTTTGTTATCGGGAAAGCGAACAAAAGATCAAGACTCCTCTGCTTTTTAAGCTCCGCCGTCTCAAGCATAGGGATCACTATCAGTATCACGAGTGCGAGATAGACCGACACAGCAAGCCCGGATTCGGATGATCTGTACGTTACGTCATATTGGAAGTGCGCCGTATTGCTCACACCGACAAACGTCACTATCGCCGTAATAACCGCAAGCACGATACTGCGGAAGGTAGTGGAGCGGAGGCGGTGGAGAAAGTACCGTTTAAAGTAAGTCATTACTTATTCTCCTTTCTGCCTGCTTCGCTTATAAATACCTCCTCAAAATCCATTCTCATTTCTTCCATAACTACGGGGTTGAATTCAAGCAGCTTCGGTTCGTTCTCTTCCCTTGTACCCTCGAGAACTATGCGGACGAATTTTCCGTTTATTTCGAGAGAGATGGGAGAAAGCTCCTTATAGGTTTCTGCGTTCTGCTCCTCGGTGAAGGCAAGCTGGAACTTGCAGTAGCGTTCAACCTTTTCGGTGATCTCGCCCGAGGAATGGACGGTCTTCGCATCTATCATAATATACTTGTCGCAGAAATCCTCAAGCTCACGCAGAGAGTGGCTTGCGATGATGACCGCTGTTCCGTTCTCCTCAACGATAGAGTTTACCGCCTTCTTGAAGTTAAGGCGTGCGAGCGGGTCAAGACCGTCGAAGGATTCGTCAAGAAGCAGAAGCTCGGGCTTTATCGAAAGTGCGAGTGCGACGAAAAGCTGACGGCGCATACCCTTTGAGAAGGTGCGGACGCGTGCTTTTACGTCGATTCCGAAAAGCTCAACGTTCTTCATAAACACCGCGTGATCTGCGGAGGGATAGAGCGACTTATACATCTTAAAAAGCTCCGCACCCGTTGTGCTGTGGTTGTAGAAGGGATCGTCGGGAAGGAAGAAAATCTTCTCCTTGACGTCGGGGCGGTCAACGGGATAGCCCTTATAGAAGATAGTTCCCTTGTCGGGAGTGTAGATTCCCGAAATAAGGCGGAGGAGCGTGGTTTTACCTGCGCCGTTGATGCCGACAAGTCCTGTTATTGTTGATTCCTTAACGGTTATGTTTACGTTTTCAAGCACGCTCTTTGTGCCGAGTGAATGGTAAAGATTCTTAATTTCAATCATTTTGAATAAACCTCCTCTATCTGGTCTATGAGTGTTTGTCTTGTTATGCCGTCTGCCTTTAGCTGTCTGAAGAAATCACGGAAGTCGTGCACCGATTTTGATGCAAGCGAAGGGTCGGTTGCATAAACTCCCTTTTTCGGGATGCTTCGGATGTAGCCGTCAGACTCAAGCACCGAATAGGCTCTCGCAACCGTATTCGGATTAACGCCGAGCTCAAGGGCTGCCATCCTCACGGAGGGGAGCTTGTCGCCCACCTTGATTATACCGCTGTCGATATAGTGCTTGTACCGTTCCGCGATCTCAAGATATATCTCGGTATTGCCACTGAATTCAAATTGCATAATGCTTTACTCCTTTCGGTTGTATTTTCCAATCTGTATTAACTGTATTATCTGTCTCGACTGTATTATACCACATACGTATGCGTTTGTCAATAGGTTTTATGAAAAAATTCTCAACTCAGGCAAAAAAATTACGTTCCCACCGAAAACGTACGGAGAGAACGTAACGAAAATATCACTTTTCTTTTTTCAGAGCCTTATAAACGAACACACATGCGGCAGCAAGACAAACGCCTGCAGAGCCGAGAATGAGAAATCTCCAGAAGCCTGCCCCATCGCTTTCGCACTTTGGCGGCTCTGTCTCATCGCTCCGATCCCCTGATGGGGAGAGGTTTTCTTCTATATCTACCCTGTTCGTGTCGGGAGCAACCGTACACTGGGGAGTCTTCGTAGTTTCGGGTGCTTTTGTCCATGCGGGAGCTTTGGTGGTTACCGTTGGCTTTCTCGTGGTTTCGGCAGGCTTTATGGTTTCGATCGCCGGTGGGTTCGTAGTATTGGCAGGCTTTTCGGTTTCGGGTGTCATCGTCCATTCGGGTGCCCTTGTGGTTTCGGGTGCCATCGTCCATTCGGGTGACCTTGTTGTTTCGGGTGACCTTATTGTTTCGGGTGACCTTGTCGTTTCGGGTCTGGGACGGGCGGTGCCCACAGTTTCGGGGGCGGTTTCGATCGGGTCAGGAGCGGCGGGCGTCGTTACTGCGGTGGTAGTCCTTCCGCCGTGGAGGTCTTCATCCACCGAGCCGCTTTCGGGAAGGGCCTCGCTGCCTACGGCACAATCCCCCTCAGGCTCCGAATCAAAGCTCTCCGCCTTTGTCTGATCGGGTTTCTCCTCGGGTGCCTCCATATCGCTCGGAGGGGTCGGAGCCTCCTCCTTATTACCTATTCCGTCAAAAATAAGACCGAAGGATGCGTCAACGTCCGCAAAGAGCGCCGCACCGAACGCGGCGGAAAGGTACGCCGATCCGGTTAACAATATAACGAACACCATGCAAAGCGAGCATGCCGCCGCAGACAGATTTTTCCGTCTTTGCTCTCGCTTCCGCTTTTCACGGTTATATCTTTCGAGAACACCGTCCCGAAATTCCTTTTTATTTCTCATAATTACCTCCGAGCCTCATTTTCAGCTCCTCTCTCGCGCGGTGGAGCAAATTGTATATCTGCTTTTTATTCTTTCGCATAACGACCGCAATATCCTCAACACCCATCTCCTCAAAGTAATACAGATGAAGAACAGTGCGGTAGTTTTCCGCAAGCTCACGCATTACAAGGTGCATCCTCTCGTATTCCTCGTTACGAACGTACTCCTCCTCTATCCGCAGATATTCGGTGTCGGGAGTATTTTCGTCTATGGGCGATGGCTTATGTTTATTCCGTCTTACGTAATCGATAGCCTTGTTTCTCGCAACCGTGAAAAGATATGTAGAAAGCCTTGCGCGATAGTTGAATCTTCTTATATTCAAAAGGAGAGCGGCGAAGGTATCCATTACCAGATCCTCTGCAACGTCGGGATCATTCACGTATCGGTTTATAAAAAAGCAAAGCGGTCCGCGCATCTCTTCAAAGATCACGTCAAACGCGCTCTCGTCGCCGTTTTCATATGCCACCAGAGCGGCATTCAGGTCTATTCTATCAGCTTTTTCCGACATGGCTGTCTCCTTTCATAAATATTTGTCGCAAAGGTCCCGCGTTTTACTCACGGGACCTTGAATTTTTTACTTATTTTCGAGTTTTTCGTATATTTTATCCGAAAGCGCCTCGTAATCCTTCATAGTAAGACGTTCTCCGCGTATCATGGGAGAAATTCCGCAAGCCTCTATTATCTCGGTAAGTCCCGCCTTACCGATCTCCGGAAATCCCGTAAGGAGCGAATTCGGAAGAGTTTTTCTTCTCTGCTCAAACGATGCCTTTATTGTACGGAAGAATATATTTTCACTCTTCGGATGAACGGGCGGTTCATCGTGCATACGGATCCTTACAACAGCGGAATTAACCTTCGGCTGAGGAACGAACAGCTCTGCGGGAACCGAGAAGATGCGCTCCGCCTCGCCGTAGTATGCGATAGACGCGGTTATTGCACCGCAATCCTTTCCGCCCACCTCCGAGCAAAGTCTGTCAGCGACCTCGCTCTGAACCATTACGGTTATATAATCGAACGGGAACCCGCTCTCGATAAGCTTCATAAGTATAGGCGTTGTTATATAATACGGAAGATTTGCGCAAACCGAAACGCCCCCCTCGCGGTATTCGTCGAGAAGCTCGAAGATATCCGTCTTCATTATGTCGGAGTTGACAACGGTCACGTTATCGTAATCATGAAGCGTATCCGCAAGAACGGGAATGAGCGAAGTATCTATCTCAACAGCGATTACTCTTTTGTAAAGCTTTGCAAGCTCCGCAGTCATGCAGCCGATACCCGGTCCTATCTCAAGTATAGTTTCGCTTGACTGACAGCATTCGTCGGCAATACGGTATACGGTCTCCGCGTCGGTGAGGAAGTTCTGTCCGTATTCCTTCTTGAATTTGATTCCGTGAAGCTCCATCACTCCGCGAATCGTTCTTATATCACATAAATTCATTTTTATATTCCTTTCAGACACTCAGATTATTTTTCAATTGTAACAAAAGTGTTAAAACAGCAAAAAAGCAGTTGAAATTTTGAAGCGGTTATGGTATAATATTAATGTTCGAGCGCTGGTGTAGCACAGTCGGTAGTGCAGCTGATTCGTAATCAGCAGGTCGTG
>JBGVEZ010000267.1:0-6352 GCA_045120555.1 Eubacteriales bacterium
CCTGCACCCATGAAGGGGAGGGTTGCGTGTACCATTGCGGTGAGGGACGCGGAGTTGAGTGCGATCATGTCGTATGCGTCGTCGATGTTCATCGATTCAAATTCGTGGAATCTGCCAAAGCCCGATGCGTTTACGAGAACGCGGACGTAGCTCTGTGTTTCCGCAAGAAGAGCTGCGTATTCTTTGATGCATTCCTTATTTGTGAGGTCGAGAGCAAGTACCCTTACAGGCTTCTCTGTTTCGCTTCTGAGCTCCACAAGTCTTTCGGCACGTCTTGCGATTACCCAGAATTCCTCGATGTCCGCATATGCGGGATGCTTTGCAAGCTGAACGAAGAATTCCCTTCCGATTCCGGAGGAGGCTCCGGTGATTACTGCTATATTCATATTTTTATTTCCTTTTGGGGTATTTGTTGTGTGAACGGACCGTCGGGGACGCCGGTCCCTACGGTGTGGGAGTCCCTCATCCGTCAGTTACGATGCCACCTTCCACCGAGGGGGAAGGCAAATAATTAAAGTTTTTTGGAGTTCCAAGAACCTTTTTTTCAAAAAAGGTTCTTGGCTGAGCCTTTGGATTAAAGTACAATGTGAACGGGGAGACCGTGCTTGAATTCGGGAGAGTTTTCGCCCTCGATGAGAGGAAGGATGTAGCGGACGCACTCGTCTGTTACGTTGTTGCCCTCGGCGTTGATAAATTCACGCGGAACCTCCTTGACCTTGTTTGCGATCTCTGCGATGTCCGAGTGGGAAACGCTGTAAACGTAGGGCTCGGTGCTCTCTCTTACGATGGTTGCCATCTGACGTGTAACGCCGCCTACAGCTGCCTCGACTGCACCCTTACCGACGCTTACCGATTCGCAAAGGTCGGTCTTTGATGCGAGGTGGGAAGCACATCTCTGGGGAAGGTTAAGCTCGATAGAACGAACCTTGCAGCCGATCTCTTCCTTGACGGCAAGCTCAAGAGCCTTGCCCGTACCCGAAAGCTGCTTGTGACCGAAAGCGTCGACGGTGCCTGTGGAAATGCCCTCGCAAACGTAGGTGCCGTCAGCGAATCTGATGCCCTCGCTTACTGCAATGACAACGTTGGGATGAACGTCAAGTGCATTCTTTACCGAGGAGAAGAACTCGTCCATGCTGAAGGCTACCTCGGGGAGGTAAACAAGATCGGGAGCGTCCATGCCGACAGCACGTCCGAGAGCGGAAGCGGCGGTAAGCCAGCCTGCGTCTCTGCCCATGATCTCAACTATGGTAACAGCCTTCTTCGTGTAGACCGCGCAGTCGCGAATGATCTCGGAGAGGGTAACTGCGATATACTTTGCCGCAGAGCCGTAGCCGGGAGTGTGGTCTGTTCCGACGAGGTCGTTGTCGATGGTCTTCGGAACGCCCATGATGCGCATTTCATAATCGTGGTTCTTTGTGTATTCGGAGAGCTTTGCAACGGTGTCCATGGAATCGTTGCCGCCGATGTAGAAGAAGTAGCGGATATCGTACTTCTTGAAGATCTCAAGGAGCTTTTCGTATACCGAATCGTCCTCGCCCGCCTTGGGGAGCTTCTTACGGCAGGATCCGAGAGCCGCCGCGGGAGTGTTCTCAAGGGTATCGAGCTTGTATTCGGAGTCAAAGTATTCGGTGAGGTTGATGAGTCTTTCCTCAAGCAGACCCTCAACACCGTTTCTCATGCCGTAAAGTGTCTTGATTTCGTCAGCGGCGATTGCACCTCTGATAACACCGGAGAGTGTTGCGTTGATTGCGGCTGTGGGACCTCCGGACTGACCTACAACTGCGTTTCCTATAAGCTTTGCCATAGTGATTTGTTACCTTTCTGTGTTGTATATTTAAGTTGTATATTTAAGACGAAAAAGTTATCTGAACGGGCGCATATTTCGAGAAAGTATTTCGGTGCGGAGAAGAGAATAGTAATCGTACATCTCGTCCTCAATAAGCTCAAAGCGCGAAATTACGGCGCGCATGATTATTTCGGGGCTTAATGTATTGCCGAAGCCGTCACCGACGGTAAATTCAAGTACTATCTTCTTGCCGTTCTTCTTTGCGCTGATTTTCGGAAGGAAGGAAGTGAGATCGACCTCCTTGTCACCGCTCTTGCTCTTCTTCGTTATTATAAACGGAGAGGTTTTCAAAGCCTCCTCAATTTTTGCGGCAAGCTCATCCGATGCCTTTTTTGTGGTTATCTCCGCCTTGTAGTTGATGTAAACGATGTCCTGGAACTTCGCTTGCGGCTCGTATACGTCAAGAATGAGCATCTCATCGGTGAACTGTGCGGAGAGCGCACTCTTTATTTCCTCGAAGGAAGCCTCTCGGTCGATCTTTATATCAACGTAATCACAAATGCTCTCGCAGCCAATCGGAAGCGGTGAGGAAAAAACGAGCTTTGAATGGGGATTGAAGCCCTTTGTGTACCACACGGGGATACCCGAGCGGATTATGGCTCTTGTGAAAGTCCTTTGCAGGTCGAGATGAGAGATATATCTCTGCGAGCCTGTTTTTGTAAATTTTATTCTGACAGCTCTCGGACGTTCGAGAAGCGGTCTTTTTTTCATTTCGTTTGTGGGCAGCATCCTCTTACACCTCCGAGCTTATTTGCACCGCAGCCCGAGCAGCTTTCCCTGCAGGACGGCGTTGTCTTTTCCTTGTATGCGTTGTGTCTTTCACGGAGAAGGAATTCCTTTGTGACACCGATGTCGATGATGTCCCAAGGAAGCACCTCGTCCTCGCCGAACTGTCTGTTTGCGTAGAACGCCATATCGATTCCGCATTCGTCGAAGCATTCGCACCAGCCCTCGTAGCTGAAGAATTCATCCCACGCATCAAATTTGAAGCCCTTTTCGTGAGCCTTCGTGAGGACTGCACAGAGCTTTCTGTCGCCTCTCGCGAGAACCGCCTCGATCCTCGAAACGAAAGCGTCGTGGTGATTGTACTTGACACGGCGGTCGGTTATTGCGTTCTTAAGAAGCTCCTGCTTTCTTGTAAGCTCCTCAAATGTGTCCTGCGCCTCCCATTGGAAGGGAGTGAACGGCTTCGGAATGAAGCAAGATACCGATATCGTGCAAGAGGGCGCCTTTTTGCGCATCTCCTTCGGCATTTCGTAATATTTGTCTATAACCTTCATTGCGAGCTTTGCGATGCCCTCGATGTCTTCGTCACGTTCGGTGGGAAGACCCATCATAAAGTAGAGCTTGACCGCGGATTTGCCGCCCTCAAAAGCAACTCCTACCGCGCGCATAAGGTCCTCCTCGAAAACGTTCTTGTTGATAACGTCGCGGAGTCTCTGTGTTCCTGCTTCGGGGGCGAACGTCAGAGAGGAGGAACGGACGGACGCAACCTTTTCCATAAGCTCCTTTGTGAAGCTGTCTACACGGAGGGAGGGAAGGGAAAGGCTGATCATGTTCGGGTTTGTGAATTCTAAAAGCTCGTCGGTGAGGCGGCTTATCTCTGTGTAGTCGCTTATGGAAAGAGAGGTTAACGACATTTCGTCATATCCCGACGATTCGTAGATGCACTTGCCCTGTCTGCAGAGCACCTCGGGGGATTTTTCTCTTACGGGACGGTAGATCATACCTGCCTGACAGAAGCGGCAGCCGCGGATACAGCCTCTTGCAACCTCGAGCATAATTCTGTCATGAACCGTTTCAATGTACGGCATAACGGGATTTTCGGGGAAGTAAACCTTGTCGAGGTCCTTGATGATTCGTTTCTTGATTTTAGTGGGAATATCATCGTAAATTGGTGTGTATTCCTTTATAGTTCCGTCCTCGTTGTAGGAGACGTTGTAGAAGGAGGGAACGTATATGCCCTCGATCTCTCTTGCCGCCTTGTGGAGGAATTCCCATTTCGTATAGCCCGGCTTGCCCTTTTCCTCGATGTACATACGCACGAATTCGAGAAGAACCTCCTCACCCTCGCCGATGTTGAAGACGTCAAAGAAATCCGCAACAGGCTCTGCGTTGTACGCACAGGGGCCGCCGCCGATAACGATCGGGAAGCTGTCGTCTCTTTCGCTTGCAAGAAGCGGAATGCCCGAAAGCGAGAGAGTTGAAAGCACGTTCGTGTAGCACATCTCGTACTGAAGCGTTATGCCGAGAATATCGAACTCGGAAACGGGATCTCCGCTTTCGTGTGCCCAGAGCGGTATGTTGTATGCTTTCATTTTCTCCTGCATATCCACCCACGGTGTGTAAACTCGCTCACACCAGATATCGGGCTCGTTGTTGAGAACGCCGTAGAGTATTCTTACGCCGAGGTTAGACATACCTATTTCATATGCGTCGGGGAAGCAGAAAGCGAAGCGCGCCTTTACGTTTTCTTTGTTTTTGATTATCTGACCGTATTCGCCGCCCGAATATCTGCCGGGCTTTTCAACTGATTTCAGAATGTTCGAGAAACGGTCATCCTTTGCTATGTTCATTTGAAACGATTTCCTTTACTTTATTTATGAGTCAATTATTTTTGCTTTGAAGATACAGCTTTGAAATTATGAATACCGGCAATGCTGTTATTGCGTGGTATATGAGTATGATGTATGGGGATACGGTGAGTCCGAGTACCGCAACCGCAATTGCGGGGAGGAGAGATACTGCAGACACGATTCCGGAGTATATTCCGAGAACTCTTTCCGCCTTCTTTATCGCTCTTGCTATCACGGGTGCCTCAAACAGCATAGCCGGGTTGTCTGAGGTTACCGCGGGGGAGACTCCCGTTGGGAGCGGCATTTTTTCCTTAACAAGCTCGTAAGCGTCGTCGTGAATACCGAGCTTTGCGGATATTACGCTGCGTGTAACGCCGAAATCGGACGAATAGATTTTCAACTTAATGCCGTTTTCTGTTGCGGAGCGCAGAACGTCGTAAAACTCCTCGCGAACAACGTAATCAACGCATATTGAAGCGGCTATCTTACCGTTTATTGCCGTGTACACAAGTGTAGTTCCCATGCTTGCGGTTTCCTCGGGGGAGGGCTCGGGAACGTCGAAATCGTGATCTCTCATAAAGCGCGCGTTTCCGCATAGGACGGCATATCTGTTGTCCACTATTGCGGCAATACCGTCGCGAGTGTCCTCTACCGTCTGTACGTTGCCCGAAAGATCGCTGTTCTCAACGTTTTCGGCAAACAGAGCCGATATCGGAGAGCGTCTGCTTCTCGTCAGGGATGCCGTACAGTATATCGTTGTGTACAGCGTTTCACCGAAGAGCTGCATATTTATCGGATTTATCGTATTATATTTGAATATTTCGCCCTCGCTTACCGAGATCTCGATTATTTTTGAAAGCTCGTTTACCGAATTTCTTCCGACTATGGCACAGTTTTCTGAGTTAAGTATCGAATGTGCGTATCGGTAGAACGGTAATGACATGAGCAGCTGTGACGTCGGAAATACTATGCACGCCGTAGCGGATGCCGAAATAAGTGCAGTCTCCGGATTTTTCGTTGTAAGGAAAACGACCGTTCCGAGCAACGCCGAGAACATAAAGGAGGGGAGGAGAATAAGGTTCATTATTTTCGGACTATCGTACGACGCCTTGGTTCTTTCCGCAAAATCCTTCGGGATGCCTCTGTGAGCGAGGATGTATTCACCTTCACAGCGGTCAATGCGTGAGCTTTTTACGTCCTCCTTGTCGGCAGAAAGCTCAAACGAATCCATCTGCTGCTTGACTCTCATAAGATCGCAGAATATCGGAACGAGCATTGATGCGGCTGAAACAACCATAAATACCGAGCAGCTGACAATTCCCGTAGGCTCGGACACGAACGCGTATATAACGGTGGTTGCAGTGGTTGCCAGAAAGAGCAGAGCGGACGCCGAATATATCTGCGGCTTTCCGGTGAATATCTTTATAAATCCGAAGAACAGATCGCTTGCGGAAAATGCCGCGGCAACGAAAAGCAGCTGCAGACAGATAAGCATATTCGGAACGAAAAATCGTTCGCAGTCGAAGAATTCTACCGTTCTGCCAAGCAACGAGCCGACGTACGGGTAAAGACAAAGAAGTATAGCTGCAAGAAGAGTTGCAATGAGACGGAATTCGATTTTTCTCTTTGAAGCTATGAATCTCTCGTATATAGTGTCTGCCTCGCGGACGTCGGAAAATTCCTTTGTCATCGCAAAAAGCTTTTCGGTGAGAAGGGTATCTCTCTCCGGCTCGTCCTTGCGGTCTCCGTTAACGTAGCCGAGTGCAATGAGAAGCTCGTCGTCGATCTCATTGGAATTGATGCGCTCCTCGGAATATTCCTCCGAGATGGAGGTTATTGTTTCGCTCTTCCATTTGTGGATATCCACCTCGTGGTGATCAGTCGGCTCATTATTTGTACCGATGTGGGGGGAGGGCTCTTCACCTGACGG
>JBGVEZ010000268.1:0-5113 GCA_045120555.1 Eubacteriales bacterium
AAAATTACACCGAAACCACCGCTTTCAATAACGGTTACATGTACATGGGATACGATACCGATAAGGAGGATACCCCCGACATACGCCTTAAAAGTGCCATCTCCGCTAAGGATTTTTCCGAATTTCTCAAAAGATCGGAGATCTTCCCGACCGAGCCGAACTACGCAGAGCTTTGCGACAACGTTACGATAAGCTCCGCTTCCCTCGGAACAAGGTACGTAATAAAGATCACACACGGCAAGGACAATCCGAAGGAGGAGCTGACAAAGGTAACAAACGAGCTTACCTCCGCATTCGGAATAAGATTCGATCTTGTCAGCTTTGAGATCGAATATACCGTGGATGCAAGCAAGCTTCTCATTAAGAGCGCAAAGGTAAGGTACGTTACCGAAACTCCCAAATTCGGTGACGATCAGTTAAGAATGACCTATGAGGGTACGGTAAGCTTAGGCAATCCGGGCTCGGGTGATCTCAAGATCGACAAGGAAAAGGATTACACCGAGACAGGCGACCTCAGGTACGCCTTCTACCTCTCCAAAAAGCTTATGGGACTTATCCCCGCAGAAAACGCAGGATATAAGGTAACATCCAAGGCAATGGTAACGTCGAACGGCAAAACGATGTCAAGCTCCGATGAGGTTGACGTAATAAACTGCGGCTACAAGAATGGCATTTACGTTTATTCGATAGACGCAAAGGCGAACCTCTACGGGCAGAACGTTGAAATGGACATAATCTATAACGGCGCACAGCAGAAGATCAATGTTAAGGGATCTCCAAATCAGACGACCGAAACAAACGAGATAGTTGCAAGAATGTTCCTTATCAACATTCTGAACCTCATGCTTGTCTCTCCAGGCGAGGTATCGGACGTTAACGTTATCGGCACCGAAAACGGCGTGACCACGGTCGAGCTTGACCTTGTATTTGGTGACAGATACGTTGAGCGTCTGAAATCGGCAAGCCTTCCCGTAGAGCTTATGGAAAACAAATCCGTAAAAATAACCGCAGAATACGATTCGGAAATGAATGTAAAGAGTGCTACTCTCAAATTAAGTACGGATTATGAATATAACGGACAGAAGTACGACGTTAACATTTTCACTATTGTAAACTCCTTCAAGGAGGGTAAGCTTACGGGCATAACACCTGTAAAGCCAAAGAGCGCTGAAGGGTAAACATAAAAAGGGGCTGTCTCTTATAGGGACAGCTCCTTATTTATTTAATTGCTTCCAAAATACTGCTTCATAATGGCGTTCACCACGATTCCGCAGTTCGAGCCGGACATACCCTGCTCTATTACGACCGAAACCGCGATTCCACCCTTTTCGGCATTTTCGCCGTAGCCTATCATAGTGGCATTGTGCGAGCGTGTTCCGCCGACCTCCGCAGTACCCGTCTTAAGAATTGCTTCAACAGGACAGTCGGTAAAGAACTGTCTCGTGCTGGGCGATGAGGTAAGCACCTCTCTCATTCCGCGCTTTATTGTGGCAAGCGTGCTTTCGGATATCGGAACGCTGCTGAGAAGCTCCTTTTTTACCGTATCCAGCACGACGTCACTTCCGTAATTCTTGACCTGATAAAGAAGATGCGCGTTGTATCGGTTTCCACCGTTCATTATCATCGAAAGATAGGAGCAGAGCTGAAGAGGTGTGAACAGATTATCCGACTGACCGATAGCGGCGGCTATCGTATCACCTCCGGTCCATGGGTTCAGATTATACTTATCTCTGTAGTCAGGGCCGGCAAGAACTCCCGTGGATTCAGAGATCTCGATTCCCGTGTGCTGTCCAAGGCCGTATTTTTTACAGTAGTCGTTCATTGTTTCGATACCCATAAGTCTACCCATCTCGAAGAAAAACAGGTTACACGAGTTTTTTATGGCAGCCTGAACGTTCTGCGTGCCATGTGAGCCGCCGTACATATTCCTTATCCAGCAGGTTGGCTGATAATCCTTATAGTACGTATATTTTCCATAGCTCATATTCGGGCCGCTTGTTGTGTTGATCGTTGTGTACGGGGTGATAGTTCCCGTTTCGAGTGCCGCCACCGACATTCCCACCTTGAACGTAGAGCCGGGAGCATACGTTCCGTTGACCGCGCGAAAGAACATCGGAGCGGTTGGATCTGCCATAAGTGTAGCGTAATCATTCTCGTATTGCTCCATTGTATATGAAGGATACGATGCAATCGCAAGCAGCTCGAAGGTCTCGGGATGTATAACGACCGCAGACGCCGCGGATGCATCCGAGCCGTCCTTACTTGTTGAGGTGGGATTTGCATGTGCAACGATATACTTTACCGCATCCTCAAGTGATTTTTCAGCAGTTCGCTGAAGCTCGATATCAATTGTAAGATATACGTCGTTGCCCTTTTTCGGTTCAACAACGATCTCCGACGAGACGATTATGCCGTTCTCGTCACGGACGACCTTACGCTTTCCGTTTTCACCGTGAAGATAACTTTCAAACGCCTTTTCACAACCGCTTACTCCAACCGTCGCGTCGATCCTGTAGCCAAGCGCCTTGTAGTATTCCCAGTTGTCGGGATCTATCTTTCCGAGCCTGCCGATAAGATGCGTTGCAACACCGTCGTTCGGGTAAACACGTGAGCATTTGATCTCAACGTTAAGTCCCTGCATACGCTTCGACTCAACCGCGAGAAGCATTTCACTGCTTATATCCGAGCAGAAGAGATAAGGCTCATCGGGCCCGAATTTCTTCGCGTCGCAGTCATATCGCATATGGAGCAGGCGGGTAACCTCCTCGTCTGAATAAATACGGTTTCCCGATTCATCCACGGCAAGCAGACCGTAATATCGAAGAAGCTGCTTCAGCACAACGTCGCAGTCGCGCTTCTTGATACCGTAAATGCGCATTATATATTCAAGATTCTTTTCGATTGCTTTATCTCCGATCTTATCGGGATCGTAAGTAATATCAGGATACATTCCCTTAAACGGAGAAAGAGACGCCGGTACACTTTCCTTGTCCGCATAGAGATTCATAACGTAATCCGCATAAAGGAACGTATCGTTTATTTCACGCTTTGTCGACGGCATCGCGTCGTATTCAAGAATCAGATTATACGAATACTCGTTTTTACAAAGCGGGACTCCGTTTCTGTCGTATATCTCGCCCCTGACCGCATACACAGTCTCGTAGGTGACGTTGTAGCCGTCCTCACCGAGTCCGCTCGGGCCCTCGTATGAATTGACCGCATCAACTCCGAGATATATGTAATATCCGCAAACAGCTATAAACAAAAGCGCAATAATACAATATCTGTATATCGGTATTTTCACTCAGCTACCTCAAAGCCTGCGGCAGCTATAGCCGCCTTTACAGCATTAACGTCAACCTTTTCAAGCGCGGTAACGGTTACTCTCTTTCCGTCAAGATCTACGTCGGCATCCTTTACCAGCTTAACAGCCAAAACCGCCTTCTTTACCTTATCTGCACATTTCGGGCAGTGCATGCCGTTTACCTTTATTACAACAGTTATCTTTTTGCCAAATCCAAACATTATAAAATACCTCCGTATTTTTGTTATCTACTAATATTATACCACTTAGCGCATGCTTTTCGGTTGCTTTTTTTTGAATTTTTCATAACATTTTAAATCATCGGATACCACACATCATTTAAAGCAGTCCTTGTTTGCCTTCACGTAATCTGAAACAGCGTAAATGAGAGAATGCTCTACCGATTCATAGTAATAGTCCTCAAGGTCCTCAAAGTCCTTACCCTTCTCTTCAAGCTTATCGAGCACGTCCTGCCACCTCTCCTCGCTTTTCGGTATTGCGCGTCTCGGAAGCTTGCGTATTATTTTATCGGTAAGATCAATAGCTTTGTCACATCCGATGGCATCAAGTGCGGAACGCAGATAAACGAAATTCGTTCCGTAGTAATAGAGGTAGTGATCAAGTCCGTCGGAATTTATATTCTCAATAAACTCGTCAACGTAATATACGTTCTTTTCCTGCGGTGAAAGCAGATCAAGGCGCTCTCCGTCTGCGGAAAGCTCGGAAAGATGTGTGGAAAGCTCGGAAAGCAGCTCACCGTCACAAAGAGTAAAAATGTCCTCAATGTTTTCCGAGCATTCCTCGGGAGACAGCGGCTCGGGATTCCTCATCCTTTCCAAATTTTCAATATCGGCTGTCACGTAATGCTTGTACTTTTCCCATACATCCGTAAGTCCGTTAAAGCCTATTGTCTCCTCGTAATTGTCGATATAATCACATAACTCAAGTATGTATTTTTTTCCTGCATCAACGTTACCGTTTTTGAATTCATTTTCGGCAAGGCGGACAAGCATAACCGTTATATTACCGTCAAGGCATCCGTTGTCATACGCGACCTTAAGTAAAACGATGCCCGCATCGTAGTAGTCATCATCGATAAGATCCTCTCCCGTGCTTATTATTACAGATCCTGCTCTTATCTCCTCACGGTTATCGCAGATAAGTGCATCCGCCTTTATGCGAAGCGCATCAAGATCAAGCGTCCTTTTATATTCAGCGACCATAGCCTCAAGCTTTCCGAAAAAGCCGCCGCTGAATCTTATCAGATTTCTGAAAAACATAACTTTCCTCCCAAGATGTGTATAATAAACAAAAAATCCGCATTCTATTGAATACGGACTTTTTGTTTGGCTGGGGCACTAGGATTCGAACCTAGGTAATGACGGAGTCAGAGTCCGTTGCCTTACCGCTTGGCGATGCCCCAATATGTGGTTTTCTCAGTACTCTAATATTATACCACAAAATGCTTTGTTTGTCAAGGGGTTTTTGAAAATTTGTCAGAAAATTTTTGTTTTTTTTCCTTTCTTTTTTTATCCGTTTGCGGTTGTTGACAAATCATTGTTTTTATGGTATAATATGATTGTAAAAAAATATGTGAAGGGAGTATTTCTATGAAGGACGACAGGGACCTGTGCAGCAGATTTCACAAATTTCCGGGCGATACTTCCGAGGGAAGATGGTTAACGGTTGTATTTTCTATTGTCGGAGTGTTACTTTGTCTGCTTGATTTTTGGCTGTATTACAAATTCAGCTACCTTTCCGAATTGATGATCATCGCAAGCATATTCAACGTAGCCTATACTTACGTTG
>JBGVEZ010000269.1:0-2778 GCA_045120555.1 Eubacteriales bacterium
AAAGCTTTCGGACACGATCTCAACGAAGGAATCGACCGCCTTTGCCGACATGAACACACGGAGGATGCTGTCGGGCGTGGGTGTGATCTCAAGGCGAGCGGACGCACAGTATTTTTCTGCGTTAAACGAAATGAGATTATATTCATTCTGCTCGAGCCTCGGGAGCCAATAGATGATGAATTCGTTCGCCTCGCGTTCGGTAAGTCCGATTTCTTCGAGAATATTTTCAAGAAATTCGGCACTTTCACTTCCCTTGACGCAAAAGCCTGTTGAGAAGTCGGGGGTGAAATTCGCAACGCCCTCCCAATAGAGGCAGTAATATTCCCTTCCGTTCGGGAAAACGAGGGTTCCGTCGGGCTTTGCAACGAAATTCTGCCAGCCGTCATTGCCGTGATCGGGGTAGGTGCAGGTGAGCTTGCCGTCGATATCCACCCTTACCGAGCAAACCGTGTCCTTTTCGGGGTAGAGGTAGATTACGGGCTTTTCGGGAGCAGACGGAATCAGACCTCGGTTAACGATTTTAATATTCAGTGCATCAATTATCTCATCCTTCAGCTTTTTTTCATCGTCCACGAATACACGAACCTCGTCCTCAACCCAGAAGGTTATATCCTTTTCGCAAGCTGTACTGACGGTTACCTGCGCTCCGACCTTGCTTACGTATTCGTCGCACACGTTAAGCACTAAAGTGCTTCTGTTGTTTCCGATTGCATATACGATCCCCGTAAAGCTGTAGCCGCTTTCGTCGGTCACATCCGACGAGTCGGTGACGTCCCCTTGCGCACCTTCATTACTATAGCACGCGCCAAGCGAAATCAAAAGGCAAAGCATTAAAGCAAAAGTAAGTAATTTTTTCATTTTCGTAACCTCCGAATATTGGTTTTCGGTATATTAGTCGCAAAGCTCTCCGATTTTACTCACTTAATTTTCAAAAAACGTGCAGATCTTTATCCGCACGTTTTTATTATTACAAATTATCAAGCTCACGTTTTCTTGCGATATGTCTGATCACAGCTCCGATGATCGTGAACAGTATCGCGTAAAGTATCGCAAAAGCAACCGTTAGAAGGAATACTCTGTTTTGGGAAAACTCCTTTATTCGGCTGAGTGAATACAAAAAATCATCTCTTGAGGCATCCTCCGTCGTAACAAGCCCCACCTCACCGATAAGCTCGTCACGGTAAAGTATCGCCATGCTTCCTACAACCGTTCCCTTTTCTATCGGCGCTTCAAATTCCACCTTGTCGAACTTCGTCTTGAAGGTAAGTCTTGAAAAGGGATTGAAGGTAAGGGGCAGATACATAACGATCTCCTCTGTCGGGAGAACGGATATCTTGCTTGCGCCGTTTGAATAAATAACGTTGATATCCGCACACGGAACAGTGGCATCAAAAAGGTGAACGTAGCCGAAATTATTAAAGGACCAATCGATAAGCTCGTTTGCAAGCTTATAAGAGGTTATCGTCTGTCTTCCCTCTTCATCGGTAAGAGTAACGCCTCCGGTTATAACGATAATATAGGTAAGTCCATCCTTTGATGCGACCGTCGCAAGACATTCGCCGCCCTGATCTGTCATACCTGCATTAAGTCCGGTTGCGTTCTTATTTACGTATGCCGCACTTGAACGCGCAGACATCAGCATATTACGGTTATAAACCATATATCTGGGCGTTGTATCCGTCTGCGGGATCTCGTAACGCTCTGCGCCCGTAACACGAAGTATAAGCTCACTCTTCGCCGCCTCTCGACATATAAGAGCGAGGTCGGACATAGTTGTAACCATAGCATCGTTGTGGATACCCGTCGGATTTCTGAACACGGTTCCCTGCGCACCGAGGGCAAGTGCCTTCTCGTTCATTGCAGTAACAAAGTCCTTAACGCTTCCCGAAGCAATGTATGCGAGAGCATTTACCGCATCATTGTTACAGCCGCAAAATGCAATATACATAAGCTGCTTTATCGTAAAGACCTCACCGGCGGCGAGTCCCGCACGGTTACCGACCGAGCCTGCGATCATTTCCTCGGTAAGCGTAACGCTTTCCTCAAGCCTACCTGCAAGTATTTCCGAGCAGACAAGGAAGCTCATTACCTTTGTAAGAGACGACGGATATATCAGACCGTCGGGATTATGTGAAAGCAGAACGCGGTCGTTTTCAACGTTATAGACGTATACCGCACCGACGTTCTCTAACGACGGAGCCTTCGGCATATTATTTTCAAAAACGTCGGCAGATACACCAACGCAAAAGCTCGGCAGAAGAACGGCGCACAGCAATAAAAGCACCGCCGACGACCGAGCAGCAATTTTTATATAATTCAACTTAAACAAATTTTTTCTCCGTTTTTTCAAAAACACTCAAGGCGTATAAAGAATCGCGCTTTATCTGTGCGCGCAGCTCATCAAGTGAATCAAATCTTTTCTCGTCACGGATCCTGCGGATAAGATAAACGCTTATCTGCTCGCCGTAGATATCGCCCGAAAAACCGATAATGTGCGTTTCAAGCTTTTTCCTTTCCGAGCCGCTTACCGTAGGATTCGTTCCAAAATTTGTAACTGAAGGATAAATCACATTTCCAACACGCGTCATGCTTGCGTAGATACCGCAGGCAGGCGCGATCTTTTCATCCGGAAGCTCAATGTTAGCAGTCGGGAAATTGATCGTTCTTCCGATCCTTCGCCCGCCGACCACACGTCCGCTTATGAAATAAGGTCTTCCGAGCAAGGCTGCGGCACGCTTCATATCGCCCGAAAAACCGATAATGTGCGTTTCAAGCTTT
>JBGVEZ010000270.1:0-7789 GCA_045120555.1 Eubacteriales bacterium
AGAATGTCCTCAAACGGCGCAATGAAGGACTATATCAAGGTAAAATACGCGGGCACCGACGCACTCTTCTTACCGATAGATAAGCTCGACAAGCTTTCAAAATATATCGGCGGCTCATCCGACGAGATGAACGTCAAGCTGTCAAGGATAGGCGGCAAGGAATGGTCAAAGGCTACCGCAAAGGCTAAGGCAAGCGCAAAGGAGATCGCAAAGGACCTCATTCAGCTTTACGCGCTTCGCTCCCGACGCCCGGGCTTTTCATTCCCTCCCGACGACGATTACCAGAAAAGCTTTGACGATGCCTTTGAATACGACGAAACCGCTGCGCAGCTTGAGGCTATCGACGAGATAAAGATAGATATGATGAAAACACAGCCGATGGACCGTCTTCTTTGCGGAGACGTCGGCTTCGGGAAGACCGAGATAGCACTGCGCGCGGCGTATAAGGCTATACTCGGTGGAAAACAGGTAGCGCTCCTCGTGCCAACGACTATCCTTGCGCTTCAGCATTACAACACGGCAATTGCAAGAATGCGTCCCTTCTCGGTAAACGTTGAAATGATATCCCGCTTCCGCAAGCCGAAGGAGCAGGCGGAGATCCTCCGAAAGCTCCGCAGAGGCGAGATAGACCTTATAATCGGAACTCATCGCCTCATATCTAAGGACATCGAATTTGCCGACCTCGGACTTCTTATCGTTGACGAGGAGCAACGCTTCGGAGTAAAGCAAAAGGAGCGCATCAAGCAGATGACCGAAAACGTTGACGTCCTCACGCTTACCGCTACACCGATCCCGCGAACGCTGAACATGGCAATGGGCGGAATCCGCGATATATCTGTGCTTGACGAGGCACCGGGCGAGAGACTTCCCATACAGACCTACGTTATGGAGCACGACGACGCGGTTATCGAGGACGCAATACGCAAGGAAATGCGCAGGGGCGGTCAGGTCTTCTATCTGTTCAACACGGTGGACACTATCGCGTCCGTCGCAAGGAAAATATCCGAAAGAATACCCGAGGCGAGAGTGGTCTACGCTCACGGCAAGATGGAAAAGGAGGAGCTCGAGAAGATATGGGCGGAGATGCTGCTCGGCGAGATAGACGTCCTCATAAGCACAACGATCATCGAAACCGGCGTTGATATTCCGAACGCAAACACCCTCATCGTTGAGAATGCACAAAACCTCGGTCTTTCACAGCTTCATCAGCTCCGAGGCAGAGTCGGACGCTCATCACGACGTGCATACGCATACTTCACCTTCCCGAAGGGAAAGGCGCTCTCGGAGATCGCCGCAAAGCGTCTCGGTGCAATAAAGGAATATGCGCAGTTCGGTGCGGGATTTAAGATAGCTATGCGTGATCTTGAAATACGCGGTGCGGGAAATCTTCTCGGAAGTGAGCAGAGCGGTCACTTAAATGCCGTCGGCTATGAGCTTTTCATAAAGCTTTTAAAGGAAGCGGTGCTCGAGGAAAAGGGCGAGCTTGTTCCCGAAAAGAGAGAATGCGTCGTAAACCTCGACTTCGATGCGCTCCTCCCCGAAAAGTACGTAAGCTCACCCGCTTCCCGTATGTCGCTCTATAAGAAGATCGCGCTTATCAGAAGCATATACGACGTCGGTGATATAGTCGACGAGCTTTCCGACCGCTTCGGCGATCCTCCGCAGCCCGCGATGAACCTTGTTCACATCGCATATATGAAGGCTCTCGCGTCATCTATCGGCATACGTCAGATACGCGGAGACAAGAGCCGCATGACCTTCACGATAAGCGACGAGGACTTCAACTTCGAGGTGTGGACCGAGATCTCGGATATATTCGAGCGTCAGGTCCGACTTTCCATCACGGGAAGCGAGACGATGCAGGCAATTATCCGCGAGCCAAATACCGCAATCGCCACTATTAACAAAATGTTTGAAAAATACCTTGAAATTTTAAAAAGTAAGCGTTGAAATCGGCTCCCGTTTGTTGTACAATTATATGTAATAAATTTATAAAGGAAATTCACTATATGAAAACGTTAAAAAAAGCTATCGCTATACTGCTTCTGCTCGCTCTTTGCGTTCCGATGCTCTTTTCATGCGCAAGCGGGCTCGGTAATCCCGTAATGACACTCGGAAAGACCGAGGTCACCGAAAATATGCTCGAGTTCTGGCTGACGAGATATAAGGCGTATTTCGTTCAGTACTATATGGACGGCAAGGACGACCCGAAATTCTGGAACGAAAAAGCGACCGGCACCGACAAGACATGGAACGAGACGTTTACCGAATTCATCGTTGACAACGCTAAGACATACACCGCCTCCCTCTACCTGTTTGACGATCTCGGTCTGAAGCTTCCCGATTCACGCATCGAAGCGGTCGATAAGGAGATCGCAGATCTTCTGTACGGTCAAGCGGACAACAACGAAAACCAGTTTAATCAGATCCTCTCCACCTACGGCGTAAACAAGGAGATCTTACGCGAGATATATATCATCGAAGAGAAGGTCGCATTCCTGCAGGATTATCTCTACGGCGAAAATGGTGTTGAAAAGCTCTCGACCACCGCCAAGGACGACTACTATAAGGAAAATTACGTAAGATTCCAGCACATCTTCAGATATACAGGCTCTCGCCCCGTCATCGATGACGGCGAGTTCGTTTACGGAAACGACGGCTACGTAAAATACGAGGAGATGACGAAGGAAGAGGACGAGAAGGAACGTAAGACCATGAAGGCGCTTTTTGAGGACATCAAGAGCGGGATTCAGAATTTCGACGAAATACTCAGCATCTATAATCAGGATATCGCAAACGACGAATATCCCAACGGCTATTACATGACACAGACTTCAACCTACGTAAAAGAGGTCATCGACGCTGTGTTCGATATGGAGGTCGGAGAGATACGCTACGTTGAATCCGATTACGGCATACATATCATCCGCCGCCTCAGCCTTATCAAGGGTGACTACGCAAAGCAGGAAAACTCCGACTTCTTCACCGACTTTGAAGACAACCTCATCACGCAGACCTTCAACAAAAAGCTCGAGCCCTACAAAAAGCAAATTGTGGTAAACGAGGAGCTCGTTAAAAAATATTGCCTACGCGACGTCGAGGCAAATTACACGTACTGATAAATCAAAAGCCACGGAGCATTAAGGCTTCCGTGGCTTTGTTTTATAATGGTATCCAATAGCTCCGCGTTTGCCGAAATAACAGCAAGACGGCTATCCGATATTCAGTTGAATTTTTTCCTTGACACAACAAATGCCGCAGCGATGACCACAGCTATCGGAGCTGCTCCGAATGCAGATCCACCACATCCGAGAGGTCGTTTTCCCGCGCCCTCGAAGGCGTTATTTGCGCAGACAGCGTCACTGTCAACGGTATATTCGGTAAGTGCTTTACAGCCGGAGAATGCGAATTCGCCAATGCTTTTAACTCCCGCAAGATCGATCGTCTCAAGGCTTACGCATTTCTCAAAAGCATGTGCACCGATTGCAGTAACGCTGTCGGGCAAAGTTACCGACGACGCGTATATGCATTTAAAGAACGCGTAGCTTCCGACGTAGGTAACGCCCTCATCAACGACTATGCTTCTTATGCGGTAGACGTAAATGTTCCACGGTGCCTGAGTTGGATCGTAATCCGACTTGTGCTCGGTGTAATCGGGCATAACACCACTTCCCGAGATACGAAGAACACCTGTTTCACTGTCAAGTGACCAGCTGAGTCCCTCACCGCATTCCCCACCCTCGGAGAAGGCGTTTACACGGAGAGGAAGAACGGAAAGCGTCAGAATCAGAATCATAACACACACGGTAAATGAAATGACGGAAGTTTTTTTCATACAGTCCTCCGGAAGGTAAACTTAAAATTCTGTGTTGATTATATCACAGAGATGTAAATCTGTCCTTTCGGTAAAATTAAAGGTTTGTAAATATGTAATCCGTTACCTCACCTCCTCGGCAAAACGGCTATGCTTTTCCTTAAAATAAGCAGAGCCGGAATATTGATAAGCGACATCAGTCCCATGGAGAGATCGGCAACGAAAAGGAACGTCTCTCCGGGAATCAGTACCGATACTGCCACAGCGCAGACGTACACGAAAACGTAAGCAGAGGACGGCGTTTTTTTGCGCCTGCCGCATATATACCCGATGCATTCACATCCGTAGCCGGCAAAACAAATAACGGTTGCAAAGCCGAAAAGCGCAATGCAAACGCATACCGCTGTTGTAACCGCGCGTCCGTAACGTGAGAAGCAGGAAATAACGCTTGCGATATCGCTTCCCGAGGATAGGTCGATTCCTGCGCAAAGCAGAGCTACGGCGGTCAGCCCGCACATAAGAACGGTGTCGGTCAGCACCTCGGCAATTCCCATACATCCCTGGACGTGAGCAGTCACATTCTCCTCGGTTGCGTGAGCTGTGGCAGAGCTTCCGCACCCCGCCTCGTTAGAAAGAAGTCCGCGCATAATTCCGCATTTCATCGAACGTGTAAAGCAGAAGCCGCCTATCCCGAAGATGACACCATCCGTTTCAAATGCGTGCGCCGTTATGCTCTTCAACACGGGGACAACGTTTTTTCCGTTAAGTATAATGAGAAGAAAGCACAGCCCAACGTACGCCGCGCATGCAAACGGTACGATACGGTTTGTAAGCACTGATATTTTCTTAAGTCCGCTTCTGACGCATAGAAGCACCGCAATCGAAAGCATGACCGAGCAGACAATCTCACTTCCGCCAAGCACGTACGACATTGCCTCCGCAGACGCCTTTGCCTGCATAACGCATCCTGTTGCGAGCGTATTTATAAGGAAAAGAAATGCAAACGTCCCCCCGAAAAGCCTCCCCGCTTTCTTGAATGCCTTTTCGATATACAGATACGCGCCGCCGAAAAAGCCGTCAGCTCCTTTAATCCTCGTTTGCACCGAAAGAGATGCCTCCGCATATTTTAATGATGACGTTAAAAACGCGGAAACGATCATCCAGAAGACCGCCCCCTCACCACCGAGGCGTATCGCGTTGACAACTCCTACAATATTTCCGACGCCAAGCGTTCCCGCAAGCGCAAGATTCAGGGCGCGAAAGGAAGTGCCATTTCTGATCGTATCCAAAAACATCTTAGGACGAAGAATGAAGAAGGCGCGGATATACACGGTAAAAAATATACCGCCGAGCATGATTGCAACGGGCGAGATAAGGTCTGTTATTATATTTTTCATTACACGCACCGTATCCTATTTCTTTTTATATGAATATATTAGTCAGTTGTTAATTATATGTTAAATTGCGCGAAAAGCACTTGATTTTTTTCCCAAAAGTGAGTAAAATATATATGCAGTTAGCACTCAACACGCAAGAGTGCCAAAACATTAAACACGATCCACAAGGAGGATTTAAATATGAAGATCACACCCCTGTACGACAAAGTTGTACTTAAGACGGTAGAAGCAGAGGAAAAGACCAAGTCCGGTCTCATTCTCACAGCGTCCGCACAGGAAAAGCCCCAGTATGCTGAGGTCATCGCAGTTGGTCCCGGCGGAATGGTTGACGGTAAAGAGGTTACTATGACGGTAAAGCCCGGCGACAAGGTAATCACAAGCAAGTATACGGGAACAGAGGTTAAGTTTGAGGGCGTTGAATACACCATCGTTAAGGCTTCCGACATTCTCGCTATCATTGAATAATTAAAGCAAAAATCACAGAAAGGAACTAACTATCATGGCAAAAGATATTCTCTACGGCATTGAAGCAAGAAATGCCCTTATGAACGGTATCAACAAGCTCGCTGACACCGTTAAGATCACCCTCGGCCCCAAGGGCAGAAACGTCGTTCTCGACAAGAAGTACGGCTCTCCCCTCATCACAAACGACGGCGTTACCATCGCAAAGGAGATCGAGCTCGAAAACGAGGCTGAAAACATGGGCGCACAGCTTCTTAAGGAGGTTGCAACCAGAACAAACGACGCGGCAGGTGACGGTACAACAACCGCTACCCTTCTCGCTCAGGCTCTCGTAAGAGAGGGTATGAAGAACGTTACAGCAGGCGCAAATCCCATGGTCCTCAGAAGAGGCATCAAGCTTGCAGTTGACACAGCGGTACAGCACCTCGTTGCTAACTCCCAGAAGGTCAACGGCTCCGCTGATATCGCGCGTGTAGGTACTATCTCCGCAGGCGACGAAATGATCGGTAACCTTATCGCAGACGCTATGGAAAAGGTAAGCTCAGACGGTGTTATCACTGTTGAGGAATCCAAGAGCGCAGACACCTACAGCGAAGTCGTTGAGGGTATGCAGTTCGACAGAGGCTACCTCTCCCCCTATATGGCAACAGATATGGATAAGATGGAAGCAGTTCTTGACGATCCGCTCCTTCTCATCACAGATAAGAAGATCTCCAACATTCAGGATATACTCCCCGTTCTCGAGCAGGTCATCCAGGCAGGCAGAAAGCTCCTCATCATCGCTGAGGACGTTGAAGGCGAGGCTCTCACAACTCTCGTTCTCAACAAGCTCCGCGGCACGTTCGTTTGCGTTGCAGTCAAGGCTCCCGGCTTTGGCGACAGACGTAAGGAAATGCTCAGAGATATCGCTGTTCTCACAGGCGGCGAGGTTATCACAAGCGAGCTCGGACTTGAGCTTAAGGACGCAACCGTTGATATGCTCGGACGCGCACGTCAGGTAAAGGTTACAAAGGAAAATACCATCGTTGTTGACGGTGCAGGCAACAAGGACGCTATCCGCGCAAGAGTTGCTCAGATCAGAAACGCTATCGAGACAACCACAAGCGACTTCGACCGCGAGAAGCTCCAGGAGAGACTTGCAAAGCTCGCAGGCGGTGTTGCGGTTATCAAGGTCGGTGCGGCTACAGAAACCGAAATGAAGGAAAAGAAGCTCCGCATCGAGGATGCTCTCAACGCTACAAAGGCAGCTGTTGAGGAAGGTATCGTTGCAGGCGGCGGTACAGCTTACCTCAACGTTATCTCCGAGGTTGCAAAGCTTCTCAAGACTGTTGACGGCGACGAAAAGACCGGTGTTCAGATCGTTCTTAAGGCTCTCGAGGAGCCCGTTCGTCAGATCGCAGCTAACGCAGGTCTTGACGGTGCGGTTATCGTTGATAAGATCATGGGCAGCCGCAAGAAGGGCTGGGGCTTTGACGCTTACAAGGAAGAATACTGCGATATGATCAAGTCCGGTATCGTTGACCCGACAAAGGTTACACGCTCCGCACTTCTCAACGCCGCTTCCGTTGCAAGCACCATCCTCACAACAGAGGCTGTTGTTGCAGACCAGAAGGAAGAAGCTCCCGCAGCAGCTCCCGCACAGGGCGGCATGGGCGGAATGTATTGATAATGGAGACGCTTAAGGGGAACTTTTTGAAAAAAGTTCCCCTTAAGAATCCCTTCAAAAACTTTCCAAAAAATTATTATTTATCGTATGGCGGGGGCTTGTCTCCCGCCTAAAAAAGCGCAATTCATCGTAGGGCGGGGGCTTGCTCCCGCCTTTTGCATTCAACAAAAAAACAAAAGGCAATCGTCATTTACGGTTCCCTTTTTTGATATTAAATTTGCCATATTATATACTTTTTAAAGTTTTTTGGGGATACTTAAGGGGACTTTTTGCAAAAAGTCCCCTTAAGCGTTCTCCTTTACGGCTTCCAATGCTCGGCGATCGTTTCCTTTGCGATCTCGACGTAGCGTCTGCCGCGCTCGAAGTCACCAAAAATCGTGCCAACCTCGCGCTGTGCGACCTCAAAGAGGCATCCGCTTGCGCATTCTGCGACCTCCTTGAAATACTTGC
>JBGVEZ010000271.1:0-6598 GCA_045120555.1 Eubacteriales bacterium
ATGAAGCGGGCGAATTGAAGGTTCTCTTCGTTTCACCGTCGGCGAGAGAGAGCACCGAATAGGGATTTGCCTCGGTTCCGGTGCCTGCGGTCGTGGGTATCGCAACGATCGGAAGGCTGGGCTTTAGGTCCGCGGTAAAAATATCCATAGGATCGTTAAGCTCGTTAGCCGCGAAAGCCGCAATTGCCTTTGCCGCGTCGATGGCAGATCCGCCGCCGATTCCGACAACGAAATCACAGTCCTTTGCAACATTACCGCCCTCAAAGCAGGTAAGGAGGGGCGGATTTTCCGCTATCTTATCAAAAATTGTATATTCGATTCCGAGCGAGGCAAGAACGGCACACACGTCATCAAGCGCGCCCGATTTCTTCGCACCGCTTCTTCCGCAGACGATGATCGCTTTATTGCCGAGTCTCAAAAGCTCCTTATTTTCGGCAAGGCATCCCTTACCGGAGATTATTCTTGTAGGTAAATTAACGTTAAACATATTTATAATTCCTTTCCGTGTATATCATTCGGGTAATTTAAATCTTTCGGACACGCCCTGCAGTCCTTCAAAATCGCTCTGTCGGAGAGCCTCGTAAACGGCAATCGCAACAGCGTTTGAGAGGTTCAGGCTTCGGAGATTCTCACGCATCGGCAGGCGCACGCAGGTATCGAGATTCTTTTCAAGAAGATCCTCGGGAAGCCCCTTCGTTTCTCTTCCGAAGCAGAGATAGACGGTGTCGGGGTAGGTTACGTCGCAGTAGCGGTGCGGCGCCTTTGTGGTGAAATAGTAGACGGTGGGATATCCGTTTTTTTCGTAAAATTCCTCTATCGAATCGTAATAGGTAATATCGAGCAAATACCAATAGTCAAGTCCCGCACGCTTGAGCTTTCTGTCGTCTATCTCAAAGCCCATCGGGCGGATTATGTGGAGAGATGCTCCGGTTGCGGCACAGGTGCGGGCAATGTTTCCCGTATTCTGCGGTATTTCCGGCTGGTGAAGCA
Source organism: Eubacteriales bacterium (assembly GCA_045120555.1). Classification (GTDB taxonomy): domain Bacteria; phylum Bacillota; class Clostridia; order Oscillospirales; family CAG-272; genus SIG640. The sequence goes on from JBGVEZ010000271.1 coordinate 991, forward strand.
CTATGTTTATTTTTATGGACATTCCTTCGCTCCCTTTCTGTAGTCCCTTATATTATAATACATTTTCGCCAATTTTGCAATAGGATTTCGACTTTTACGAAAAAATTTTCAAAAATTCTTACGGAAGCATAAGATCACGAGTCAAAATTTACAAATAATTGAGGCTGTGTTATTAAATAAATTATATAATATAATGTAATTATATTCAGTACAACAATCTTTTTTGGAAGGATGATCATAAATGGGTATTTTAACAAAGCTCTTCGGAACCTACAGCGAGGGGCAGATAAAGAAAATAATGTCAAAGGTAACGGCGGTCGAGGAGCTTGCCGACACGTACCGCGCAAAGAGCGATGACGAGCTGAGAGGGACGAGCGAGCTTCTGAAGGCGCGCCTTGCAGATGGCGAAACACTTGACGATATTCTCCCCGACGCATTTGCGGCAGTTGTCGAGGCGGCAGACAGAGTTCTCGGAAAGAGGCCGTTCCACGTTCAGATAATCGGTGGTATTATTCTCCACCAAGGCAGAATTGCCGAAATGAAAACGGGTGAGGGTAAAACTCTCGTTGCGACCATGCCCGCTTTCCTTAACGCGCTTTCGGGCAAGGGCGTTCACGTTGTAACCGTCAACGATTATCTCGCACGCCGTGACAGCGAGGAAATGGGAAGAGTTTACGGCTTCCTCGGACTTACCACAGGTCTTATCGTCAAGGAGATGAACGCCGCAGAAAAGAGACGCAACTACCTTTGCGACATCACCTACGGAACGAACTCCGAATTCGGTTTTGACTATCTCCGTGACAACATTGCCGTCCACAAGCTGAATCTCATTCAGAGAGGTCATAATTTTGCCATCATCGACGAGGTTGACTCTATCCTCATCGACGAAGCGAGAACTCCTCTTATCATTTCGGGCCCCGGCACGGACTACTCCGAGCTTTACACAAAGGCAGACTCTCTCGTCCGCACGATGAGGAAAAAGGTCATCAAGGAGATGGACAAGAAGGCAAAACTTGAAGAGGTCGAGGCTGACGATAACGACGGATACGATTACGTTGTTGACGAGCAGGCAAAGAACGCCGTTCTTACCCCCAAGGGAACGACCAAGGTCGAGGCGTACTTCGGACTTGAAAACCTCAACGATCCCGAAAACTCAAAGATCGCGCACCACATAAATCAGGCTATCCACGCATACGGCTGTAAGGAAAGAGACGTTGACTACGTCGTAAAGGACAACAAGGTCATCCTCGTTGACTCCTTCACCGGCAGACTTACCCCCGGCCGCCAGTACTCAAACGGTCTACATCAGGCGATCGAAGCGAAGGAGCGCGTATCCGTAAACAAGGAAAGCAGAATAGTTGCGACGATAACCCTCCAGAACTTCTTCCGTCTTTACGCAAAGCTTTCGGGTATGACCGGTACGGCTATGACGGAGGACGAGGAATTCCGTAAGATCTACGGACTTGACGTTGTCGAAATACCGACAAACAAGCCGATGATCAGAATAGACACAAACGACCGCGTATATATCAATCAAAAGCAGAAATACGAGGCGATCATCGACCTCATCAAGGAAAGACACGCCCTCGGTCAGCCTATCCTCGTCGGTACGGCGTCCGTTGAAAAGAGTGAGATCCTTTCCGCGCTTCTTAAAAGGGCGGGCATAAAGCACAACGTTCTCAACGCCAAGCACCATGAGCGCGAGGCTGAGATCGTTGCGAGAGCGGGCGAGGCAGGTGCTATCACCATCGCCACGAACATGGCGGGCAGAGGTACCGACATCATGCTCGGCGGTAACCCCGAATACCTTGCAAAGCTTGAAATGCGCAAGGAGGGCATCCCCGAGGAGCTTATTGCCGTTTGCACGGGAAGCGCATACACCGACGACGAGGAGATCCTTGCCGTCCGCAAGAGATTTTCCGAGCTTTACGAGCAGAAGAAGGCACAGATCGCTCCCGAGGCTGAAAAGGTCAGAGAAAGCGGCGGTCTTTACATCGTGGGCAGCGAACGCCACGAGAGCAGACGAATCGATAATCAGCTGCGCGGACGCTCGGGCCGTCAGGGCGACCCCGGTATGTCCACCTTCTACGTTTCGCTTGAGGACGATCTTATGCGTCTGTTCGGCGACAACCGTATGGAAAACGTCAAGGTAATGGCGGAAAAAATGGGTGCAGAGGGCGATATCTCCGCAAACTTCAAGATCCTTACGAACCTTATAGAAAACGCTCAAAGACGAATTGAAGCAAGAAACTTCAAGAGCCGCGAGCACGTCCTTACCTACGACGACGTCCTCAACGAGCAGAGAAAGGTAATTTACAGCCAGAGAAGCGAAATACTCAACGATTCCGAGCTTTCGGACACTATCCGCGAAATGATGGCGGCGGCAATAGAAAATGACGTTGCCATGTACTGCACGGGTGCTCCCGAGGAATGGAACCTCGACTCTCTCCGCGATATCTACAAGGGCTGGCTTCTTACCGACGATAATCTCAGATACAACGACGCTGAGATCAAAAAGCTTACCTTTGATGACGTATTCGACGAGATATGCAACGTTGCCGCAGACAAATACGATGCTCAGAGAGAGACTATAGGCGACGAGCTTTTCTCGGATATCGAAAGAAATATACTCCTCCACTTCATCGACGAATGCTGGCTTGACCACATCGACGCAATGGACGCGCTAAAGCAGAGCGTCGGTCTTCAGGCATATGCGCAGAGAGACCCCGTCATCGAATACCGCATTCAGGGTAACGAAATGTATGAGGAAATGCTTGAATCGATAAAGAGCAGAACGACAAAGGCGGTCCTTACGGTAAGCGTTAAAAAGCCTGAGGCATTCGAGCGCAAGGAGGTTGCAAACGTGCGCGAGGGACGCGTTGCCGCATCTGCTAAGAAAGCCACCGCGGCTCCCGTAAGACGCGCCGCAACTCCCGGACCGAACGATCCGTGTCCGTGCGGAAGCGGAAAGAAATACAAGAAGTGCTGTGCACTTAAGGAAAACAATTAATGCCGTGACGGCCGTCTGCCTTGACGGTCGTCACAGCTCATGGAAAGGTAAATACAAATGGGCCTCGGATTACTCTTTGTAGGATATTTTACGTTAACCATCGCCGCGCTTCCTCTCCCCGGGATCGCGACCTTTGCAGGATATCTCCTTGCAGGATACGCCGCAACAAAGCTTATGGCATATCAGAGCTGGTTCAGATATATGCGACTTATATCCTTTATAGGCGCCATCCTCTCATTCCCTGCGCTGACAACGAAGATCTGCGGATATCTTGGGATGGAGATCGGATTTTTAGCATTTGCGGATACGTACCTTTATCTTCTTGCCGTTGATCTTACCCTGCTGGCTTTCCACGCGGCAATGTATCTCGCCATATGTAAGCTCGCAACCGAGACGGGTGTTGAAAAGATACGCGTAAGCTCTGCAAGAAATCTCGTGTTCTTCGGCTTCGTTTACATGGCGAAAACCGCATTCGGAGTTATCGGCAATTTCGGTGACTCCTTTAAAACACTTGCATCAGTCGGCACGGCGGTATGCACTCTTATATACATAGTAATTCTCGTTCTGACTCACGTAATGCTCTTTTCAGCGTATATGTGGATATGCGACGAAAATGACGTAGACATGGAGATAAAGGACACGGGAATCGGATGGCTTGACAAGATACGAAGATCGGCGGCGGAAAAGGAGCAGAAGGCTGCAGACGATACGAAGGATTACCTTCAGCGCCGTTACAATGAAAAGCATAAATCAAGTAACACAAGCCAAAAAAGAAAAAAGAAAAAGAAAAAATAAGAAAGGACGCAAGGATCAATGCAAAAAATCGGTTTAACCCCAAGAGAACTGTACACCGTCAAATCAAAGCCATTTGGGCGAATGGGCTTTCTCCTTCTGTGCTTCTTCCCTATATTCTTCGCAAATCCGGTCGTAGGCGTTATAGATATACTTCCGGATTTTATCGGATATATATTTATGCTCATCACTCTTTCAAAGCTGCGTGACGTTTCGGATAAATTCGAGGATGCATTCAAGCATATTGCGATCGCGGCACTGATAAGCGTGGCCCAGCTGGCGTCACTGTTCCTCAGCTTCGGTGTAATTTCCGGCGGCGAGGGCGGATACCAAAGCTCGTTTATGATGTTCTCACTCGTAATAACGTCACTTGAATTCATTTTTACCATCCGCGCCGTAAGAAAATTCTTCTCTGCAATGCAATACGTTGCTGAAAGGCACGATTGTTCGTTCGTTTGTGCACCAAAGCCGAGACGGGCGGACAGTAAGCGCAAGCCGAGGATCGTAAGCCGTAACGACAGCTTTATGAATTTCACCACAGTCTTCATAATTATACGTGGACTTTGCGCAACGCTTCCTCAGTTTGCAACGCAGTCATCCCATGGATTTGACGAAACCACCTTTGATTTTTCGCGCTTCCTACCGATATTTCAGCTGCTCGGTATATTCGTGTGCTCGATCTTTTCGGTAATATGGATCGTTCGCGCGTATGCGTATTTCGGCGGGCTTTACCGTCAGAAGGAATTTGCGGAATCCTTAAAAAAGACTTATTCGGAAACGGTAGTTACAGTTCCCGTGAGATTCATCCTGCGCAACAATTCGCTTTTCGTTTTGCTCTTTTCAGCTGCAGCGTATTTCGGAGTCGACTTTTACATAAACGACAAAATGTTAAACGTTATACCCGATGCGCTCTTTGCAATCGTTTGCATCTTCACTCTGCTTATACTGAACGAGTACTTCAAATATTCGGGCAAGCTCCGCTGGATATCGATCGCGATATTTGCGGCATATGGAGTCGTGTCGTTTATCAAGGACAGAATACATTACAGCTATTTCTACGAGTTCACGATGTTCTCCTACTACAGGGATCCGAAGGCATACGAGCTCTATACAAGACTTACGGCAGTCAACATCTTCTCTGCTATCTTACTTCTCGCCTCTGTGATTATGATCTGCAAGCTGATAAAATACGTTGAAAAAAGCTACGCTATCAGTAAGTTCAATCTCGAAAACGATAAGATCCGCGAAATGAACAAAATCGAAAGCAAGGAGTTTTTACAGTCGTATTCAACTCCCGTGCTCGTGTCCGGAGTCATCGCCTCGATCGTTACCGCGCTTTATCCCTACGTTCTCAAGCTCGCCGCGATCACCTTTGCGGGAGTCAACGACGAGACGATGAAGCTCGTCGGCACGATAGTCGGCTTTACCGAGGGTTACCTCTCGCTCGATTTTATCGTATCCCTCGTTTTCGCAATCTTACTTACCCGCGCGCTCAGCGAGCTTAAGGACAGGATATCAACAAAGCTTATGCTTGACTGAGCTTTCGTGTATAATATATCTCTTTTCGGTTAAACTAAATGCGGAACGAAGGTTCCAAAAAACGTTTAACGGAGTGATACTATGTACAACGAAAACAAGAATCAGAACCAGAACAAAAACAACAATAACAATAACAATCAGAACAACAACCAGAACAACAACCAGAACAAGAACAGCAATCAGAATAAAAACAGCTGCCCCGGCAGAGATCACTGCAGAGACGGCGAGGAAAAGCGCAATTTCTGATAGGCCGCTGATGCTGACGGG
>JBGVEZ010000272.1:0-10888 GCA_045120555.1 Eubacteriales bacterium
CTGTGAGGTCTACAACATGGGCTCTCTCTCCTCCTTCCAGCCCGTTCCCTACATCTCGGTATACGGTGCGTCAAAGGCGTACGTTCTCTCCTTCTCGAGAGCAGTCGGCAGAGAGCTTAAGCACAGAGGCATCAAGATGATGGCGGTTTGCCCCGGTTGGGTTAAGACCGAGTTCTTCGATCACGCGGTAAGCGACGACACCATCACCTACTACAACCGCTTCTACTATCCCGATCAGGTAGTCCGCCGCGCTATTTACGATATGCTTCGCGGCAAGGACGTTTCTGTCTGCGGCTTCCCCGTAAGAATGCAGGTACTCGGCGTAAAGCTTCTTCCCCACACCGCTGTTATGAACATCTGGTGCAAGCAGCAGAAGAAGGACTGATAAGTAAAATCTGCAAAAAATGAATAAAAAGGCTTGCGTATGCAAATACTACCGAAAAAAAGGTGGTTTTGTATGCGCAAGCTTTCTTCTGTTTACGCGGAGAACGTTCTTCAATTGGACACGCTCCTTGCTGTAAATGAAAATTTCGATATTCTTAAAAAGGTATTAAAGGTGGGCTCGGACGAGCTGACTCTTTATTTTGTGGACGGCTTTGTAAAGGACACGGTAATGCAGAAGCTGATGATGAATTTCAGCTCGAAAAAGAGCCTTTCCGACGGTTGTGACGGGAGTGCCAAGGGTTTTATGGAAAGCGCAGTTCCCTACGTTGAGACAGACGTTACGAAGGACCTCGACCTGATGATAACGTTCGTGCTTTCGGGCGCAACTCTTATGCTCGGATCGACCTTCGGTGACGAGGCTATTCTCATCGATTCAAGAACCTATCCCGCAAGAGAGACCGACGAGCCCGAAAGCGACAAGGTCGTGCGAGGACCGAAGGACGGATTTGTAGAGACGCTGATATTCAACACAGCCCTCATCCGAAGAAGAATACGAAGCACGTCTCTTCGGATGAATTATCTTTCGGTAGGCGAAAAATCAAAAACGGATATTGCCGTAATATATATGAAGGGAACTGCCGACGAAAAGCTTGTTTCGGAGATACTGACGAAGCTGAAGGACATAAAAACCGAATCGCTGTCAATGGGACACCAATCACTGACCGAATGCCTTATCGGAAAGAAGTGGTACAATCCCTTTCCGAAGGTGCGAACTACCGAACGCCCCGACGCCGCGTGTGCTCAGCTGCTTGAGGGTCATATTCTTATTGTAGTTGACAATTCGCCGGAGATCATGATACTGCCGACGACGATATTCGATTTCATGCAGGAGACGGGAGATTTCTATTTTCCGCCGATGACCGGAACGTATATCCGCCTTTTGCGGCACGTCGTCTTCTGGCTGACTCTTTTTATGGTTCCGCTCTGGCTCTTGCTTGTGAAGAATCCCGATTGGATAAGCCTCGGCTGGAGCTTTTTAAAGCTTGAGGACACGGGTGAGCTACCGCTTATCGTACAGCTGTTTTTGGTCGAATTCATAATTGACGTTCTCCGCCTTGCATCAATGAACACACCGAATATGCTTACGAATTCACTATCGGTTGTCGGCGGTCTTATCCTCGGTGAATTTGCGGTTGAGGCAGGCTGGCTGATAACCGAGGTCATACTCCTTATGAGCTTTGTTGCCATTGCAAACTTCACACAGCGCTCGCTTGAGCTCGGTTATGCTTTTAAATTTATGCGAATGCTTCTTCTTATTCTCGTCGAGCTTTTCGGCGTATGGGGCTTTGCGGCGGGAATCGTTTTATCCGCAACGTTCCTTTGCACAAATCGCACGATAACCCCAAAATATTCCTATCTTTACCCGCTCGTTCCCTTCAACGGACGCGCTCTTGCTTCCCTTTTCCTCCGTTTTCCGAAAAAATACGCGGAATCCGATAAGAAATAAGAAATTTCACAAATTCCCACTTGATATTCGCCTTTCTTCATGGTACAATTATATACATCAAAAAAAGCGGAGGCGGTCATCTCCGCAAAGAAAGGCACAGTGAAAATGTTATTTAAGATAACGAAGCAAAAGCTTATAGATTATTTTATTATTTCCGTAATGCTTGCGTTCTGCATCGGCATTGTGATCGTTAATTTCGGAGAATATCCGCTTCTCGAGGTCGTCACAGCTACAAACCTCGCAGCCACCGCCGTATATACGCTTTTTTGGGCACTTTTTATATATCTGACAGCCGTACTCAGGCGCAGATATGCGGCACTGTTTGCAAGAGTGTTTATGACGGTATGTCTTTTATTTCAGGTCTGGTTCGTGCTTGCAACAGCGTCGGTAACCACATTCATCCCTTCGTTTCTTACACGTCTCTTTTCCCTGCTTACGGTTGCCTTGAACAATCCGTTTATAGGACTTTACTTCTTCATCGGAAGATCCGACGGCTTCACCTACGCGCTCGTATCATCGCTTATTATATTTGCGCTTTGCGCTTTTTCATGGATACTATGGCTTTCAGACGTCGGATATTTTAACGCACTCAGATTAAAAATTGCGTCAAGACCGAAGAAAAAAACACGTGCTCAAACGCTTAAGGAGGAAATACTTGAGCTGCGCAAGCAAAAATTCAGCCAAAGCCAGGCAAAGGACAAGGACGGTGAGAACTGATGGCAAGCAGGATAATTTTCGGGGGGCTTATGAAAACGACCCTGCTCGATTTTCCGGGCAAGGTTGCCGCAACAGTATTTCTCCCCGGCTGTAATATGCGCTGTCCGTTCTGTCACAACGCTTCCCTTGTAAACGGAGCTTGCGACGGCGTTCCGTATGAGGATGTGCTTGCATTTTTAAGAAAGCGCGCGGGAATACTTGACGGCGTATGCATAACGGGCGGGGAGCCCTCCCTTTACGGAGAAAGACTTACGGAGCTTATAAAGGAAATAAAGGAGCTTGGCTACCTCGTAAAGCTGGATACAAACGGAACGCATCCCGAGCTTGTAGAAAAGCTTATTGACAGCTCTCTGATAGATTACGTTGCAATGGACGTAAAAACGCGCATTACCGATGAAGACTACAAGAAAATCTGCTGCAGAAGCATTGACACAAAAATAATTCTCGAATCGATTGCCCTTCTTAAGGAGGGACGGATAGGATACGAATTCCGCACTACCCTTGTCAAGGAATTTCACGGTGAGAGCGAAATACTCGATATAGCCAAAGCATTAGAGGGCGCAAGCGCATATTACCTCCAGCATTTCGTGGATTCGGGCGAGCTTATTAACGGTAACGGACTTCACGAGATCACAAGGCCGGATGCGGAGCGTCTTGCCGCAATCGCAAACGAATACGTCCCCACAACCCTGCGAGGACATTGATCATATGTGGGCTGTCTCGCCTGCCCGGTGCGACAGCTCCCCTTTTTTGATTTGTAGATTTTGTAATATATTAATACAGTAATTCACTTTTGCCAAAAAATTATTTCCGACAAATTCCGACAGTAAGTCCTTGGCTCGTTCATAATTTGTGTAAAGTGCCGAATCTCAAGATGTTGTGTTTTTTGGTATTGACAACCACTATATTTTGTGGTATAATATAAGAGCTTCACAAAATGTAAATGTAAGGACACTGTGAGAAAGAGGGAAAGTATGTATAACGTTATTAAGAGAGACGGCTCTTACGCCGAATTTGATATTAAAAAAATATCCACAGCAATAAAAAGTGCATTCGATGCCTGCCAGAGACAGTACAACGAAAGCGTAATAGATTTTCTTGCGCTTAAGGTAACCGCTGATTTCGAGCCCAAGATAAAGGACGGTCACGTTTCGGTTGAGGATATTCAGGACAGCGCAGAGGAGGTTCTCGTTCAGGCGGGATATTCGGACGTTGCCAAGGCGTATATTCTCTACCGCCGTCAGAGAGAAAAGCTCAGAAATCTTAACAAAACGACTCTCGATTACAAAAAGCTCGTTGACTCCTACCTTAAGGCTCTTGACTGGAGAGTAAAGGAAAACTCCACCGTTACATACTCGGTCGGCGGTCTTATCCTCTCAAACTCGGGCGCGATAACAGCTAACTATTGGCTCAACGAAATATACGATAAGGAAATTGCGGACGCTCACAAAAACGCGGAGATCCACCTCCACGACCTCTCCATGCTCACAGGCTACTGTGCGGGCTGGTCTCTCCGTCAGCTCATTAAAGAAGGGCTTGGTGGTATCGTAGGTAAGATCACCTCTTCCCCCGCTTCCCACCTCGCAACACTCTGCAACCAGATGGTAAACTTCCTCGGTATTATGCAGAACGAGTGGGCAGGCGCGCAGGCATTCTCCTCGTTTGACACGTACCTCGCTCCCTTCGTAAAGATCGATAACCTTTCGTACGATCAGGTAAAGAAGTGCATCGAATCCTTCATCTACGGCGTTAACACTCCCTCAAGATGGGGTACTCAGGCTCCCTTCTCCAACATCACGCTTGACTGGACCGTTCCCGCAGATATGGCTGAGCAGAACTGCATCATCGGCGGTAAGGAGGTCGACTTCAAGTACAAGGATTGTAAAAAGGAAATGGATATGGTCAACAAGGCGTTCCTTGAGATAATGATCGAGGGCGACGCTAACGGAAGAGGCTTCCAGTATCCTATCCCCACCTACTCCATAACAAAGGACTTCGACTGGTCCGAAACCGAAAACAACAAGCTCCTCTTCGAGATGACCGCAAAGTACGGTACACCCTATTTCTCGAACTATATAAACAGCGATATGGAGCCGAGCGACGTGCGCTCCATGTGCTGCCGTCTTCGCCTTGACCTCCGTGAGCTTCGTAAGAAATCGGGCGGCTTCTTCGGAAGCGGCGAAAGCACCGGCTCTGTCGGCGTTGTTACGATCAATATGCCCAGAATCGCATACCTCGCAGAGGATGAGGCTGACTTCTACAAGAGACTTGAACACCTTATGGACGTTGCCGCTCGCTCTCTCAAGACAAAGCGCTCGGTAATCTCCAAGCTCCTCGACGAGGGTCTTTACCCCTACACAAAGAGATACCTCGGCACGTTTGATAACCACTTCTCGACAATCGGTCTTGTCGGTATGAACGAGGCAGGTCTTAATGCAAAGTGGCTCAGAGCAAATATGACCGACGCAAAGGTTCAGGAATTCACAAGAAACGTCCTCAACTTCATGCGCGAAAAGCTTGCCGACTATCAGGAAAAATACGGTGACCTCTACAACCTTGAGGCAACTCCCGCAGAATCCACAACCTTCAGATTTGCAAAGCACGATACCGAAAAATACCCGGATATCATCACTGCAGCAAATCCCGGCGGATCCCCCTATTATACAAACTCCTCACACCTTCCCGTAGGATTCACCGACGACATCTTCGATGCTCTCGATATTCAGGATGAGCTCCAGACGCTCTACACCTCCGGAACTGTATTCCACGCTTTCCTCGGTGAAAAGCTTCCCACCTGGAAGAGTGCCGCGAATATCGTAAGAAAGATCGCAGAAAACTACCGTATTCCCTATTACACGCTCTCCCCCACATACTCAGTATGCCGCAATCACGGCTACATTGAGGGCGAGGTCTATACGTGTCCCGAGTGCGGAACGACCACCGAGGTCTACAGCAGAATTACCGGATACTATCGCCCCGTACAAAACTGGAACGACGGTAAGTCGCAGGAATTCAAGGAAAGACTTGAATACAACATCGCTACATCCAAGCTCAAGAGAAACGGTCCGAAGGTCAAGGAGGATGACGATATCCTCAGACTTGTTACAGAGGTCGAGCTCGAAAAGCCCCTGCTTATTACTACAAGAACCTGCCCCAACTGTAAGGTTGCAATAAGCATGCTTGACAGAGCGGGCGTTGACTACGACAAGGTAGTGGCAGACGAGGAGCCTGAGGTAGCAAAGAAATACGGGATTACACAGGCGCCCACGCTCGTTGCCGCAGGAGAAAACGGAGTTGAGCTGTACGCAGGTATTATGAACGTAAAGAAGTTTGCTGAAGGCTCTGTCCTCAAAAAATAATTCAAATAATGTATAAATACTAAATTGTTGCCGCAATTTATTGTGGGGTCATGCGGATAGGTACGTGTGACCCCATTTCCATTACGAAAGCGAAAGGAAAATATTATGTACGATATAGTTATTGTAGGCGCGGGACCTGCGGGTCTGACAGCAGCCCTTTATGCATCAAGAGCAAGAAAATCGGTCGTTGTGATCGAAAAGGAAAGCTTCGGAGGTCAGATAGTTCTCTCCCCCGGAGTTGAAAATTATCCCGGCGTTGTCGGAAGCATCAGCGGTGCCGACCTTGCGTCAAATCTTCTCGACAAGGCAATGGAATTCGGTACCGTTAGTGAATTTGATAAGGTCGTATCAGTAGAAAAGACGGATAGCGGCTTTGTTTGCCACGGCGAATACGGCGATTACGAAGGAAAAGCCCTCATCCTCGCAACCGGAGCACACCACAAAAAGCTCGGCATCGAAGGTGAGGAAAGGCTTACGGGAAGAGGCGTTTCATACTGTGCGGTATGCGACGGCGCGTTCTTCAAGGGAAAGACCACATGCGTAATCGGAGGCGGAAGCACAGCCCTTGCGGATGCTCTGCTTCTTTCAGAGCTTTGCGAAAAGGTATATCTTATCCACAGACGCGATGAATTTCGCGGAGAAGCACACGTTGTCGACCGCCTTAAGGAAAAAGCAAACGTCGAATTTATTCTGAGCTCCACCCCCACCGAATTTATCGGCGAGGATTCACTTTCCGCAGTTCGTATAAAAAACGTTATTTCGGGTGAAGAAACGGTAATTGACTGTAACGGTGCATTCGTTGCCGTAGGTCAGGCCCCCGATATGGACACTTTTGCCGAGCTCATCGAGCTTAACGGCGGCGGATACGCACAGAGCGGAGAAAATTGCCTTACGGTAACGCCCGGAGTATTCGTTGCGGGAGACTGCCGCGAAAAGAGCATACGCCAGCTCACGACCGCAGTAAGCGACGGAACCGTTGCCGCTCTCGCCGCGTGCGACTACGTGGATTCGCTTTAAAATACACCAAATCAATGGCTTTTGAGGCTGTCTCACTTATTCAGTGCGACAGCCCCATTTTTTGCTTTTGTGCAAGTTGCACAATTTTGAGGGCAAAAATTCTACATATTGAACGAGGATTTTTTTGCAAAAAGCCATTGAAAAATATTCAAAAATATAGTATAATATTAATGTTGTTATGTTGAGTTATCATTTAATCGCTAACAAATTCGAAAGAAATACCAAAGAAGAGATGCGATAACGGCACGGAAAGGCGACTTACGTAATCTCTCGCCCGAATATATCGGGTAAAAACACCAAATGAAAGGCACGGAAAACTATTATGGCTAATTTCGAAACCAAACAAATCAGAAACATCGCTCTCCTCGGTCACCTTGGAAGCGGTAAGACAGCACTCACAGAGGCTATGCTCTTTGCGGCAGGCGAAACTGACCGTCTCGGCAAGGCAGCTGACGGAAACACAGTCAGCGACTACGATCCCGAAGAAGTAAAGAGAGGCTTCTCTATCTCCGCTTCCACAGCTCCCCTGGTTTGGAGAAACTGTAAGATAAATATTATCGACACCCCCGGTTACCTTGATTTCGTAGGCGAGGTAAAGCAGGCCACTCGCGTTGCCGACAGCGCAATCATCGTTGTTGACGGTAAGGCAGGCGTTGAAGTCGGTACAGAGCTCGCTTGGGACTACGCTACAGAGGCAGGTCTTCCCAAGGCATTCTTTGTAAATAAATTTGACGATCCCGAGGCAAGATTCAGAAAGGTTCTTAACAACCTCCACGATACATTCGGTAAGAAGGTTTGTCCTCTCACTATCCCCGTGGTTATCGACGGCGACGTTAAGGCGTTCCTCGACCTCGTTGATATGAAGGGCTATAAGTATATGGTAGGCATGAAGGGCGCGGCTACTCCTTATGATGTTCCCGCTGACGTTCTTGAGGAAGCAGGCGAATTCAGAGACATGCTCTTCGAGGCTATCGCAAGCACAAGCGACGAGCTTATGGAAAAGTTCTTCGAGGGCGAAGAGATCTCCAGAGAAGAAGCAGTTGAAGCTATCCACCAGGGTATCATCCACGGCGATATCGTTCCCGTTATCTGTGGATGTGCTACAAACCTCTGGGGTATCAGCAACCTCCTTGACGCTATCGTTGAATCCTTCCCCAGACATACTGCAAAGAAGGAAGAAACAATTATCGTTAACGGTAAGGAAACACCTCTTGCAATCGAGCCCACAGGAATTCCCGCAATCTTCGTATTCAAGACCGTAGCAGACCCGTTCGTAGGTAAGATGTCCTTCTTCAAGGTTATGCAGGGCCAGATCAGAAAGGATACCGTCCTTCTCAACAGCACAAACGGTCAGCAGGAAAAGATCGCTCACATCTATACAATGAAGGGTAAGAAGCAGACCGAGGTCGATTCTCTCGAATGCGGTGATATCGGTATGGTAGCTAAGCTCGTTAACACCAACACCAACGACACCCTCTCCATCAACGGTAATATCACATACGCTCCCACAGTATTCCCCAAGCCCTTTATGGCAAGAGCCGTTAAGCCTCTCGCAAAGGGCGACGAGGATAAGATCTCCCAGGGTATCGCAAAGCTTCTTGAGGAAGATCTCACTCTCAGCTACGAAAACGACAAGGAAACAAAGCAGCTCCTTATCTCCGGTCTCGGCGAAATGCACCTCATGATCCTCGTTGCTAAGCTCGCAACAAGATTCAAGACAGGTCTTGCTCTCGAAGAGCCCAAGATCGCATACCGCGAAAAGATCACAAAGAAGGTTCAGGTTGAAGGTAAGCATAAGAAGCAGTCCGGCGGTCACGGTCAGTACGGTCACGTTAAGATCACCTTCTCTCCCGGTGAGGATCCCGGCCTTACGTTCACAGAATCTACGTTCGGCGGTTCCGTTCCGAAGAACTTCCATCCCGCAGTTGAAAAGGGTATCCTTGATGCAATGCAGAAGGGTGTAGCAGGCTTCCCTGTTGTTAACCTCGCTGCTGACCTTTACGACGGCTCCTACCACGACGTTGACTCTAATGAAATGTCCTTTAAGATGGCAGCATCTCTTGCATATAAGGAATGTCTCAGACTTGCAGCTCCCGTCCTCCTCGAGCCCGTAGGTACTCTTAAGGTTACAGTTCCCGAAGCACTCGTCGGCGACGTTATGGGCGACCTTAACAAGAGACGCGGAAGCGTTCTCGGTATGAATCCCGCACAGAAGAGCGGATACACAGTTCTCGAAGCAAGCGCTCCGAAGGCTGAAATGAACGACTATACTATCGCTCTCCGCGCTATGACACAGGGCAGAGGCAGCTACGAATTTGAGGTTACAGGCTATGAGCAGGTTCCCGGCAACATCGCAGCTAAGATAGTTGACGCTTACAAGAAGTCTCAGGAAGCATAATTTAACTACTTTGGGGTGTTGCTTTGGCGGCACCCCGCTTTTGTAAAAATTCAAGTTCTCCGTAATTGGAGAGAAAGGAACGGTTATGACAGGTAAATACTCAAGATCACTTGCACTTATTCTCGCGCTCCTTACCTTAATTTCCCTGCTCGCATCATGCACGGCGCAAAAGCCGAAGCCTCCCGCAAACGCAGGAAGCGTTATGCTTGCCTTTGTCGGCGACTACGATGAGGAAAGCCATATGAAGGCGATCGACAAGTATCAGACGAGCAATAACCCGATGGATATAAGCCGCGGCAAAATGATAACTATTCCGGTAAAGGACGGCATGAAGGGCGCAGACGTTTATATGGTTGCCGACGCGGATGACGATCCCGCAACCGAGCTTCGCCTTACAATGGATCCAAACGTTGATTACGAGGTTGATATCGAAAAGAAAGAGGTCCGTATCGCAACCGAATGGTGGTACGACGAATCGAGCTGGTTCCTCGTTGACGGACTTTGGGCGTTCACAATTCGAGTCGAATACGAAAACGGCAACGTCGAATGGTACTACGTAAGAGTAAATTTCATCGCCGAGGTAGAATCCAGATAAAAACGTCATAAACAAAGCATCTCTGCCATAGAATACGGTAGAGATGCTTTATTTTTGAAGGGAGAATTATTATGGATAACTCTGAAGCAAAAAAAGAATTCAGTATATGGGGACTTCTTATAAGCATAGGCATCGCGGAGCTTGTCGGCGTCTTCTCTGCCCTGCTGTCAGGAAATATGTCGGAGGGCTACACCGAAATGACACAACCGCCGCTGTCGCCCCCCGCGATCGTTTTTCCGATTGCGTGGATAATTCTGTACGCACTTATGGGTACAGCTGCCTACCTCGTTTACGTAAAGCCCGATAATGAAACGAGATCCCGCGGACTTACGCTTTATGCCTTGCAGCTTGCAGTCAATTTCTCGTGGAGCATCGTATTTTTCAGGTTTATGGCGCTGTCGGTCGCTTACGCGATAATTGCCCTGCTTTGCGTTCTCGCCGTGCTGTGCGCCGAAAATTTCGGCAAAGAATCAAAGCTTGCCGGCTGGCTGATGTTACCGTATATAATTTGGCTTTTCTTCGCGCTGTATCTAAATGCAGGCGTCGGGGTACTAAATTAAAAAAGGAGAAGGTCATCCGTAGGGACCGGCGTCCCCGACGGTCTGCTTCACCCACCTGAGAAGGTGTCAGGGGAAGGTTGACCGATGAGGGGAAGGTCAAAACAAAACGGGAGGAGCAAGCCTCTCCATTGAATTAAAAAAGCCTTCCCATCAAGGGAAAGGCTCTTATTAAACGTGTATCTGCGAAAGTACTCTGTCGGTAACCTCGTCAAGGCTATCCGCAACAATCGTGCATCCTGCCGCCTTTTTGTGTCCGCCGCCACCAAAGTGAGCACATATACGGCTGACGTCAAGGGCACAATTCGATCTGAGAGAAACGCGGTATCTGTCATCGTCATGAGGTTGCTTTAC
>JBGVEZ010000273.1:0-3863 GCA_045120555.1 Eubacteriales bacterium
GTATATCCGAGCTTATCGAAAATATATGCAGCAAGATGAGCCGTTTTAATTGCTTGCGAAACGGTATGCGGTGCATAAAACAAGCCTTTATAGAAGTTGCGAAGAACGGTAAGCGAGCAGCCTACCTCCTTACCTACTCCAACGCTTGTAAGACGGTAGGAGGCAAGCTCAACGGCTCTTTTTGTTCCTGCTATATATCCGCCCGTTTCTGCCATTCCGCCGCCGGGATTCTTGATAAGAGATCCCATCATAAGATCAGCACCTACGTGACCGGGCTCGATAGTTTCGGTGAATTCGCCGTAGCAGTTATCAACAGCAACGAGTGTATCGGGATTAACGGATTTAACCGCTCTTACAATTTCACCGATTTCCGAAACAGTAAGGGTTCTTCGATTCATATATCCCTTGGAGCGCTGGATAAACACAAGCTTTGCGTGTTCTCCTTCCTCAGCAACTGCTGCCTTTACAGCGTCGAGATCAACTCTTTGACCGTCGATCATATCTATCTGACGGTATCTGACACCGTAATCCGCAAGAGAGCCGTTACCCGGAGTGCCGGTAACACCTACAACCTCGTCAAGCGTGTCGTACGGTTTTCCGGTTACCGAGATCATTACGTCACCCGGACGAAGAACGCCAAATAACGCTGTCGATATAGCGTGTGTTCCATTGACAATATTATGCCTTACCATAGCATCCTCACATCCGAACACGTCTGCGAAGATCTCATCGAGTGTATCTCGGCCTCTGTCATCGTAGCCGTATCCCGTTGTATAGGCAAAAAGCGAATCCGAAACGTGGTGGTCTGCAAATGAATTGAGAACTCTGTTTGTATTAATTCTTGAGGTTTCGTCAAGATCGGCAAATATATCGGCAAGTGCAACGTTTGCCTCCTTGACGAGTGTTAAAAGTTCATTTGAAAATTCCATAGTTATCTCTTTCTGTTGAGGTATGCAGCCGTGAGCTCAACGCATGCCTTAAGATCAGCCATATCAAGAAGCTCAACGCCGGAGTGAATATATCTTGTGGGGATAGAAAGCGCAGATCCGATCGCGCCTGCTCCTGCCACCTGAATAGAGCTTGTATCCGTTCCGCCGTATGTCAGAATTTCAAGCTGATATTTGATCTTGTTTTCCTTTGCACAGGCAACAAGCTCGTCGACCATAACGTCGTTACAAATTACAGAGCTGTCCTTGATCTTTATCGCCGCGCCGTCACCGAGTGCGCATTTCATAGGCTTTGCACCCTTAACGTCGCCCGTTCCGGTAACGTCGTAAACGATACATCTCGTAGGAGCAATTGCATATGCTGCAGTCTTTGCGCCGCGGCATCCTACCTCCTCCTGAACTGAGAAAACGTAATACATATCGTCGTAGCATCCGTCCTTGAGCTTTTCCGCAACAAGAATTACTGCCTCACAGCCTACTCTGTCGTCAAGCGGTCTTCCGCAAACTCTTGTGCCCATAAGCCTTGTAACCGAAGGAACGCAGCGGCAAACGTCGCCTACCTTTACCTTCTTTTCGGCGGTCTTTCTGTCTTTTGCACCGATATCAATATAGCACTTATCGAACGACGGTGTTGCTCCGCTTTCGGGAACAAGTACACCCTGAGTTCCGTTGTTGAAAACGACGTTTGTGAAAGCAGAGGCGGTATAATTAATTCCGCCCATGCTTGCTATACGAATCGCACCGTCATCCTCAATAAACGTAACAACGAAACCAATTTCGTCCATATGTCCGCAGAGCATGACTTTTTCGGGATTCTCTCCGCTTCCCTTCTTGAAGCAGATAAGGTTGCCCATATTGTCGACGGTAATTTCGTCGCAATAAGGTGTCATAATTTCTGAAATGGTGTTTCTTATATCGGCTTCTCTGCCTGCAACTCCGTTTGCTTTACAAAGCTTTCTTAAAAGTTCGTACATTTTATATTCCTGCCTTTCAAATCAAAGTTCAATTATAATTTTTTCCGCAAGATCTCTTACGGCCTCATAATCATTCCAATGCGCAACGCATGCCGCGGAATGCAAATAGCGGGTGGGAACGGATATCGCAAGCGTCTTAACACCCTTGCCGCTCTTATGGATATGTCCCGCATCGTTACCGCCGGATACGTACTTTTTAAGCTGCGCCTTTATACCGTATTTTTCTGCGGTATTCATAGCGAGCGATATCATTTCTTCGGGGTAAATGGTTGAACGGTCAACTATCGAAACAGCGCCTCCATCGCCGAGCGCGCCAACTCGCTTATGAGCGGGAACGTCGGGAAGATCCGCAACCGCTGTACATTCAAGAACGATCGAATAATCGGGAGCGTATTTGTGAGCAACAACTCCTGCTCCTGAAAGACCGGTTTCTTCGCGAACCGTAAATGCAAACAGTACGTCGTGCTTCGGTGTAAAGCCTGCCTCTTTCCATCTCTGCATGATCTCTATCATCGCAGCACAGCCCATTCGGTCGTCAAGTGCCTTTGACTTAACGAAGGAATTATTTTCTCCGAACGTAACGAATTCGGAATCAAATACAGCAAAATCTGCGGTGTCGATAAGCTCCTCCGCCTCTTCCTTTGTATTACATCCGAGAGTTGCGTACATCTTATCAAGCGGAATTACCTTTCCACGCTCATCAGCTGTTCTGTGGTGGATGGCTTTAATACAGATAACACCGTTATATTTATCGCCGTTTTCGTTCTTGAAAACGATTCTTTTACCGGCAATTACACGGTCATCAATACCACCGACAGTAACGAGCTTAACGTAGCCCTCTCCGTCGATATGCTTTACCATGAATCCGACCTCGTCCATGTGAGCGCTGATCATTATGGTTTTTCTTTCATTTTCGGGAAGAGTGCCCTTCAAAAGAGCGCACATATTTCCCATTTTATCTTTTTTGATCTCAGCCCCGAGATCCTTTATCTGAGAGTAAATAAGCTCTCTTACCTCTTTTTCGCATCCGGTCGGTCCGAAGGCAAGCGAAAGAGCTTTCACAAGGTCAATTCCTTTTAACATTTCACTCATTTGAATTGTACTCCTTTCCGATGTTTTCGTTCTTTACGAAAAGTGTGACAAGATTAGCCAATGACTCACAGTCGACCATATCTACGATTTCAGTAGCCGAATGCATAAACGCAAGCGGAAGACCTACGTCAACAACCGGGATACCGTTGCCGGTCAGATGAAGTCTTACGGAGTTTGTGCCCGTAGATGCCGCGGAAACAAACTTCTGCGTAGGTATCTCTGCTTCCTTTGCAGCGCGGTGGAGCATCTTTGTAAGATTAAGGTCAGTAGCAGTGGTGTAAGTAATGGACGGTCCTTTCCCCATTTCTATGCTGGTGGGATTCTTTGCATCCGGAACTGCGGCAAGGTCAACGTCAATTACCATCGCGTAGTCCGGCTCAATACCGAATGCGGCGGGAACTACACCTCCACCACCTGTTTCTTCAAATATAGAAAGAAGCATGTAAACGTCTCCGTAGAGCTCTTCTGCCGGAATATTTGCAAGCGCGTAAATTGCACAAGCCGCGCATGCCTTATCGTCAAGAGCTTTTCCGCATATCTTTCCGTTCTTAAGCTCGGAATATACGGTTGAATAGCCGACAGGAGTTCCGATCCTTATAAGCTTTTCAAGCGTTTCCTTTGAATATCCGGTGTCAATTAAAAGCTCATTTATGTTTTTCAGCTTGTTTCTGTCATCAGGCGTGGAAAGATGGGGCGGTGTTGATGCAACAACGCCAAACAGCTTCTCCTTTCCGTAAATTACAACGTCAGATGCCTGAAGAAGAGCTGAGTCGATTCCGCCTATACTTGTAACGGTAAGGAAGCCTCCCTCTTTGATATCCGTTACGATCATTCCAACCTCATCGAAGTG
>JBGVEZ010000274.1:0-4155 GCA_045120555.1 Eubacteriales bacterium
ACGGTACCGTAATATGAGCGATCGCTTTTCTGATACCAGAAGGCGGTAACGTCAACTGTAAGCTTGCCCGAACGTGCCAAGGTAAAGCCTCCGAAGGCGGAAAGATCGGCGTTATAAAGCTCGGAATCGTTTTCGTCACGGACTCTTACCGATGCCGCGTCCGGCTTTACGCTGAACGCAAACTGCGAGGTGAAGTCATCAAGCGAAGCGGAAGCACCGTCGTCGCAGGGCACGTCAACAAATTCGCCGTTTGCGGTCTGCACCCTCCAGCTTGCGGTCGAATACTTTATAATTCTGTCCCCCACCGTAAGCGTGGGGATGGGAGAATTGTTATATATGGAATACGTGAATTTACAGGTAAGGAGCTTCTTCTTTGCAATGTCATCGAAACAAACAACGTTATCCTCGTCTATCGCAAGATAGGCAATGTAGCTTCCGTTACGCTCCTTGTCGGTAATAAACAGCTCAACCGAGTATTCAGCGTGATTCGTGCGGTATTTTACGTAAAATCTTGAGCATTTAGGATTTTGGTCGGAGAGTGAGCTGTCATCAAACAGCTTTACAAGGTCACTCTTTTTGCTCATGCTCCTCTCACTTAACGAGGAAAACGAGCGGAGTATATCAAATACCGTCTTATCATCTCCGCCCGATTCGGACGTGTATTCGTACAGCGTGCCGTATTCGTCGGTCACCTCTGCACGCAAAAGCCTTTCTTTAAGGCTTTCTTCGATCAGTATGTTATTATAAAAGAGTATTGCAAGTGCTGTCGGAACTATTAAAATCAGAATTCCTATAGCGGCAAGTATTTTTTTCATATATTTACCCTCATAAAAAAGCGTGGTTGTAATATCCGTATACTATTATATCACATCCCAAAAAATTTGTCAAGTCCCCTTTTTCAAGACGACGGTATATAAAATATTTATTAATATTTACTCAGATTATCGAAAAGCACTTGACAAAACACAAAAATTGGTGTAAAATATATATGTATGCGAAATTTTGTTTCATTATGGAACAGTAAGACACACAGAAAGGATTTATGTAATGGATCTCAATAAAATTCTCAAAAATCTCGAAAACTGCGCTTGCGGACGCGAGCATAAGTGTGCAACAAAGGTCGTAAGGATCGAAAGCGGTCTTGTTAACCGCGTTGGCGAGGCTCTTACCGAGGCAGGATTCCCCAAAAAGCTTCTCTTCGTTGCCGACAATAATACCCTTCGCGCATCCGATGGAATCGTTGAATCGCTTGAGGGAAGCGGCTTCGTTCTCAAAAAGATAATTTACGACAATATGATGTACGCAAAGATCGAATCCGTGAACGAGCTCAAGGCTCTTTGCGGTGACGTTGACGGCATCATCTCGGTCGGTACCGGCTCTCTCAACGACATCTGCCGTGTTACTGCATTCGGTCTCGGCAAGCGCTTCTGCATCTTCGCAACAGCTCCCTCTATGGACGGCTTTGCATCCGACACAGCGCCCATCATCGAAAACAACTTCAAGGAATCCTGGAAGGCTGAGCAGCCCGAGGTCATCCTTGCAGATACAAAGATCCTCGCAAATTCTCCCCTTGAGCTCAAGGCTGCGGGCTTTGGCGATATGGTCGCAAAGTACATAGGTCTTGCAGACTGGAGAATCTCCGAGCTTCTTACGGGCGAATACTACTGCCCCGCAGTTGCAAAGCTTACAGAGGACGCTATCGAAAAGATCGTTTCTCTTGCGGACAAGGTCGGTGCAAACGATGAAGAAGCAGCAGGTGCAATCATGGAAGCACTCGTTCTTTCGGGTATCGCAATGAAGCTCGCGCTCTCCTCCCGTCCCGCATCCGGTGCCGAGCACGTTGTTTCCCACTACCTTGAATGCTACAAGCTCGCAAGAGGCATCTGGCCCGAGTTCCACGGCAAGAAGGTCGGCGTTGCGACAGTATTCGTAAACAGACTTTACAGAAACCTCGCCGAAAGACTTACCGAGATCGAGCCCCACGCAGACGATACCAACTGGGACGATGTTTATGCGGCATTCTCCCCCGAGCAGATTCCCGAGGTAAAGAAGCTCAATACTCCCACCATCACCGATAAGATAGACGTACAGAAGCTCAAGGAAAGCTGGCCGAGAATCCGAGAGATCATCTTCGAAACTCTCCCCACAGACGAAAAGCTTATGTCTCTTATGAAGGTTGCGGGTGCCGCTACCGAGCTTGAAGAGATCAACGTTTCCGAGGAGCTCTTCCTTCAGGCTCTCAAGTTCCACCCCTATATGAGATACCGCGTTCTCGTTACAAGACTTGCTCCCATGCTCGGAGTAGAGCTTGCGGACTATCTTAATTAACAAATTCAAGCCTGACCTCGGTATACTGCAGGTCAGGCTTTGCTAACCTACCCGAAAGGACAAACTTATGCCGGAATGCACAAACGAGCTTTGTGAGCTCTCACTCGACATCGGAGAATGTCTCTTAAAAAACGGCGCCGAGATCAATCGCGTCGAGGATACCGTATCAAGGATCTGCAGCAGCGCCGGTGCGCAGGACACAGAGGTCTTCTGCATCATAAAAGCAATCGTTATGACCGTCAAAAAATCTGATGGCACATCCTATACCTCTTCAAGAAGAATTACCTCCACCGAAAGCAACTTTAAGCGAATTGAAAAGCTTAACACCCTTTCAAGAAGCATTTGCGAGGGAAAAATGACGCTTGATGCCGCAAGAAATAAGTTTGAGCGCATAAAGGGCGGATACGAATGCCCCTTCTACAAGAAATTTATAGGTTATCTCTTATTTGCCACATCGTGTACAGTATACTTCGGCGGAAGCTGGCTTGATGCGCTGATGACGGTACCCGCCGCAGTATTTATGGCACTTTATAACCGCGCGCTCAAGGAGCGAGGAATAAATCGCGCAGTTTACAATTTCATAGCCTGCTTTTTATCGGGCGTTATAATCATTCTTCTGTCTCTGACTTCTCTGCCAATACACGTAAGCTCAATAATTACGGGAACGTTGATGATACTGATTCCCGGCATCGCGCTTTCAAGCTCGATAGAGGATCTCTTGCTCGGAGACACAACCTCGGGAATCCTCAATATCTGTGAATCCGTTCTTGTGGCGGTATCAATCGCCCTCGGATACGGTCTTGCGCTTAAGCTGTTCGGATTTTGGAATACCTACAGTCCTCCCATACAGCACTCGCTTATAATAATGCTTCTGATGTCGTTTGCATCCTCTCTCGGATACGCCTTCATGGGCAACGTTTCCTCAAGAACGATAATCTTTTCCTCTCTTGGCGGTATAGTCATCTATCTCGTTTACTTCCTCGTGCTTACGACCGGTGCAAACAATTTTGTTTCGTTGTTTGTAGCTTCGTGCGCAGGAACACTTTATTCGAGGATACTTGCCACAAGGCTCTGCGCGCCGACCCCCGTGTTCTCCACACCGACAATGATCCCTCTCGCCCCCGGTAACGCGCTTTATCTGACAATTCATTACGCTTTAAAGAGCGATTGGGGAATGATGCAAAAATATGCGCTTGACACAATTATCATCGCATCGGGTATCGCTCTCGGCATTCTGTCGGTAACACTCCTTTGGAAGCTGCTCAGAGATATCATCACAGAAACTAAAAGCAAAGGAAAAAAAGTATGAAAAAATATATGATCGCCCTTGACGTAGGCGGAACGAAGGCTGACGCTGTCCTCTTTTCCGATGACGGCGAGGTAATTGCAAGACGCGTTGATCCCGCAGGAATTCCTTTTGACCACGGCGTTGAAAAAACGCTGAAAAACTGCAAAAGCACCATAGACAAGCTCATCTCATCTGCAAACGTACCTGTAAGTGCGTTCTATGCTGCAATCGCAACGGTTGAATACTACCATAACGATTTCGTTTGTGCTTTTGAAGAGTATTTCGATATTGAAAAGATCCGTATCGAGGGGGACGGTCCCTGCCTTATCTCAGGCATGCTCGGGCATAACGACGGAGCGTGCATGATCTGCGGAACCGGCTCTTCACTCTATATGAGGAAGGGCGACGATTATCGGCATATCGGAGGCGGCGGTCACCTTGTGGACAGCTGCGGAAGCGGATTTTCACTCGGTCGGCTTGCACTTCAATCAGCCCTTCGATGCGGCGACGGAAGCTCACACGAAACGGTACTCGGAAGA
>JBGVEZ010000275.1:0-6864 GCA_045120555.1 Eubacteriales bacterium
AATTTGCCTTCGGCACTGTATCGTTCGGGAACTTGACGAAGTTCGGTTCGTCAAGCTCCACCGTAGCAGTGAGGTTTGCGTGATTACCTTCCCCTGTGGGGAAGGGGGACCGCGGAGCGGTGGATGAGGAGATCATTCGAAATCGTAACGATGCCTTTGCGAACAATCCCTCCGTCTTGCTTCGCAATCCACCCCCCCTTTACACAAGGGAGGCACCCCTCATCCGTCACATTCGGTGCCACCTCTCCCCAAGGGGAGAGGCTGTTCCCCCGCATCTTATTCAAATTCTCTTCAATACGTCGGTGAATCGAGACGCCAACCGTTTTCGGTTTTGACTATTGTAAGACGGATGTTGAGCTTTTCTCCGTCCTTGTAGGAATCTATCGTAAAGGTAACGAAATCGGCGGTGCTCGGCTTGATTATGACGATGGAATCGTAGTCAAAGGTACGCATTTCGCCCTTAATGTATGCCTCGTACGTTTTGAGCTTAAGGATACCGTTCTCGCCGTCGATATAGTTTGCGCGGACAACTCCGCCCTTATCGGAATCGTAGTGACCGGTAAAGAACATATCGTAAAGCGGTCGGATATAATCAGGAGAATACACCTTTTCTGCCTCCGCTTTGATCTGCTCGATCATAAAGAAGCCGTTTCCTTTCTTCTTCTCTTCATCATCCTTTTCTTCTTCATCCTTTTCGAAATACGGTGCGCGAAAATCTACGAGGTAATAGTTCTCATATTCCGTTTCAACGGGAACGGGATTACCTTCAGAATCCGTTTTATCCTCATAGTAAGCGATGGGCAGTCCCTCGCCGAAGAGCATATGATTTACCTTTCTCGAGTTTTCTATAAGCACCTCGATAGTCGGCTTTATTTCGGAAAGCTCGGGCGGATTTGCGCAGGACGGGAGCATCATCACCGAAAGAACGGATATAAGCGCAAGCACCGCCGCTGTTATTTTTCTGAGATTATTTTTATTCTTCATTATTTTGCTGTCCTTCCTTTTCGGATTCTGCGACGCAGGCTTCTTCCGCGTCCGCGCTTTTATCGTTTTCGACTTCAATGCTTGCGGTTATTTCCGCCCACTCTGCCGCAGCGATCGGGCGAGCCTTATCCTGCGGCATATAGGAAGCAAGCACGAATCCGCACGCGCAGGTCATGTATATAGCGTCAACGAGGGTGTTGAAGCTTGTGTATATACGAGCGTAATAAGCTATTACCGTAGGTATGGAGAAAGTCAAAACAAATATCGGGCAAATAAGCATAAAGAAGGTACGGAGGCGTCCGCTTGCCTTATTTATCGCAAATTCGCACTTGAACGTATAGGTAAGGGCGAAGATAAGAGCAATAAGAGCGGTCTGGAGTGCCGTCTTTACGGGGTTATTCATCTGCGCCGGCCAGACGAGGTGGGTTTCCATAAGGTGAACGAGCAGATATCCGACAGCTACCATTCCGCAGAGTCCGCGTCCGTCACTCTTTTTATCGTTTTTGCCGAAGCAGTAAGCGAAATACACGAAGAAAGAAGCTACCGACAAGACAAGAGCGAGGATCGTGATAACGTTTGCACTCGACATCGGCGACGTCTGCGTTCCAAAGAGTGATCGGAGTGTTGTAAACTCAACGTAGGTATTGAGAAGAGACAGGCAGGCTGTCATTGATGCGAAGAAGCGGAACGGAGCTGCGTTATGATAAATAACAGGGCATATCTCGTGCTTTTTGAACGTAAAGATAATTACCGCAACGAACACGGTAAGCAAAGCGATCAGTATCTGAGACGTGACGTGCAGTGGGGCAGAGTGGGCGTAATATCCGATCTCGCTATCGAATTCCAATATCATTGAAGCCGTTGCAAGCACAACTGCGATGACGGTTACCGCTGCAGTAACCCACCACATCAGCCTCATTTTTTTATCTGTATGCATATATTCAGTTCCTTTCGGTATGCGATTATTCTTATACCATTATATTATATAGCAAAATTATGTATTTTTTTATACCTGCATCCGAAAAAAATTGTTAATTTAATATTTTTTCGAAATTTGGTGAAAAAGCACTTGACAAACGGAATGTTATATGATATAATTTTCATATGAAGATTTTTTCATGCATATAAGGAGAACGAAGCTCATGATAAGATACACGCAGGGAAGCGCACCCGCATCCATTGAAATCGCGCGTTTTTTCAAATTATTTGCCGACGAGGGCAGAATAAAGATACTCAAGGCGTTGCTTGACGGCAGCAAATGTGTAACCCACATATGCGAGGCTGTTGATATGGAGCAATCCGCGGTCAGTCACAACCTCTCCATACTGAGAAGGGCAAACCTTGTAAAAGCAAAAAGAAGCGAAAAGAAGATGGTATATTCGATTGCCGACGAGCACATACGCCTCATACTCGACATGGCGATAATACATATCTCCGACTGTGACGACGAGGGAAGGGAGGTTTGATACATATGAAGAAGGTATTCAGGATCGACGTTGACTGTGCAGGCTGCGCAAGCAAGATGGAGGCGGCATGCTCAAAGCTTGACGGCGTCAAATCGGTCAACGTAAATTTCATGACACAGAAGATCGCGATTGAATTCGAGGAAGGTGCTTCTGCGCCCGATGTACTCAAGTCCATATTAAAGGCTTGCAGAAAAATCGACCGCCACTGCGATATATATTAAAATCACCTTGCAAAGCGATAGTTTTATTTGCACCGGCAATACAGGCGCCGCCGCGCCGCCGTAGGCGGCTTGCCCCCGCTTTGCGGGGACGGCACGCTTCGCGTGCCGCGGCGGCGCCGCATCAAACGCCAAAACCAATCAATATTTTTTGGAGTTCAAAGGACCACCACATGACAAGAAAACAAAGAAATACACTTGTAAGAATCATAATATCCGCATTACTGACAGCCGCGGGAGAGCTTGTACCCAACACGATGATCAGTACCGCCCTCCTGCTCGGAGCATACCTCGCCGTAGGCTACGACGTGCTGATAGGAGCGCTTCACGGCATCATCAACCTCCAGCCGTTTGATGAGAACTTCCTCATGGCGGCGGCAACCGTCGGCGCGGCAGTACTCGGAGAATTCACCGAATGCGTCGCCGTAATGCTGCTTTTCCAAATAGGGGAGCTGTTCCAAAGCGTCGCAGTAGGCAAAAGCAGAAAAAGCATCGGCGCGCTGATGGATATCCGACCCGACTTTGCGTACGTTGAGTGCGATGGCGGTGAAATAACCGAATGCGATCCCGACGAGGTCGCTGTCGGAAGTGTAACGGTTGTCCGTCCCGGCGAAAGAGTACCGATAGACGGCATCGTCACTGACGGCGAAAGCACACTTGATACGTCATCCCTTACAGGAGAAAGCATACCGAGATCGGTAAGGATCGGCGACGAGATACCCGGCGGCTGCATCAACCTCTCGGGCGTGCTGAAAATACGAACGACAAAACCGTTCGGCGAATCCACCGTGTCGAAAATACTCGACCTTGTGGAAAACGCAAGCTCGAAAAAATCACGCTCCGAAAAATTCATAACGAAATTCGCGCGCGTCTACACCCCCGTTGTCTGCATATCCGCACTCTTGCTTGCGGTAGTGCCCCCACTCATCATCCTCGCGGCAGGCGGCGGAAGCACCTTCGGCGAATGGATATACCGCGCGCTTACATTCCTTGTAATATCCTGCCCGTGTGCGCTCGTAATAAGCGTCCCACTCACCTTTTTTGCCGCAATAGGCGCCGCAAGCAGACAGGGAATACTGATAAAGGGCTCAAACTACATAGAAACTCTCGCCAACGCGGACACAGTTGCGTTTGATAAGACGGGAACTCTTACTCAAGGAAAATTCCGCGTCATATCGGTAGAGCCTGCAGATATGGCAGACACGGTAATCGAGCTTGCCGCGCACGCAGAGGCACATTCGTCGCACCCGATAGCGGCAGGAATACTTGCGGCTTACGGTCGCACCCCCAACCTCTCCCGCATATCCGACGTCCGGGAGCTTGCAGGGAACGGCGTCCTTGCAAAGATCGACGGAAAAGAGATAGCTGTCGGCAACGCGCGCCTTATGAGCGAGCTTGCATGCGACCCTGAAGCATCAAAAGGCCGCGTGACCGTGGCTTGCAACGGCAAGATCATTGGCAGTATATCGCTTTCCGATACGCTCAAGGACGGCACAAGAGAAGCCATATCCGAGCTGAAGGCGGCAGGTATACGCAGAACGGTAATGCTGACCGGTGACAGCCTCGCAGAAGCAGAGCGGATCGCCTCAGAGGCAGGAATAACAGACCTCCGCGCCGAGCTTCTGCCACAGGATAAGGTGCAGGTGATCGAGGAATTGATCTCTGACAGCAACAAAAAAACAGTATTTGCAGGCGATGGAATAAACGACGCTCCCGTCCTTTCACGCGCGGACGTTGGTATTGCGATGGGTGCGCTCGGCTCTGATGCGGCTATAGAAGCTGCTGACGTCGTTCTCATGGACGACGACCTCAGAAAGCTCCCGACAGCGATCCGGCTCGCAAGAAAAACGGTCACCATAGTAAATCAGAACGTTTACTTTGCAATCGGAGTAAAGCTCCTTTGCCTAATCCTCGGAGCGATCGGACTTTCAAATATGTGGCTCGCAATCTTCGCCGACGTTGGCGTTATGGTCCTCGCCGTCCTCAACGCTCTGCGCCCGGCGAGTGCAGGAGCCTAATTCGGCTTCGCCCTCGTATTCTATGGGACCCCTACCGCGTCTGCGTCGGATGAGGTGTTCACCTGCAAGCACAACGCAAGCATTTTATGTAAAAATGTATACACCGTGTATGCATTTTTTCACAGAGTAAAGGAAAGCAGAGCAAAGCATAGCACAGCATAGAGAGCGTACGCATTCGCAACACCCGCGCGCCCGATGAGTGTGACTGTCAAAAGCCTCCGATAAAAGCCTCGACAAGTATCTTTATTCCGATACCGCAGAGAAGGACACCCCCGAGAAAGGTTGCCGCCCTTCCGCATTTGCTTCCGAGGACGTTTCCCAGCAAAACTCCGACAATAGAGAGAAGAAACGTAACACCGCCTATTATAAGCGAGCAAACGGTGATAGGAGCACCGTACATTCCAAGCCCTATTCCCGCAGATAAAGCATCAATACTTGTAGCAACGGCCAGCCCGATAAGGGTTGGTCCTTTTTTTGTTTGTCGGGAGCAGGGATCCGCCAGCGTGTCATAGATCATCCCCACACCTATTCCGCAGAGGAGAACAAAGGATACAACGGGCGCAACGCGTCCGGCGATGCCCGCAAATGCCGAGCCAACAGTCCAGCCGATCAAAGGCATGACCGCCTGAAACACTCCGAACGCGAGTGCGGTCGTAAGGGCGTACGTAAAGTCCGGTCTTCGTTTTGATATTCCTCTGCCGATCGACGCCGCAAAAGCGTCGGTGGCAAGCGATATTGCAGTCAGAATTATTTCGATGATCTTCATTCCTCGTCCATCCCTTGTGTTTTTTAGATATTACGTGATCAAAAATAAAAATATGACACTGTGTGATACTGCGTGCCAAAATTTTTCGAGGTATAATATGTGCAAGCGGCAAAGATCCGCGCCACAAATACAACAAAGTAATTATAAAACACAAAAGCTCTCCCACTTTGGGGCAGTCAAAGAAATAATTGGAGGATTACAATGAAAAAGGGATTGGATTATTTTTCCTTACCGTGTGTTGAGGACGAAAAAATTGAGCTTATCGAGGCAGAGCTCGGACTTGAGGGCTTTGCTGTGATAGTAAAGCTGCTTGGCAAAATATACGGTCAGAACGGATACTACTGTCAGTGGGATTCCGATTGCGCGATGCTTTTCGCAAGGAAGAGCTGTATAAGCTACGATTTCGTAAACAAGGTCGTTGACGTTGCCATAAAACGTGGATTCTTTTGCCCCGCGCTTTTCGAGAAATACGGCATTCTCACGTCATCCGAGATACAGCAGTTTTTTCTGAACGCGGCAAAGCGCAGAAAGGAGGTCGTACTTGACAGCAGATTTATTTGCGTGAATGAGAGTATTTCCGACACGCGATCGTGCAACACATCGGAAACGGCGGAAAAGGCGGTAATGGAGGTAACGGCGGAAAAGGCGGTTTGCAAAGCTATAGACGCAGACGGCTTTTTCCGTGAGGAAGCGTTTTTGGGTATCATTGAGCCCGAGGAGCCTTACGTTGAAGAGGAGATTTCTTGCAGTGAGGTTGACGTCAATGCGTTCTCCGCGAAAGAGAACGATGCCGCAAATACGTGTTGTAACGTCACGTCTGACGGCAATAAAGGCCGCGATTTTGAACGAAAAAGCAACACATTTGAAAAAAAGAATGCATACGGCAGGTATGGGAACGTTATACTGACGGACGGCGAACGAGCTGAGCTTGGCAAGAGGATACGCAACGCAGATGATTACATAGACCGTTTTTCGCAGAAGCTGAAGGACAAGGGCTACCGTTACGCCGATCATTACAGCGCGCTTCTCGATTGGTGGAAGCGTGATTCCGAGCTACCCACATCCGACGGTAACGGTGGTAACTGTGGTAACTGTGGTAACGGTGGTTCGATCGGGTCGTTTGACACGGACGAATTCTTCTCCGCGGCAATAAAAAGGGGCATGAAAAGATGATACTGTGTGGTACTGCGTGTCAAATTTCGTTGTGGTATAATATAAGCGTGAGGTGTGGTTGGTCACCAATAACGGGATCCTTCAACTACGCTTCGCTAACCGCTGGGGAAGGTCAATAATTGATTTACTGTTGCGTTATTGGGTAAAGATTTAAGTGCGCGTGTCCGAGGCATCGCAACGTATAGAATGATCTCCTCATCCACCGCTATCGCGGTCCCCCTTCCCCACAGGGGAAGGTA
>JBGVEZ010000276.1:0-7280 GCA_045120555.1 Eubacteriales bacterium
TTTTACAGATCTTCAGAATAAGGCCGGATACTACCGCCGCGACAGCCGATGACGCGAAAAAGCCGAAAAAAATCTTCATCCATACGTCCGCGGGTATATCACCGCCCGAAAAATACGCCGCTCCTGCAAGAGAAGCACTCATTGCGTGTCCCTCACTCGTCGGGATTCCGAACCTTGCCGCAATCCCCGCCCATAAAACAGCAGATATCATCGCGGCACATATTGAAAGCAACGTGTCCGATTCAAATTTTGCAACCGAGCCCGACGTACGTGCAACGGCAGGTAACACGAGAGAGAACAGTATTACACCGAAAGCATCCGCAATCGCGCAGGCTCGCCTTGCCGAACGAAGGGACATTACTCCCGTACCTACCGCAGACGCAACCGAATTCGGTGCATCGCTGTAACCGTTCATAAATACAAGCAAAAAAAGTGCCGAAAAAAACAGAAATTCCGATCCCAAGGTACACCCCCACAGCGCTTTGAAACAGTCGATACATAATTTTATTTTTTATAAGTAAATTTTATTAATAAAATAAAAATCTTTTTTGTAAAAAGCCCTTGACAAAATTGAAAAAGAGTGCTATAATATTACGGTTGTAAAAAACTACATATTATTTTAATTAATCAGCATATACGAAAGGACAAACATCATGCAAGCCATCCTATCTCTCGCAGTTGCGCTTATGGCAGGTCTTCTCATGTCAAGACTTGCAAAGCTCGCAAAGCTCCCCGCAGTTACAGCATACCTCATTGCAGGCATCCTTATCGGTCCTTATCTTATCGGTCGTCTCGGCGTTCCCGGTCTCGGATTTGGTACTATGGAGGAAATTGAACATTTCTCAGGATTCTCCGAGGTCGCTCTCGGCTTTATCGCCTTCTCCATCGGTAACGAGTTCCGTATCTCTCAGCTCAAGGCAACAGGTAAGCAGGCAACTATAATCGGAATCTTCCAGGCTGTCCTTACCACAGTTCTCGTTGATGCAATTCTTATCTGTCTCCACTTCCTTATGCCCGATAAGCTCCCTCTTGAGGCTGCAATAGTTCTAGGTGCGATCGCATCCGCAACAGCGCCCGCGGCAACTCTCATGGTAGTTAAGCAGTATAAGGCAAAGGGACCGCTCACAGATATACTTCTTCCCATCGTTGCTCTCGACGACGCAGTAGGTCTCGTTCTCTTCTCTATCTCCTTCGGCATCGCAAAGGGACTTCAGTCCGGATCGGTAAGCATAGTTTCTATCATTCTCGAACCCATCATCGAGGTGGTTCTCTCCCTCCTTCTCGGTGCATTAATGGGCTATCTCTTCACCTTCTGTGAGAGATTCTTCCATTCGAATTCCAAGCGTCTTTCGGTGTCTCTCGCATTCGTGCTTCTCACCGTTGCGATCTCCATGATCAAATTTGAGATCGGCGGTATCCATTTCGCATTCTCCTCCCTCCTTGTTTGCATGATGCTCGGAACTATCTTCTGCAACATCTGTGACTTCTCCGAGGAGCTTATGGAAAGAGTTGACAAGTGGGCAGCCCCCCTCCTCATCATCTTCTTCGTTCTCAGCGGCGCAGAGCTCGAGCTCTCCGTTTTCACAGATATTGCGATCGTTATCATCGGTATTGTATATATCATTTCCCGCTCGGCAGGCAAGTATTTCGGCGCGTTCTCAAGTGCTAAGTGGGTAAACTGCGCTCCCACAATAGTAAAATACCTCGGCATCACTCTTCTCCCGCAGGCAGGCGTTGCACTCGGTATGGCAATGAAGGCATATCAGCTCGGTGATCAGGGTGTTATCGTTTCGAACGTTACTCTCTTCGCGGTTCTTGTATATGAGATCGTCGGTCCCCTTCTCACAAAGATCTCTCTCACCAAGGCAGGCGAAATCAAGGAAGAGGGTAAGGTCAGCCGCCGTGAGGAAGCAAAGGCTGCTATAGAGCAGAAAGCTTCTGAAAATAAATAAATCGTCTTAAATTCCAAAAAAATTATTGACAAATAACCCTTTCTGTGGTATAATTATCTCACCAAGATATTACACAGAAAGGGTTAAAAAAATGAAAAAGCTTTTAGCAATCATCCTTGCGGCAATCATGCTCGTGTCTTTTTTTGCTCTCCCTGCATCCGCTGCAACAGAAACAAAAACAGTTGAAGTTAAGTGGAACTTCGGTTACGTTGGATCGTCCACAAACAGCAACTACGCAAACAAGATCCACCCCACCGGATCTAACTACTCCTATTCGGATGTTATTGATATGGGGCCTGCAGGATCTACCATTACTTTCACCGAGGATAAGAGCGCATATGCGTCCAACGCAGCTTATA
The DNA here is from genome assembly GCA_045120555.1 of Eubacteriales bacterium. Lineage (GTDB taxonomy): Bacteria > Bacillota > Clostridia > Oscillospirales > CAG-272 > SIG640. The sequence continues at coordinate 2,312 of JBGVEZ010000276.1, forward strand.
TTTTCTCCTTCTGGAAGAAGGTCGGCGATGAATATGTTATCGATACCGAGGCAAAGAATATCCCCGGAGCAAATAACAAAGATCAGAAGAGAGTGTACACCTTCACAACAACAGAAGACAATCAGTCTATCCGTATTTCCTTCCACTCCGGACAGACAACATCTTATACTCCTTACTATTTCCCGACCGTATACGTTGGCGGCACAGCGGTCGAAACAACTTGGTCGTGCGGATACGTTGGTTCTCCTACACATAGCAACACAGCTTATCAAAACGCAATTGCTGAGGGTGGCTCCAATTACTCCTATTCGGGAATCATTACTATTCCGACAAAGGGTACCGTGGTAACCTTCACCGATGACCTTTCTAATGGATTCGCTTCCGGATCGGCAGCAGTTTTCTCCACTTGGAAAAAGGACGGCGACAATTGGGTATACGGTGGAACATCCCTTCTCGGTAACAACAGCTCGATATACAAGGACGAAGATCACGAGGTAGTTCTGTCCTACACCTCCACCAAAGACAACGAGCTTGTAAGACTTTGCTACAATTCCGGTCAGACCGCAACAAATACTCCCGCAACCCGCCCCGTAGTAACTCTTACATCTCCCGTAGCAGAAACCACAGCTGCTGCTACAACAGCCGCTCCTACAACAACAGCTGCTCCCACTACAACAGCTGCTCCTACAACAACAGCTACTCCCGAGACAACTGCTCCTGCTAACCCCGACACAAGCGACGCAACATCTGTCATTGTTCTCGCTTCCCTTATAGCAGTTATCACACTTGCAGGCGTAACGGTCGGTAAGAAGAGATAAATCAACTTTTATTTACATAGGACAGGTACTTTGCTTAGTACCTGTCCTTTTTTTACCGAAATTTCACAATCACATCAAATAACTATAACATTAGCGTTGTATACTATAATGTATATTAAATATTGAAGAGAAAGTGCCAAAAAAAATGAACAAACCTACAAAAATGAAGCTCTCAGAGAGAATTTATCGATTTATGCAGGGACGAAACGGCCCCGATGACCTTTATCATCTTATATCTGCCGTATCAATGATACTTATGCTGATAAACGTTTTTGTAAACTCGCTTATCATCACATTCATATATGCGTCGTTGTTTGCATATTCAATATTCCGCGTTCTCTCAAAAAACGTCGTTTCACGCAGGGCGGAAAACGCAAAATTCGTCTCTTTCCGAACACGCATTTTCGATTTTTTCAAGCTTCTTGCAAGCATGTGGCGCGACAGAAAAACTCATATCTACAGAAAATGTCCACACTGCAAGAAAACACTTCGCCTTCCCAAAAGGAAGGGAGAGCATACGGTAAAATGTCCATGCTGCGCAGAACGCTTTGATATAAAGGTCAAATAAACGTAAGAAAGGGAAATCAATGCTCAGACTTCAGAACATAGTAAAAAACTACGTCTCCTCATCCGAAACCGTAAACGCACTAAAGGGCGTCAGCCTCGCCTTCCGAAAGAACGAATTCGTATCGGTGCTGGGTCCCTCCGGATGCGGAAAAACCACTCTCCTTAACATCATCGGCGGTCTTGACCATTACAATGGCGGAGACCTCATCATAAACGGAAAAAGCACGAAAAGATACACCGACCGTGATTGGGATGTCTACCGCAACCATCGCATAGGCTTCATCTTCCAGAGCTACAACCTCATTCCTCATCAGACAGTGCTCGGTAACGTTGAGCTTGCGCTGACAATATCGGGAGTTTCCCGTGAGGAACGTATAGCCAAAGCAAAAAAGGCTCTTGACCGTGTCGGACTTTCGGACAAATACTATAAAAAGCCGAATCAGCTTTCGGGCGGTCAATGTCAGAGAGTTGCTATTGCGCGTGCACTTGTAAACGATCCCGAAATATTGCTCGCAGATGAGCCTACGGGCGCGCTTGATACCGTAACCTCAGTACAAATAATGGACCTTATCAAGGAGATATCGTCGGAACGCCTTGTTATTATGGTAACGCACAACCCCGAGCTTGCCGAAAAATATTCATCCCGAATAGTCCGTTTGCTTGACGGTCAGGTCCTTGAGGATACGAATCCCTTCTCCGAGGAGAACGAAATTGCCGAATGTGAGCAAAATGCCGAAAAGCAGCGCGTCGAGGACGAAAAAGCACTTGAAGCGCTGAAGGCGAACGGCAAGAAGGCTGATCCAAAGAAAATACGCAAGAAGGAAAATGCAAAAATGTCGTTGTGGACGGCGTTCAAGCTTTCTGCAAAGAATCTCATTTCAAAGCGTGCAAGAACCACCATGGTCGGTATTGCGGGCTCGATCGGAATCATAGGCATTGCTATGGTTCTCGCCTTTTCCAACGGTATCCGCGGTTACGTCACCTCTATGCAGGACGATATGCTGTCGGGAAATCCGATAACGATCACCGAGACCACATATGACCTCAATGCAATGACACAAATGATGAGTGCGCAGGATAAGGAGGAGATCATCAAGGAACCCGGTAAGGTATATATTGATTCTATCATCGCGCGTCTGACAAAAAACATGAACACGATGCAGAGCCTTATGATAAAAAACGAGATAAGCGATGATTACATCAACTACATTCTCGCAATGCCCGAGGAATACCGCGCGGCTGTCCTCCTCGGATACGGAATCACACTTGAGAACAACCTCTATACCGATTTCAACGAGAACGATGAAAAAAGCTACGGTAACCTCTCGATAACTGCGATAAAGCAGATCTACACCTCCATTTTGCAAAAGACCGATTATGCGGAATATTCAACTATAATAAGCTCACTCTCAAATCCGTTTGCACAAGCTCCGGACAACGAGGAATATATTCTCTCGCAGTACGATGTGCTTTCGGGAAAAATTGCAACTGAGAAGGACGAGATCATGATCGTCCTCAACGGCAACGATCGACTTAACGACATCCTGCTTGCCCGACTCGGTTATTATACGCAGGATGAATTCATCAATATTATCCACAAAGCCGACGAGAACGAAAGCTACAAGCCCGAAGACGATAAGCCCTATTTCACCTACGAGGAGCTCCTCGGCAAGAGCTTTACGTGGTACCCGAACGATTCGGTTTATGAGAAAACAAAAGCAGGCTTCAGCTACACGGCATCCGCTCCCGAGAACACGGAAAGTACATTAAGCGTTAAGGTCGTCGGTATCATCCGCGCAAAGGAAACGATCTCCTTCGGATGCCTTACCTCCGGAGTTTACTACACCGGTGCGCTTGCACAGCACGTTGTTGACAGCGCAAAGGATTCGGAGATCGTAAAGAACCTTGTCGATTCGGATCAGGAAGCCTACACGAGCATGAGCTACAACGGAATACCAATGGGCATTACCTACAAGTATTCCTTCAATTATGAAGGAGAATCCTATTCCGACGTTTACGGCTTTGTCGGCGATACAAACTCAATGGCAGGCCTTATGATGGGCGGCATGGGCGGCATGGGTGGCACCGGAGGTAACGGCGGTAACGGCAGTAACGGCGGCTCAACAGGATCGGCTCCTTCCCTCGGCGCTATCTACACTCTCTCCCTCCGCTCGCTCGGTGGCATATCCGTTCCCAACGCAGTATATATCTATCCGCAAAACTTCGATATGAAGGATAAGGTCACCGAATACCTTGACGCATGGAATGATGACGGAGCTATTGTAATAAACGGAATAAACGTAAGCTCCGACAGCCGTCCCGATATCACGTATACCGACACACTCGAGCTTATAATCGATATGATCAACAACATGATCAACATTGTATCGACTGCACTCATCGCCTTCACCTCCATTTCGCTCGTTGTTTCTACCGTTATGATAGGTATCATCACCTACGTTTCGGTCGTTGAACGAATCAAAGAAATCGGTGTTATACGATCTCTCGGCGGACGCAAGAAGGACGTCAGCCGCCTCTTCACCGCAGAGACCTTCATCATCGGTATGCTTGCAGGACTTATCGGAATCGCCGTTACCTACGGCATCTCCGCAATCGCAAACGTTATAATCTATTCGGCGGTACAAATTCCGAATATCGCCGCACTCTCACTCCGTGACGCTATCTTCCTCGTCTGCCTCAGCACCGGACTCACTCTCATCTCGGGAGTTATGCCCGCAAGAAGCGCAGCAAGGAAGGATCCCGTTGTGGCACTCAGAACAGAGTAACCGACTGCGGTGGAAACTGTTAGACTTTGATATACAACAAAAAACAGCTGCCCCAAATGCCTTTATGTGCATTTGAGGCAGTATTCTTTTATTTCTTAAGTAAATAAGCTTATCAAGCGGAAACAGCACAGCCGGGATTACCGTCATTCTGCAACCGTCTGTGACGCCGTTTTTTTGAAGCTTTTCGCATAATCTATCACATACAGCGGTGTTACGCATAACAGAAGTAATCGCTGTAGCGCCAAAAAGAACGAGTAGATACGCGTTATACGCTCTTTTTGAATAAGTTATCCGACGGTACACGTAAATCGGGTAACGCCCTTATTCAACGTAAAGTCTATAAAATAGCATACGTCACCGCAGAGGCGTTTTTCCGAGCTTATCTTGCAAGAGCATACGGACGGATCGTAGGTTAGCCTTACGCCATCTACCGTGATCTCACCTTCCTCGGTCATCTCGGGCATCGCGAGCGTTACGAGCCTTTCGGTAATTGCTCCGTTGCCCGTGTAATCGAATTCATCGGTAAGGGTGACGGTCAGATCGGTAAAAGTGAATGACCGCTTTAAGGACTTCAGCTCATCGAGAGCATATGCTCCCGAAATGTCTGCCGAGAAAACGCTGTTTTCATACGTAACGTCCTTCGATGCGTACTGCTTACCGAAGAGCTGATATTTGCCGTCGATGATCGGAACGCTGTGTCCGCGCGACGAGCATTCAAGGATGCCGTATCTTTCCTTTGAAAAGTACTGTCTTGTGTAAACGCCCGAGCCGAGGTCGGTAAATATCTGTCTGCCGCTT
>JBGVEZ010000277.1:0-16275 GCA_045120555.1 Eubacteriales bacterium
TCTCCGCTCTTTGCAAGCGGCATATAATCCCACACCGGCTTATCCGAGATAAGCACGCCCGCCGCATGCACGGAAACGTTTCTCGGCATTCCCTCGATAGCCATTGCCGTATCGATTATCTTTCGCACGTCTGCATCTTCATCGTACAGCCTCTTAAGCTCGCCATGCTTTATTGCGTCCGAAAGCGTTATGCCAAGCTCGCTCGGGATCAGCTTTGCGATACGGTCAACGTCGGCGTAGGGATAATCGTATGCGCGTCCGACGTCACGAACCGCAGCCTTTGCCGCAAGAGTACCGAAGGTTATTATCTGAACGACGTTGTCCCTGCCGTAGCGTTCAACAACGTAATCGACCACCTCGTCGCGGCGCAGATAGCAGAAATCAACGTCGATATCGGGCATACTGACTCGCTCGGGATTTAAGAAGCGTTCAAAAAGAAGATCGAACTTAAGCGGATCGGCGTCGGTTATACCGAGCAGGTAAACACAAAGGCTTCCCGCCCCCGAGCCTCTTCCGGGACCGACGGATATTCCCTTCCGCTTTGCGAAGGACACGTAATCGCCGACGATGAGAAAGTAATCGTTATAGCCCATCTTATCGATAAGCTTAAGCTCGTGCTCTATACGCGCAACGTAATCGTCACGTGTGTACTTGCCGAAGGTTATCCTTCCGCATTCGATGCCGTGCATAAGGCCGTCATATACCTTCTCGCGAAGCTCTGCCCTTGAATCCGCACACAGCTCACGCGGCAGACGGGGAGGTATTATTTTATCTACGGTAAAATTGAAATTACATTTTTCCGCAATTCTTGCGCTGTTTTCAATTGCCTCGGGAAGTGACGGAAACAGCGCGCGCATCTCAGCCTCGCTCTTAAGGTAAAACTCATCGCTTCCGAGAGACATAGCCTTGTCCGAGCCGTAGATAGTATTTGTGGAGATGCACATAAGAACGTTTTGTGTTTTGGCATCCCACTTGCGAAGATAATGAACGTCGTTTGTGGCGACGAGCGGTATTCCGAGGCGGTCCGCAAGGCTTACCAGCTTCGGGTTAAGCTCATCCTCCTCAGGAAGACCGTGCTTTTGTATCTCAATGTAAAAATCCTCGCCGAATATCCGCTTCATTTCGACTGCGTGCTTCTCTGCGGCGGACACGTTACCCATCATAAGCTCAAACGGTATCTTACCCGAAAGGCATCCGCTGAGAGCGATAAGCCCCTCCGCATGCTCACGCAGAAGCGACATATCTATTCTCGGCTTCGAGTAAAAGCCCTCGGTAAAGGATTTTGATACGATGTACGAAAGGTTTCTGTAGCCCACGTCGTTCTTACAAAGCAATATCATGTGGTATCGCTTTTCGTTGACGGTACGGCCCTGTCTTGCGGAATCGGTAAGGTAGCATTCACAGCCGATTATCGGCTTTACGCCCTCCTTTATACACGCCTCCCAGAAGGCAAATGCACCGTACATAACTCCGTGGTCGGTTATGGCAACGGCACTCTGACCGCGTTCCTTTGCGGTCTTCGCTATTTCCGAGATGCGGCATGCGCCGTCAAGCAGGCTGTACTCCGAGTGGAGATGAAGATGTACGAAGCTCATAGATTTCCCTTCTGCGGATATACCGCGATTTTTTATATTGCCGTTTATTCAACGGTAAAGCCGTTTTTTTCGGCTATATCAATTATTCTTTTAAGTCGGTTATTAAGTCCGGATTTCGTAAGCGGAGGATTATGGACCGCGGCAAGCTCTGAGAGCGAAAGGTTCACGTTATTTACGCGCAATATTGCCGTCTCGTAAAGATCTGAGGTAAGCTGCGCTCCCTTGTTATTTTCAAGCAGGTATCTGCACGCCGCGGCTTGTCTCTCTCCCGCAATGACAGAGCGGTTGATATTACCCGAGATCATATTTATTGCGCGTCTCTCGTTCCATTCAAGAGATTTATATATGGCACGGTTGATGTAATCGAATACAAGCGCGCCTGCATCCATGGCTGTAAGCATATCGCTGATGCGGTCGCGGGATTTATAGTAGACCGAAAACCTGTCTCTCCTCTTTGATCTTCCCGGCTTATCAAGTCCCGACTCAAGCATCAGGAGCACAAGACGCTCGGCAGCCGCTTCCGATCGAAGAGAAAATTCCATATGCGCCTCCGCGTGCGGATCTGTGATGCGTCCGCACGAAAGGAAAAGCCCGCGGAGATAATATTTAAGGCTTTCCGCATTTTCCATAAGCTCGTAAAGTCCTTGATCGCTTTCGGTAAAGAATTGCGCAAGCTTCTCGTTTTCACATACAAATGTGTATTCGGTCCGTTTTCCAAAGGGACGCTCGCTTATGTTCGACGAAAGATTACGCAAAATCTTACAAAGATCCTTCGCCGCATATGCTGCATACGGAGAGCCGAACACAGCGGTTATCCTTCCGTCACGCACGTCGGCGTTGGCAAGTATCCCCAAAAGCAGAAGCTCTCTCTTGCTTTTCTGCTTCGGTATATCCGTAGCAAAATGCTCACGTATCTGTTCGGTGTAGGTCATTGTATTTATCCGTTACGACACGAATATTATCTCACATTCGAGCATATATCCGTGCTTTTCGTAAAATCCCCTTCTGACCTTAGCGATCACGTCCTTTAAATCGTTTGTCGTTCCGCCAAGATCGTTGACAATGAAGCCGGCGTGCTTTGTTGAAACGGACACGCCACCGACACGGGTCCCCTTAAGACCCATTTCGTCTATCATTCTGCTTACGTGAATATCGTCTGCCGGCTTTTTGAACACACTTCCCGCCGACGGCTGCTCAAGCGGCTGTGACGTGCGGCGCTTGTTTCTTATGGTTGCCATAAATTCAAAGCCCTTTTCACGGTCGCCCTCGCAAAGCTTGAAGCATGCGCTTACAAGCACGAGAGTTTTATCGTTTGTAAACACTGAATGGCGGTAGGAATGGCAAAGCTCGGGCTTTGAAAGCGTGCAAAGCTTCCCTTGCTTTACGTCATATACGGTTGCGGAGTAAATGCAATCCGAGATGCATCCGCCGTAAGCACCCGCGTTCATAACGACACCGCCGCCGACGCTTCCGGGAATACCGTACGCAAATTCAAGGCCGGTAAGAGAGAAGCTGTTGGCATACAGCGAAAGCGCGGAAAGTGTTGCGCCGCTGTCGGCGTTTACGTAATCCCCGTCACGGGTGATGCTTTTCATCTCACTAAGAATAACCACAGCGCCTCTGTACCCTTCGTCATGGAAAACACAGTTCGATCCCTTTCCCAGGACGGTATACTTTATTTCGGATTCTGCAAGCGTATCGAGAGTTATTTTCAGCTCGTCGGTATTTTTCGGGAATATTGCGGCGTCAACCGCACCGCCAAGCTTAAAGGTCGTGAACGAGGACGCGGGGTGGTCCGCCTTTACGCAAATTCCCCTTTCTGAAAGCGCGGATATTACGTTGCAAATTGCTGTGTCCTTCTCGTTTTTGCCGTAAAGAACGATATTTTCTATATCAGCAAGACTGCTCACCGTGTAGGTAATATCCATTCCCTCCGGTGCACAAGCTCCCTTTGGGTTGTACCATACGCAGTCAAGTCCTGCGTTTATTGCGCCCTTTATATCTGACGAAAGCGAATCTCCGACAACGAGCGTACGCTCTTTGTCAAAGCCGTCGATATGCTCCTCCACGTAATCAAAAAATTCACGTGCGGGCTTTTCGTAGCCGACCTCGTCCGAAATAAAGCTGTGCTTTACAAAATGCTTTATCGGTACGCGGGACATTCTTCCCGTCTGGACTGCAAGGATACCGTTTGTAACTATGTACATATCCGCAATTCCGTAAAGATGAGACATAAGCTCAAATGCACCGTCAAGGAGAATTCCCTGCTCGGAAAGCAGACTTTCGTATTTCTCGGCAAGGGCGGCACCGTCTGCGACAATTCCGCATTCACGCGCGAAATCCTCAAAGCGGCGGACCTTAAGCTCGCTTTTTTTGATCTCACCGCGCTCAAGCATCTTCCACATTCCCTCGTTTATCGCGCTGTACCTTAAGGTAAGCTCCTCTGTCGGCTCAACGCCTATATAACGAAGCGTTGCATCGAGAGCGTTTTTCTCCGCCGCCTTAAAGTCAAGCAAGGTACCGTCTGCATCAAAAAGAATCGTATTGTAAAAAGGCATAATGACCTCCGATTTGCAAATATAGTTATACATAGTATATTATACTACAAAAAGACGGAAATTGCAAGTCCTTTAGGCAAACTATTAAATTTTACAAAAATATAAAAGATAAGCATTGAATATAAAGTATAAATAATAGTAAAATAATATATATTGCTCTTTGGAGGGTGTTTTATGGCAGAAAAGAAAGTAATCGGAATCGGAATTATCGGATTTGGAAATATGGGAATGGCTCACGCCTATTCGATCGAAAATCTCAGATTCTTTGCAAGTGACCTCCCCTTCACGCCAAAAATTATCGGCGTATGCACGCGATCGCTCGATAAAAGCAAGTCGATATGTGAGAAATTCGGATTTGAATGTGCATATGCAACCGAGGACGAGCTGATTGCGGACGAAAGAATTGAAGTTGTGGATATATGCACACCGAACCATATGCACCTCGACACGATCAAAAAAGCCCGCGCGGCGAAAAAGACGGTTCTTTGCGAAAAGCCTCTCTGCCCGACTTACATGGAAGCCAAGGAGGCGGCAACTGACGCATTCGGATGCGGAATCGTGTTCAACAACAGACATCTCTCCCCCATAAAACGCGCGAAGGAGCTGATCGACGAGGACAGACTCGGTCGCATCCTTTCGTTTGAGGCTACCTATCTGCACAACAGCTGTCTTGATCCGAACAAAGCGGCAGGCTGGAAGCAGAGCGGAGAGTACGGTGCGGGAGTTCTTCGCGACCTCGGCTCGCACATAATAGACCTTATTTACTACCTCTGCGGAGACTTCGATTCGGTATACGCAAGAAAGCAGATCGCGTTTTCCGAAAGATGCGGCGTTGACGGTAAGTATTGGAAGACCGACGCTGACGAGGCAGTATATATTACCGCGAGCCTTAAGTGCGGTGCCGTCGGAACACTCCACGCAAGCAAGCTTATCAGCGGTGCAAACGACGACCTCTCGATCTCGGTCTACGGTGAGCGTGGATCCTTGAAATTCTCACTAAACGATATTGACCGACTATATTTCTATGACAGCACTGCAGAGGGCGGAGACTACGGCGGCTGCAAGGGCTTTACCGCAATAGAATGTAACGGCAGATACCCGTCTCCGTTCGGCAGCTTCCCGTCCCCGAAGGCAACTCAGGGGTGGCTTCGCGGTCACGTTATGAGTATGTATAATTTTCTGTCTGCGGTAAACTCGGGAGAGCAGCCTTATCCGTCATTTGACGACGGTGCGTACGTTGCGAAAATATGCGAATGCTGTGATATTTCAGACAAGGAAAGCAGGACGGTTTCGCTCTCGGAGGTAGACTGATGGATAAGAAAATATATAAGATCGGGCTTACAGGTCCGTCGGGCGCGGGGAAATCGCTTTTTGCACACTTTTTTTCGTGTATGGGAATCCCCGTTCTTGATGCGGACGAGATATATCACTCGCTTGTAAATACGGAAACAGAATGTCTCCGTGAGCTTGGACGCGAATTCGGAAGCGAGCTTACAGAGGGAGGAAGACTCAACAGACGGGCACTCCGCGCAATTGTTTTTGCAAAGGACGGCAAGGAAAGGCTTGTGCGTCTTAACGAGATAACACACAAGCACGTCATAAAAAGAACGGACGAGCTGATATGCGAGCTTTACGAAAACGGGCACCGTGTGTTTCTTGTAGATGCTCCCCTTCTTATCGAGGCGGAAATGCACAGAGATTGCGACGCGGTGATCACCGTAAGCGCACCCGAGGGCGTTCGATGTGAGAGATTAATGAAAAGAGATAACGTAACGAAAGAGGATGCAATGCTTGCCATCAATGCGCAAAAGCCTCTCTCATTTTATGAGAACGCATCCGACTACGTAATTCAAAACGACGGCAACAGAGGTAAGCTTGAGGATGAATTCAGAAAGCTTTACGCCCGTCTCGGTCTTAGTCAAAGGAGGTAGACATGCCGGCACCCGTAAAACGATTTTTACTGATAATACTCGTGCTTTTTATGTCATTTGCAAGCGCAAAGGGCGTTGACAGCCTTATAACGAAATACGAGCGAAACGTATTCCCGCTCGGTGACAGCGAAGCTATGCGCGAGACGGTCACAAAATATTCCGAGGAATACAACGTGCCCGAAAGGGTAATATACACGGTAATACAGGTGCGGAGCGGCGGCAGAAGGAGCTTCAACGAGCATGGAAGAGTCGGATATTTCGGTCTTTCGCGCGAGGAGCTTAATACGGTCGGCAAGCTTCTTGGCATCAGCATTACAGACGCAATGGCAAAAAAGCCGTCCTACAACCTTCTCTTCGGAGTTACCTATCTGAAATATCTCTATTCCTCGTTCGGAGATTGGAATTCGGTCTATGCTGCCCTGCTTTGCGGCCGTGACCAGCTTCTCGAATGGGGCTCGGACCGAAATCTTGCCGACGCGACCGGCGCGCTCGTCGCCCTTCCCGAGGGTCACGAGCAGACAAGTGCATTTAAATACTGTCTTGAGGTAGAGAAGAAATACGTAGCACTATATTTTTCGGACAACAAGGTAATCGACAACGAAAAGGATACGGTAACTGCAGAATCAAATTAACCCTGTAAAGGATAAAAAATCAAAACACGAAAGGATAAAAGCAATGGAAAACAAAACAGAGATCACTTACAAGAAGGAGACCTTCTTCAAGGAGCAGTCCTCCGAAATGACCGCAAAGGCATTTGAATTTGCGAAGGATTACGTCGCATATCTTGATTCCTCCAAGACCGAAAGAGAGGCGGTTTCCTCCGCTATCGAGCTTGCAAGGGCAGAGGGCTTCGTTGAATACAAGATGGGTGACAAGATCGAAAGAGGCAACCGCTACTACCTCAACAACAGAGGAAAGAGCCTCATTCTCTTCGTTCCCGGAAGCGAGGACATCAACTGCGGTATCAGAATTTCCGCATCCCACATCGACTCCCCCAGAATCGACTTAAAGCAGGTTCCGCTCTACGAGGAGGACGGAATGGCGTTCTTCAAGACGCACTACTACGGCGGAATCAGAAAATATCAGTGGCTTGCGCTTCCTCTTGCCCTTCACGGCGTTGTCGTTAAGGAAAGCGGCGAGGTTGTAAACGTTACCGTCGGTGAGGACGAGTGCGATCCCGTATTCTATATCAACGATCTTCTTCCCCACCTCGCAAGAGAGATGGGCTCAAAGCCCTTAAACACCGCTATCGACGCGGAAAAGCTCAACATCCTCTGCGGAAGCATGCCTCTTGAGGGTGAGGAATCGAACGCAATAAAGATGAACGTTCTCTCCTACCTCAACGAAAAGTACGGCATCACAGAAAAGGATTTTCTCAGCGCGGAGCTTTGCGTTGTTCCCGCAGGCAAGACCAGAGACATCGGCTTTGACCGCGCGCTTCTCTGCGGCTACGGTCACGACGACAGAGTCTGTGCATATCCTTCTCTCAGAGCGCTCTTTGACCACAAGGAGCCGAAGCACACGCTTATGTGCATCCTTGCAGACAAGGAGGAAACGGGCAGCGAGGGTAACACGGGTATGAAGTCGGTTATCTTCTCCGACCTCATCGCAGAGCTTGCTCTCCACCTCGGCGGCAACGAGAGAGTTATCAGATCAAACTCCAAGTGCCTCAGCGCAGACGTTTCCGCTTGCTACGATCCCAATTACACCTTTGCGTTTGAGAAAAAGAATTCCGCGCTTCTCTCCTGCGGCGTTGTTCTCACGAAGTTCACAGGCTCCGGCGGTAAGAGCGGCACAAACGACGCTTCCCCCGAATACATCGCTTGGCTCCGCTCTGCAATGTCCTCCGAAAAGATCACTTGGCAGACGGCAGAGCTCGGCAGAGTTGACGTTGGCGGCGGCGGAACGGTTGCAAAGTTCATCGCTAACTGCAACATCGAAACGGTCGACCTCGGCGTTCCGGTAATCTCCATGCATGCGCCCTACGAGGTAATTGCAAAGGTTGACCTTTACGAGGCTTACCGCGCATTCTCGGTATTCAATATCTTTGACTAAGGATTAAACACCAAAACAAATACGTCTCCCCCACACGTTGGGGGAGGCGCTAAACAAAATTTCAGACTTTAAGGAAGTGCTTTTATGTTTGATAAATTAAGAGCGGCAGAAGAAAAATTCAAGGAAACCGAGAAAATGCTCTCGGATCCCGAAATAATAGCGGATATGGAAAGATACACCGCTCTGATGAAGGACTACAAGGCGCTCGGACCGATAATAGAAAAGCTCCGCGAATACGACGGCGCAAAAGCAAAGCGTGCTGATGCGGAGGAAATGATAAACGATCCCGAAATGCGGGAGCTTTGCCTTATGGAAATAGAAGAGGCAAAGGAGACGATGGAAAGATGCGAGCAGGAGCTTAAGATCCTTCTCATACCCAAGGATCCTAACGACGATAAGAACGTTATCGTTGAGATCCGCGCGGGAGCAGGAGGCGAGGAGGCGGCACTTTTCGTGTACGTTCTCTACCGTATGTACAATATGTTCGCAGAGGCAAACGGCTTTAAGGCATCTCTCATCAACGTTAACGAAACAGGGCTTGGCGGCTTTAAAGAAGTCGCATTCATGCTTGAGGGTGAGGGCGCATATTCAAAAATGAAGTTTGAAAGCGGGGTTCACCGCGTTCAGCGCGTTCCGATAACCGAATCACAGGGCAGAATACAAACGTCAACCGTCACCGTAGCGGTGCTTCCCGAGGCGGAGGACGTCGAAATTGAAATAAATCCCGCGGACATAAAAATAGAATCCTGCAAAAGCTCGGGTGCGGGCGGTCAGCACGTAAACAAGACCGAATCGGCAGTAAGGCTTACGCACAAGCCGACGGGTATAATTATAGAATGTCAGGAGGAGCGAAGCCAGTTCAAGAATCGCGACAAGGCGATGAAGATGCTCCGTTCAAAGCTTTTTGACATGAAGCAGAGGGAGCAGGCGGACAAGATCGCATCCGACAGAAAGAGTCAGGTCGGAACGGGCGACCGAAGCGAACGCATAAGAACGTACAACTATCCGCAGGGCAGAATTACCGACCACCGTATCGGGCTTACTCTCTATTCGCTCGAATCCTTCTTAAACGGAAACATAAACGAAATGATCGACGCCCTCATCACTGCCGACACGGCAGAAAAGCTGAAAGGCTGACAGTAAAATGAAGACCAGAATAATCACGGCAAAGGACGGCACCCTCACGCATGAGGAGCTCTCCTTCATAAAACAGACAATCAAAGGCGGAGGACTGTGCATAATCCCGACGGAAACCGTTTACGGTCTCGGTGCTGATGCCACGAGCAAGGACGCGGCAAGAGCAATATACCGTGCGAAGGACCGCCCGTCCAACAATCCGCTTATAATCCATATAGCAGATCCGGCGGACGCAGAAAAATACTGCGTGACCTCCGAGCTTTACGATAAGCTTGCAATGGCGTTTATGCCCGGACCGCTTACGGTGATCCTACCGAGGAAGGACGTCATTCCGCTTGAGGTCACGGGCGGACTTTCAACCGTAGCCGTTCGCTGTCCGAGCCATCCGGTAGCGTTGGCAATAATAAGGGAATGCGGTGTTCCGATAGCCGCACCGAGTGCCAACCGCTCGGGAAGACCGTCTCCGACCTGCGCCCGCTACTGCATCGAGGACATGGACGGCAGAGTTGACGTCATTGTTGACGGCGGATACTGCGAGATAGGACTTGAATCCACTATAGTTATGCCGAATGAGGACGGCAGTATAACTCTGCTCCGTCCGGGCAAGATAACCGTCGATGAAATATCCGAGGCTGTCGGATGTAAGGTGAACATAGCAAAGGGAGTGCTTGAGGAAATAGCGAAGGATGCAACTCCGCTTTCCCCCGGAATGATGTACAAGCACTACGCACCGAGGACGGAATTCGTTCTGCTTGACGGCAGTGACGGTGACGTATTCGATTACGTAAACAGCTACAAGGGCAAATGCGCCTTTCTCTCGCTTTCGGGAGATGAAGCATACTTAAACAAGAACGTTAAAACGGTAAGCATCGGAAAAAAAGGAGAGCCGCTCTCTCAGGCGCAAAGAGTATTCTCAGCACTTCGTGAGGCTGACGAGCTTGAATGCGATATTATTTTCTCCAGACTTCCCGGCAGAGACGGAATTGAGCTTGCGCTCTTCAACCGTCTTATACGCGCGGCGGCACACCGTATCTTCGATGTAAGACGTACATAATAAAAGCAAAACCCAATTCACGAAAGGAACCATCAATGGCGAGAAAGAAAAAAACAGCACCGGTCGAGGAAATAGTATACGCTCCGGTAACTGAGCAGCTGATAACCGATTCGGTAGAAAAAAACTATATGCCCTATGCAATGATGGCAATAAGAAGCCGAGCGATCCCCGAGATCGACGGCTTTAAGCCCTCGCACAGAAAGCTTCTTTACACAATGTTCAAGATGGGGCTTCTTACAGGTCAGAGAACGAAAAGCTCGAACGTCGTAGGTCAGACGATGAAGCTGAATCCCCACGGCGATATGTCAATATATGAGACTATGGTTCGTCTCACCCGCTCAAACGAATCGCTCCTCCACCCATTCGTTGACTCGAAGGGATCTTTCGGAAAGCAATATTCGTCAAATATGAAATTCGCCGCTCCCCGTTACACAGAGGTAAAGCTTGACGAATTCAGCAGCCAGATATTTGAGGGAATAGATAAGAATGCTGTCGATCTTGTCGACAACTACGACGGCACCCTTACCGAGCCCACTCTGCTTCCAACCACCTTCCCGAACATCCTCGTAAACGCCAACCTCGGAATTGCGGTCGGTATGGCGAGCAACATATGCTCCTTTAACCTCGCCGAGGTATGTGACGGAACGATAGCTGTCCTCAAAAAGCCGAAAACCACCACGGAAAAGCTGATGGAGATAATCAAGGCTCCCGACTTTCCCTGCGGCGGAACTATCATCTACAACGAGGCGGCAATGAAGAAGATCTACGAAACGGGTAAGGGATCCTTCCCGATTCGTGCAAAATACCACTACGACAAGGAAAACAACTCGATAATCATTACAGAGATACCCTATTCGACAACGATAGAGGCTATAATGAAGGCGCTTGACACGCTCACCGACAAGGGAAAGTTGAAGGACGTTACCGATTACCGCGACGAGATCGACATTACCGGCTTCAAGCTTGCCATCGACCTTCGTAAGGGAGTTGATCCGGACGATCTCATGACCCGTCTGTACAAGCTGACCCCTCTTGAGGATTCGTTCAGCTGTAACTTCAACATTCTTATAGATCTTGTGCCGATGCAGCTCGGAGTTCGCGGCATTATCGACGAATGGATAAAGTTCAGGCTCTCCTGCGTCGTACGTATGCTTACCTTCGACCTTGCGAAAATGAACGAGAAGCTCCACCTTCTCAAGGGCCTCGGAAAAATACTTCTCGACATTGACAAGGCAATCCGCATAATCCGCAACACGAAGGCGGAGGCGGACGTTGTTCCCAACCTTATGGAGGGCTTCTCGATCGACGAGGTACAGGCAAATTATATTGCGGAAATAAAGCTCCGTCACCTTAACCGTGAGTACATCATGAACAAGATTAAGGAGATAGAGGAGCTTCAGAAGAAAATTGCCGAAACAGAGGAGATCCTTGCCGACGAATTAAAGCAAAAGCAGCTTATCATAGACGAGCTTACTGTCATCAAGAAGAAATACGGAAAGCCGAGAAGAAGTGAAATCGTAAATCAGTCCGAGGTAAAGGTATTCAACGAAAAGAATTTCGTCGAGCAATACAACGCGCGCTTCGTTCTCACAAGGGATGGCTACTTCAAGAAGATAACCTTCGCTTCACTTCGCGGAAACGACGAGCAAATGCTCAAGGACGGCGACGTTATAGTTTCGATGTTCGATTCGGACAACAACGCCGAGCTTATATTCTTCACAAACATGGGACAGATATACCGTGTCCGTGCGGCTGATTTCGGAGTCTGCAAGGCAAGCGTAATGGGTGAATATCTGCCGTCCGTACTCAAGATGGAGAGCGGTGAAAAGCCTGTCTGCATGATGGACGTGCGCGAATATCCCGAGGACGATTACTTCGTCTACTTCTTCGCCAACGGAAAGGGCGTGCGTATACCCATGTCCGCATACGAGACGAAGGGCGCAAGAAAGAAGCTTACGGGCGCATTCTACGCCGAAAGCCCGACCGTCGGTATATTCAGGCAGAGAGGTAAGGATGATGAATCCAAGGATGTAATCCTCGTTTCATCGGATAACAAGGCAATCGTTCTTCCCTTCTCCGCAGTTGAAATAAAATCCACGAAGAAGAGCCGCGGAACACAGCTCTTCACGCTAAAAAAAGGTGCAACCCTCACAGCCGCATCTGAAAACGTCACAGCCTACGTTGAATCCACAAAGGGCTACAAAAAATACAAATTCCCCGCCGCAGGAACTGCGATAGGAAAATAAAAATAACGCTTTGTTACGGTAGCTTACCGTGACAAAGCTTGATTCTAAAATAGTAAAGGTAACAATAAGCATGAACGAACAGAAAAAAAGAATCGGTATATTCCTGTGCGCCGCACTTTTATCCGCCGCACTCTCGGTTGCTGTATTTGCGGTTGCAGGATACGACAGCTCTGCTGATCCTTTGATATCTCAGTCCTATCTTATAAAGTACATCCAGGAAAACGTTATCACACCGCAGGACGCAAGGTACAATGCACTTCTTGACAAGATAACTGCAATCGAAAAAACTCTCGATGCTCTTCTGAACAATTACACGCCCCCGTCAGATTCGGAAACGGGCAGCTCCGACGAGACTACCTCTCCCGATACGGGAACGACCCTGCCGGGCTACACCGAAAATCCGGAAACGCTTGAATCGATCTCACGCCTTGCAAACAGGCTCACCGAGCTTGAAACGCTTCTTGAGACTCTGTCCGCGCAAAATACTGCTCTCTCCGGTAGACAGGACAGCCTTGAAAAGGAGAACGCAGCCATAAAGGAAGAGATCTCAAAGCTCAAGCAGCAGATAAGCGATTTCATTGAGGAAAACAGCAAGGAAGATATCGATCTTCTCAAGGAGAAGTACAACGCGTTGCAGGCGGAAATAAAGGCACTGAAGAGCTCAACCTCATCAATTCAGGCAAGCTTTACCGACATTTCAAAATCGTACGTTGCGCTTCAGAAGGAGGTATACAACCTCAACCTTACCTTAAAGGAGCTTTCCGATTCGGATTCAAGCGTTCTCGCGGACCTTCTCTCGCTTTCGTCTAAGGTGACAGAGATGGGCAACGCGCTTACAAAGCTTGCAACCGAAAACATGACCTTTGAAATGGTTAAGCTCGAAATGGGTGACAGGATAGTTGCCAACGGCTCGGTTTCGGTCATGCTTCAGTACGGAGTTGCACAGGCCGTCTCTCCCGCAAGCGAATACGGTACGTCGATGGAATTTACCGATCTTACGTCGGGTGAGCTTATCAAGGACGGTGACGCACTTCCCCTGAATCACAACGTATTTATCCCCGGAAACGGAAGAACGGCGATCCTTTGTACCGGTGAGCACGGCATATACATATTTGTCGGCGGCGACTACACGATAGTCAATGCAAGCGCGGAGGCTCCCAATGAATAAGAAGGACCACGGCAAAAAGCTATGGGTGCGCATAATTTGCGGTATTCTCGTTCTCCTGATGGTCCTCGGGGCAGCGTATTCTGCAATCATGTCAATAATAATCTCGGTCACAGCCACCGATCCTCTTGCCGACTATAAAATCAAGACTGACAACTCGTCCGACGTCTACGTATCCTGCGGAATTCTTTACGGTGACGGTGCTGTAAGCAGTGCAAAGGTAACCTCCTCGACCGGATTTGTTGTAGGAGAAGCGAGCGTTACTCTTAAAAGCAGGAGCTTTACACCCCTATTTACGATTCCCGAAGCAACTTCAGTAAGCGTTTCTCCGCTCACCTTCCTCGCCCCGACAAACGGAAGCTATCTTCCCTCTGAAAAGGAGCAGGCTACGATACTTCCCTTCCGAGTTGAGATTACCTCGTCGTCGGCAGACATCTGGGCGCTTAAGGAGGATATTGAAGCAACCGTTCCCGCCGCAAAGGAAATGTTCTCGGTAAAAGCGCTTGTAAACGGACAGCGTGCCTTGCGTTACGGAGCTTACACCGACGCTTCCTCAGCATCTGTCGTAGCGGGTGAATTTGAGGCATTGCTTGTGGGAAAGGGCGTCAGCGTAAACATATCTATTCCGACGGGAACCGGCTCCTGCGTCATCGACAACGCAAGCGGAGGCGTGATCTTTGAATTCGATTCCGAGGATAAGAGCTCGATGCCTGCGCTCTTCCCTCTCAAGGGCGAGGGCGGCGGTGTCGGTGCAACGGTTCTTTCGGACGGTCACAGCTACTACGACCCTATCTGCTTCTCGCGTCAGGGAGACAAATTTAACGTAATAAACCTTGTTGAGCTGAACACGTACGTTCAAGGTGTTCTTCCATCAGAGATATACGCCTCGTGGCCGATGGAGGTTCAAAAGGCTTTTGCCATAATTGTTCGATCCTACACGATCGCAAACATCGGCGGCAGGCATTTCGGAACGTATAATTTCGACATATGCAACACGACCTGCTGTCAGGCATATCGCGGACGCTTCCGTGTGAACGACAACGTTATCAAAGCGGTAACGGAAACAGGCTACAAGGTCATCACATCCGAAAACGGCAAGGCGGTAAGCGCGGCTTACTACTCGGCAATTCACGGCGGTGAGAGTGCAGACGCTTTTTACGTATGGGGCGGAAGCAGTCCCTCTCACATTGTTCCGCAGAAGACGCCGTGGGAGGAATACACCAAATATCCGCAGAATCACGGCTACTGGACAAAGGAATTCACGCCAAGTGAGCTGACGCTTCAGCTACGCTCGAAGGGTTACACAAATCTTACCGAGCCTGTTGTGGGAGTTTCGATAGATTCCCGCGCGGGGGGCACGAATCTTGTTTACCATACTACGTACACCGACGCCGCCGGCAACGTACAGGTAGTTTCACGCACGTCAAGAAATTACGCGGCAATCGGAGCATACAGCGCAAACTACGACATTGCGTTTGACAGTATTGACTACTATCTTGACACGGTTGTATCGGTCGACATAAAGCGAATAGTTACCGAGGAAGCAAATCCGTTGATATCGACCTTCAACGTTCTCACATCGGGCGGAATATTCAAGTCGAGCAGTGCCTCGGGTAACGTTATAACTGCAAACGGTATACTTCCGCTCCCGCAGACGTCGCTTTCCGCGCTCACGTCAAACGGGCTAGTTAAGCTTGAGCAGTTTAAGTTTGATGCCACGGAGCCGGATGAAAACGGCTACTACACGGCGATCAACGTATACAAGGACACGGTGATCACTACAGTTCTGAAGCGCGAATACCACACGTTCAAGGCAAGCGCACCGGGAAACATAGTTATTGCGGGCAAGGGCTGGGGCCACAATCTCGGCATGAGCCAATACGGGGCGCGCGATCTTGCGGTATTCGGTGCGGAATACGATCAGATCATTCACGCATACTACGCTAACGTTAACATTACTTCACTTAAATAACAGATAACAAAAAAGGGCGTACACGAACGTACGTCCTTTTTTCTTTTTATCAGTAAAGTCCGGAAAAGCCGCCTGTATAGAACGGGTTTTCTGTCTCAACGGTATCTGTCGTTTCCGGTGCTGTTGTTTCGGTGGCGGGAGTTGTTGTTTCATCCTGCGGTGCCGTCGTTTCGGTATCAGGCGCTGTTGTTTCCGTAGGTGATTCCGTTTCCTCAGTTTGATTTGGCTGCGTGGATTCGGCGGGGGCGAACAATGTTTCTCTGCCGTCGACGCTCACTTGGCCGTCCTTGGGCAGGTCCTTTACGCAGGAGCAAAACAGCAATGCAACTGCCACAGCCATAACGGCAAGCATTATTTCAATTCTTTTATTTCGCATTTGTTCCTCCTTTGTATTCTTCTCATATAGTATATCACATTATTCGCTTTTTGTCAAGGCGGTTGGGTGTTTGTTTACAAAAACTTGAAAGATGCGGCGGCGTTTGGCGCTTTGAGGAGTCTCGGGTATACAGTCCCCGTATCCAGCAGCGGCGCCCCGCCGCCCCGCCTACGGCGGGGATGGCGC
>JBGVEZ010000278.1:0-7458 GCA_045120555.1 Eubacteriales bacterium
GTCACCGCCGCCTACACGGTCGATGATGTGGAGGTCGTACTTCTTGGAGAAGCAGTAATTTTCACCGTCGTAGAGCATTCCCGCCCAGTCGTTATCGCTTGCGGAAATGGAGGAGCGGAGGGTTATCGCAACCTTTTCAAATCCGAATCTGTCCATAAGCTGCTTTGCCACGGATTTATAGCCCTCGTGATTGAGCTTTCCGCCGTAAATGTCGGTGTTCTCAGCCTCGATGCCGAATACGTCCTTTGCGTCCTCCTCGTTGGAGATGCAAACGTCAACGTATTCACAAAGCTTTGTCATCGCCTCTCTTGCTTCGGTGCGTGTCCAGAGCTTTCCTCGGTAGTTGAGGTCGCAGGAAATCTTAACGCCCTTTGCCTTTGCCGCCTTGCAGGCATCAAGACAGATCTCAACCATATTTCCGCCGAGAGCGGGTGTGATACCCGTAAAGTGGAACCAATCTGCGCCATCGAATATAGCATCCCAATCGAAATCGGAGGGAGAAGCCTCAGCTATAGCAGAATGTGCTCTGTCGTAAATGCAGACCGAGCCTCTCTGTGATGCACCCTTTTCAAGGAAATAGATGCCGACTCTGTCGCCGCCGCGGACTATCTTTGTGGTGTCGATACCGAAGTAGCGAAGAGAATCAACAGCCGCCTGACCGATCGCGTGCTTGGGGAGCTTGGTTACGTATACGCTGCCAAGGCCGTAGTTTGCAAGCGAAACGGCAACGTTAGCCTCGCCACCGCCAAAGGTTGCCTGCATCTGATCGTTCTGAAAGAATCTGTAATATCCGTTGGGGGCAAGTCTGAGCATCAGCTCGCCGAACGTAACAACCTTTGCCATTTTAGTTCTCCTCCATTTTCTCGAGTGCTTCCTTGACGAAGAAGCTTCCGCCGATAGCGGCTATTTTATCGAATGCCAGAAATTCGTCTATATTACTTCTGTCAACGCCGCCGGTGGGGATGAATTTAACCTGCGGGAAGGGCCCTGAAAGTGCTTTGAGCGCCTTAAGACCGCCGTATACGTTGGCAGGGAAGAATTTTACCGTTGTTATTCCGAGCTCGAGCGCCGCCATAATTTCGGTAGGAGTTACGCAGCCGGGATAATAGGGGATCTGTCTGTCCTTACATATTTCTGCAACCGCGGGCGAAAGTCCGGGGGATACGATAAACGTTGCTCCTGCCTTGAGAGCCGCTTCACACTGCTCTGCGTTGATAACGGTTCCTGCTCCGATCTCCATGTCGGGATAGTTCTTTGCAGCATATGCGATAGCCTCAGCCGCGCATGTTGTTCTGAAGGTGATCTCCGCGCAGTTTATACCGTAGTTTTTTAGTGCAGTAAGTATCTTGTCTGTCTCGGACAGCTCCTTTATTACTACAACGGGAATGTATTTTTCCATTTTTATATCCTCCTTATATTAAACACCGGAATATGCGGCAAATCCGCAGTCTATGGGGAGAACGACACCTGAAATTGCAGAAGCAGATTTGTCGTCGCAAAGGAAGAGGGTACCGCCGAGAAGCTCGGTCGCGTCAACGAATCTGCCCATGGGAGTTCCGTTCAGGATCTTTGCGCTTCTTGCGGTAGGTGTTCCGTCCTCGTTGAAGAGGAGTCTGTAGTTCTGTGCTGAAACAAGGAATCCGGGCGCAATAGCGTTGCATCTGATGCCGGTTCCGGCAAAGTGCGTAGCAAGCCACTGCGTAAAGTTTGAAACGGCAGACTTAGCCGCAGAATACGCGGGGATCTTTGTAAGAGGTGTATATGCGTTCATCGAGGAGATGTTGAGAATGCAGCCTGCCTTCTTCTTTACCATATCCTTCGCAAACGTCTGTGTGGGGAGAAGTGTTCCCTGGAAGTTGAGCTTGAATACGAAATCAACGCCGTCAGCCTGGAGATCGAAGAAGGATTTGCCGCCCTCCTTTGCCTCGTGCTGATATTCGTTGTCGGTCGTGGCTCTTGGGTTGTTACCGCCCGCGCCGTTTACGAGGATATCGCATTCGCCAAGGTCACGGATCACTGCCGTATGTACCTCCTCAAGAGCCTCGGGGTCGAGGACGTTGGCCTTGTAGCCCTCGCATACGAATCCCTCTGACCTGAGTTCTTCTGCAAGCTTTTTGACTGCTTCTTCGTTGATGTCGAGAGCTGCGACTTTTGCACCGGACTGTGCAAACGCTCTTGCCATTGCTCCGCAGATGAGCCCGCCCGCACCGGTTATAACGACTACCTTGCCGGTATAGTCAATGTTTATCGGAAGCTGTATCATATTATTTTCTCCTTATTTTTTGTCAAATTTTTCGAGGCTGTCCCAGACGCCGAGCATATACATTATGCCGAGCGCGCGGTCGTAAAGACCGTATCCGGGGCGAACGTTTCCGGGACCCTCGTTCCACAGATGTCTGCCGTGGTCGGGGCGGATATATCCCTCAAAGCCGCAATCGTGATAAGCCTTAAGTATTTCGAGAATACCGGTATCGCCGTCGCAATCTCTGTGGCTTGCCTCGGAGAAATCACCGTTTTCAAAATGCTTTACGTTTCTGATGTGAGCAAAAGCGATCCTGTCGCAGTGCTTGCGGACGATATCTGCTACGTTGTTGCTCGGATCTGCGTTAAGGCTTCCCGAGCAGAGAGTAAGGCAGTTGTATTCGTCATCCACCATACGAAGGAAGCGGTCAATATTCTCCTCGTTTACGAGAAGTCGGGGAAGACCGAAGATATCCCACGGCGGATCGTCCATATGTATAGCCATCTTTATATCACATTCGCGGCAGGTGGGCATTATTGCTTCAAGGAAATACTTGAGATTTGCCCATAGCTTT
Organism: Eubacteriales bacterium; assembly: GCA_045120555.1. Lineage (GTDB taxonomy): Bacteria > Bacillota > Clostridia > Oscillospirales > CAG-272 > SIG640. The sequence goes on from JBGVEZ010000278.1 coordinate 2,817, forward strand.
TCGTGGTCAACGCCCTCGTATGCCTTGAAAAGCTCGTCAAGCTTTGCCATTCTTTCAGGCTCCCAGCCGGGGAAGGACATATTGTATTTTTCTGTAAAGTCAAGAATGTACTTCGCCATTGCGTTGTAGTCATCCTGAATCATATTCTTCTCGTAGAAGAGTGCGGTCGAGCCGTCACCTACGGGATGGAAAAGGTTGCTCCTCGTCCAGTCGAAGATGGGCATAAAGTTGTAGCAAATTACCTTTACGCCGAATTTTGAAAGGTTTCTTATTGTGGTCTTATAGTTCTCGATGTAGGCGTCGCGAGAGGGAAGACCGATCTTTATGTCGTCGTGAACGTTTACCGATTCAACTACGTCCATGTTGAAGCCGTATTCATCCAGCTGACGCTTGACCTCGGCTATCTCTTCCTCCTCCCAGATCTCTCCGGGCATTTTGTGATGAAGCGCCCAGACGATGCCGTCAACACCGGGGATCTGCTTGATGTCGGAGAGCTTTATACGGTCGTTTCCTTCTCCGTACCATCGGAAGGTCATTTTCATTGGCTTTTTGAATCCTCCTTAATTTATGAATACTTACAGCTTAATAAAGTTCCTTTTGCTTTTGCCCGATAGGGCATTTTTTCTTTGATAGTCTCCAATCGGTATTATAGCATATTTTCGGGAAAAAGTCAATAATAAAACCCGAATAAAATAGAAATAATATAAAAAGATATTACAAAGATGAAAAAATAACGGAGGAGAACCGCTTTTGCTTGTATATCTGCCGCCGCTTGGCGGCCTTTTTTTGCCGTGTGAAAAAATTTACATATTCTTTCGGAAAACTTATTGATGTTGGCATAGATTTAGAATATAATATATACTGTAAATATTAATAAATAATGCACAGTTTTCGCGTCGGGACAGGCTAATGCCTTGAAAAGAAAAGCTATTTATCCCAACCATTGAAATAAAAAATATGTGTAAACCGTCGGATCAACAAAAAATGATGAGCATTGGAGATATTATGAAGGTGAAATCAAATTACGATTATTCTTTATCACTTATAAGATTTATTGCCACGGCATTTATAGTAACGTGCCATATAACGTGGTATTTGGATAATGAGCTTGCGTGGTGGTTTAACGTGGGCGTTCAAATATTTTTGTGTATGTCCGGCTTTCTGTACGGAAACAGAGCCAAGATAAGCGACGATTTGACCTTTTTTAAAAATAATATCATAAAAATTTTGGTCGATTATTATGTTGTTGTTATCTCGGTTATGCTGCTGTTTGCCGTTTTTGCGCCCGAAGAAGTATCCTTAACTTCAGCCGTAAAGGTCCTTTTGACTTACGGTACCTTGAACGGCGGCGGTCACTTATGGTATATATCGTATTGCCTGCTTTGCTATTTCATTACGCCCTTTCTTTTCCGTTGCTTCGAAAGCAGTAAGCATATTGTCATAGCTTTTTCGGTGATCGGCATACTTGCTGTTGTTATTACTGAAGCTTTCGTTGACTATTTCAATGCCGCATGGATATTCTGTTACATACTCGGATTCTTTTTGGGGCATATCTTGCATCGAAAAAAAGACAAGCTGTTCAGAGCTGCTTCTTTTTTGATAGTCGCTGCAGCGGTGATATTAAATACTGTTCAGATCCTTCAGAATTACGTACTGAAATCGGAGTTGACCGGTATTGTAGCATTGCTGTACGGGAGATTTTGCGATTACGCACACGTTTTCTTAGGCGTTTCACTGTTTATTATACTCAGAGCAGCTTTTTTGAGAGTGTTTAAAAAGGGATATCCCGATTTTATACAAAAGCTTTGTCGGTGCTCGGATAAATATTCATACGACGTTTATTTGGTGCATCAGTTTGTGATTTTCGGCCCGTTTTCCTTGATGAAGTGTACCGGAATCCTTGCGGTGAACGTAGTGTTGGTAATCGTAACAATTGTCGCTTGCGCGGTCGTTGTTAATTTTGTTTCCGGCTTGATAAAAAACAGGATCAAGGTAGCGGGTAAAAAATAACGAAAGGACATCCAAAATCCCTATGGAAAACTTAGGCGAGAACGTGACGTTGATTGGCTACAGCTCGAAAAAGCAAGGCTATATTTATCCGGTCGTATCCGGACTTATATTCATTACCGCCATATTATTCTTCTTTTTTGCTGAAGAAAATAAGAAATATGCGTCGATCCCGCTTGCTTTGATCGCTGTCGGATTTTTATACGGATTTATCGATCTCCAAAGACAGCCGAGCATTGCTCTTAAAATATTCGACGATCGATACGCCGCCTTCTACACCTCTCACAGTGAAAAGCATATCGACCTTTACAGCGTGAAAGAGGTATATTATTGGCCCTCAAGTACCGGACTTAAAATAACCTTCGTCACCGAAAATGGCAAGGAGCATTTCTCATATCTCCTCGAAAACGCGGACGATGTCAAGGGCGTTCTGATCGCGATTCTCGAGGGCGCAGAGGTTAAGATAAAAAGAAAATATACCGAATGATAATTACATAAAGGAAAAAATTATGAAGATTTGTGTGATCCAACCCCGATATTCCTTTGATGAAGGAGACCTTGAACAATGCTTTGATGGCTTGATGGACCTGCTTGATAGGTGCGATGAAAGCCTTGATCTTATCGTTCTTCCTGAATACAGCGATGCACTTGCGGACGTGAAGGGTAAGGACGGCTTTTATAATGCGGTTGATAAATATAACGTGGAGCTGCTCGAAAGGGCAAGAGCAACTGCAAAAAGATGCAATGCACTTCTTTTTGTGAATTGCGGCTACAAGACAGAGGACGGTATCAGAAACACCACCTATGCCATCGACAGAGAGGGTAATATCGTAGGACGGTATTTTAAAGCTCATCCCGCACCAAGTGAGGTAAAGACCGATGCCGAGGGCGGACACGAGCTTGACGTTGCCTACAGCTATGAGCTCTCCTCACCTTACATACTTGAGCTTGAGGGCATCAGATTTGCTTTCCTCACCTGCTACGATTTTTATTTCTATGAAAATTTTGCAAGGATAGCGCGAGAGAACGTTGACGTTATCATCGGTTGCTCATTACAGAGAACTGACAGCCACGACGCGCTTTCCATCTTAAACAAATTCCTTTGCTACAACACAAACGCCTATCTTATCCGTGCGTCCGTGTCGCTCGGAGAGGATTCTGGGCTTTGCGGTTGCAGTATGGTGGTGTCGCCGAGGGGAGAGGTGCTGCTCAATATGGAAAGCAGGGTTGGGCTCGGCGTTTGCGAGATCGATCCGTTCAGCAAATATTATAAGCCTGCGGGACATATGGGAAAGCTGAAATCGCACTACGAATATATCGAGGAGGGGCGTAGACCGTGGCTCTATCGCAACGGCGGTCCGTCCGTAGTACTCTTCGACAGCGTGATGAAATATCCGCGCCTCTGTGCTCATCGCGGCTTTAATACGGTAGCCCCCGAGAACAGTATGCCCGCATTCGGTGCGGCGGTCGCCCTTGGTGCCGAGGAGATAGAATTCGATCTGTGGTCAACAAAGGACGGCGTTCTCGTTTCCTGCCACGACAGTACTCTTGACAGAGTAAGTGACGGAAGCGGTAAAATCTATGAACACACCTATGAAGAGCTGCTTTCCCTTGACTTCGGCTCAAAGCACGGCGAGAAATTCAAGGGCCTGCGCATTCCGACCTTTGAGGAAATACTGCAAAAATTCGCGGGGCGTGTGATAATGAATATTCACGTAAAGATCTGGGATGCCAATTTCGAGGATCCTATGATCGAGGAGATAGTTGCACTTATCCGCAAATACGATTGCGAAAAGCATATCTATTTTATGACGAGCAGCGACGAAAACATCAGACGTGTGATGGAATATGCTCCCGACCTTAAGGTTTGCGTCGGCTGGGACGGCAATAAGGACCCGATGTCCATCGTTGACCGTGCCATTGCACTCGGCGCATATAAGGTACAGCTTTTCAAGCCGTATTTCAATCAAGCAAGCATCGATAAAGCACATGCTAACGGCATTCTGTGCAACGTCTTCTGGGCGGACGATCCCGATGAGGCACGCAGATATTTCAGGATGGGTGTTGATACCGTGCTGACAAACGATTATCTGACCGTTTTCAATGCCGTTAACGGTTGTTATGCAGAGGAAAATAAATATTAACTCCGTAGGGACCGGCGTCCCCGACGGTCCGCATGATAATAATAAACAAAAAGGAGCCTATTATGAAGGAATACAAAAGAACGTACCTTGCGTCCTTTCCCTGCGTTTGCCTTAAAATGCTCATAATAATCGCGCCGTGTGCTTTGATCGGAGATCTTATACTTTGCATCCTCGGCAAAACGAAGCCCTTTGAGATCCTCTCAAACTTTCTTGCGGTCGGCTTGCTCTTTATGACGGTATTTATTGCGATGATGGCGCTTGTAAGCCTTATAATAAACGCCTTCAAGTCTCCTTCCGTCACCGTTGACGGAAAATACATAGCTTATGAGGGCAAAAGGCTCGATCTCGACAGCATAAGATACGTAACGCTCTATCTTCCCGAAATGCGTTCCCGATCAAGCGTTACACCGCAGGAGCTGTCTCTCTATGCAAGCGAGGACGAGCATATGGTAATAAAGCGTCCGTCCGTATTCCTTATCGCACATCTTAAG
>JBGVEZ010000279.1:0-7578 GCA_045120555.1 Eubacteriales bacterium
AGAATCTCTCCGTCTCCGCTTGCATTGATACTAAGTCCGCTGTCAGACAAAGCATAGCGAACAGCAACGCAATTACAGTTTGAAAAGGTGCATTCAACGGTGGTCTCGGCTATGCCGTTTTCTGCGGTTGTGCTGATCACACGGTATTTCGTATCCGTATCTGTTGCAAAGTGCGGTTCTCCGTCAACAAGAATCCCCGGACAGAGGGAAAGTGCGATATTATCCGTCACATCGAGCTTATATTTAGGAAAAAGCGGACATGGAACGGACAAGCATATCGCTGACGGTGCTCCAAGCCTGTGGACTCTTCCGAGACCGCTTGCATCGTAATGTGGATCGGCGTTTGTATCAAGCTCTGCGGAATAATCGCCGCAACGCATAAACACCTTATGGAAATGCTCGCTTGTTACGAACGTATCGCAAATTTCGCTCTCATACCCGTCCGATGCAATTGAATCGTCGCACACAAGATGTGCGGCGTAGAGATTCGATGCGGTAGTTATCATATACTTATCGAAATATGCGTAATTTTCACATCCGTAGCCGCTCTCTGTCGGGAAGCGGTTCTTTATATGGCGGATCGGAGATTTCGAGAGCCAATACTCGGTAAGGGACATTGCTTTTTCAACGCCACATTTGAACTCCGCGGCAAGCGCATAATTCCCTTCTCTTGCGTATCTGTTTGCCTCATATTCAAAGATTGCGCAAAGCCAGCCCTCGTTATGCAGGAACTGATTGCTTCTTCCGCCGAAAGCCATTTCGCCGATCGACGATTGCATCTTAAGCGTATGCAGGGCGGACTTTTTGAGAAGAGAATCTATCTCTTCAAAATATTTTCCGTGATAGCCGAAATGGAGCAGCAACGAGAAAAGACCTCTCGGAACAAGATCGTACATTATCGGCTGATGAACGTCCGACTTTGAATTATCCATATACATTCCGTTTTCGTCGATCCATTGAAGCTGGGAGGCGAGCTGTATATCGATAAACTCCGACGAATCGCAAAGATTTGCACTCTGACGGAAGTATTCGCTGAGCGCGGTAAAAAGAGCCCAGTTTCGAACCTTGTCGGTGGGTGTTTTTGCAAATTTATCGTAGCATTTTGTCGGATCGATCTCCGAAAGGAGTGCTCTCCAGCGGTCGGTGGTGCTTTTCGGAAGGATATTGCTCCGTTCCACCTCCCAAAGACAGCATATGATCTCACGGACGGAAAAATCGTTTGCCGCCTTGACGTGCGGAATCGTTTCACAGCAGAAATCCATCATTGGCACAAAGCGCGATATGAGATCCTCTCTTCTTCCATGCGAGATGAGGATTCCCATATTTGAGGTAAGTCGCGCAAAGCCGTGCTCGGTAAGACCGTTTTCCTTTACCGAGGCAAAATATCCGTCTATATGCTCATCGGTATAAGCCGAAAGCGATTTTTCCATAAGATCGAGATAACGTTCCTTCATAGTAAAAGACCTCACGCCATCGTTTCGAGCATTTTTATGCTGACCTCGTATCTGCAGTTATTTCCGCCTATATACAGCTCAAGCTCGTCCGCCATATATTCCGCCATACGAACCACCTCGCCGCCGAGGCTTCCCGCGATGTGGGGAGTCATAAAGCAGTTTTGCAGAGTATAGAACGGATGCGAAAGCGGGGCGGGCTCGGGATAGGTAACGTCGAGAATGGCAGTTAGATCCGCTCTCTCCGAAAGTGCCCTTACAAGATCGTCCTCAACGACCTGCGCACCTCTGCCGGTATTTATAAACGTTGCGTACGGAAGCATTGACGAAAAGTGTGAATACTTGAGCATTCCTTTGGTTGCTTCATTGTTTGCAAGGTGGTTCGATACTACACGGCAGGATGCGAACAGCTCCTCAAGAGACGCCTTTTTCACCCGAAGCTCATTCGCTCTCTCGTCCGAAAGGAAGGGATCGAAAACGAGCACCTCAAGCTCATAGCTTTGGAGCATCCTCGCAACGAGCGAGCCTATCATGCCGCATCCGACAAGACCTATTTTTTCACCGTAATTACCGATACAAGCCGCCTTACGCCTTTTTGCGTCGTCAAGTCGCTTCTCCGCCATAAGTCTCGTCTGCGCAAAGAATCCTTTGTTTGCAAGGATTATCTGCGAAACGGTATATTCAGCAACCGGAACTCCGTTCGCCGCCCATGCACTGAACACCTTTACTCCACGATTCAGAAATGGACGTGCGAAGCTCTGTACAGTGCCTGCGGCGTAGAAAACGCATTTAAGACTCGGGAAGCACATCTTTATCTCTTCCTCGGTAAACGAAGGCATTCCCCACGTTGAAAAGATAAATTCGGTATCTCGGAAGCTTTCGGGAGAAGCCATAACGTCCGCACGCGAATATACACGTTCATCAAGATCAGTTTCTTCCTTTATGCGATCCTTTACGTGCTGTGCATACACATTATTAACTGTTTTCGACTTTTCACATAAAAATATTGCTTTCATTTCAGTTATCTCCTATCTTCACATTTTCAAGTCCGGGATATAGCTCGGGGCGGCGGAAGGCTCTGATCTCCCGCCCGCTTACGGATACTATACCGTTCAGATAAACACTAGTCGGTGTCACGTACGGATACGGCTTTTCTTTGCTAAACGCAGGATCGTAGTCGGGGAGAACGTAATATACAAGATCGTCCGATTCTACGTACTTATCGTCTACTGTAAGACCGTCAATGACTATCTCATACGGCATTGAGCATTCATATCCGAAATCGTGGTCGCCCTCATTTTTTGCGTTTATTATCTCTGCAGAGCTCTTCCCGTTCCTACCCGTAGGGATCCACGTGCAGTTTTTCATGATAAGTCTGCCGTGGAAGGTAGCACCGTAATCGTGTCGAAGGGAAACCGTCCTCGAGCTTATGAACGTTGTATCCTCAATGACACATTTGCCAAATCCTATAAGATTGGTTCCCATGTGTCCGAGCCTGCAATTTTTTATCATGCAGTCAGTAACGCCCATATGTGCATCGTATCTCGACATCTCACAGCCCTCCATACTGAAGTTCTTTGAAAAATTCGAGCCCATAAGTCCCCAATATCGGGTATCGGTTATATCTATCGTCTGGCGTATATTTATAAGCTTCACTCCAACTACGGCCTCGATGCTTAAATCGTATGAGCCCATCGAAACCTTTTCTCCGGGTACCTTGCTTTCGGTCCTGTAGGTAAAATGAGGAGTGAGCAGGCAATCCTTAAGCGTTACGTCACAGCACGCCTCCGCAGTCAGAAAGCCCATGTACGGCGCCCCCGTCTCGCCCTCGCCCGTTATAAGGTGTGTAAGATTTCTCACCGTAACGTGCGAGCGCTTTATTCTGATATTTCTTGCGTGATAATTGTAAAAGCTCGGCTGACAGTTGGCAACCGTTGTGAACACACCGCCCTCGATAACTATGGGCGTATCGTCTGCAGGAATTGCATAAGCACCCGTAATGACGTCGTAGTCCCAATTTATATCCCCCGTGACGTTACCGTCCGCATCCACCAAAAAGCAGTCACTTGCGGCACGGCCGTTATCCATGTTAAGCCCTTTTCTGATGTAAACCCGCCTCGAGTCGTCACTCACGCTGACGTAAACGCTTCCGTCATGAGGGAAATCAATCCTTTTCTGTCCCTTTTTCAAGTATTTGATGTCGGGAGTAAAGCCCTTGCCGTCGGGCATTGCGACAAAGCAGCTCTGCTTTATGCAATCAAGCTCTCTGTCATCAATTATGAAATGAGCCTTCCCCCAGCTTACGTTCGTTCTTATCTCTGCGGTCATATTTCTGCCGCCGATATAGTAGCTTGCATTGTCATTACCGATAACGGTGAGTCCGTTTTCGTTTGCGTAGCTGTGGCAGGCAACGATTGCGGGCATATCGTCCGTAACACCGTCACCCTTTGCACCGAATTCCTCATAAGTTACGTACTTGCGTTCGTTATCCATTTTTTATACCTCATATTTTTCTTCGCTTTCTTGCAAGCAAGGTCTCAAACCAAAGCTCGGGATCGGGCATCGGCGACACGTCAGAAAGCTCGGAGACATCTGCTCTTGTCAAGGTTCTTGTTGTGCGTATCCGTCCGCACTGTGCGTCAGACTTACCGTCAACGAGTGCGGAACCGTGACTTCCTATCTTCTCTGCCGAAAGAAGCATAGCCGAAAGGGTTGCGCGCTGTGTAAGAGCCATATCGTAAAGTCTGAAAAGCGTGCAAAGCTCCGTGTCGTCTGATATGGTTACCGTATCGAAAAAGTCCTCACAAAGAGAGGAAACGTGTTCGTAAAGCGCCTTCATCCCCTTCGTGCTTCTATCAAAATCTGCAACACGGCTCATCTCGCTTTGAAGATATTCGCGTATTTCCGTTACGTTCGATTCCCAGTACCTTATCTTCGGCAATGTATATTCGGGGAGGTCTGTCGTGCCGTCCTTTTTTGAAAAAATATGCTCCGCCGCTCGAAGACCTCCAACCTGCGTTGAATTAAGCGCGCTTCCGCCGGGGCGGTAAACGCCGAACGTACCCGCCGCCTCACCGACAACGTAAAGTCCTTCTATATTGCTCTGCCAATTCATATCCACCGCAACGCCGCCGTTACAGTGCTGTGCGCAGACCGAGATCTCAAGCATCTCGCAAAAAAGATCTATCCCGTTTGCGGCGTAAAGCTCAATAGCGCCCATATTCATTTTCGCAAGACGCTCGATAGGCGTTCCGAACAGGACACCCGAGCGAGAAAGGTAGTTGTATGCTTCTTCGGGAAGAGCCGAAAAGCCTTCATCAAGCCCCTTCGGATTATTCATAAAGTCGAGATAAACTCGCCTTCCCTGCTTTATCTCTCTCGCGACATACAGATCGACCTTTGATGAGCCGTCCGTTTTCCGCGTATCGAATGGCCACTGATATCCCTTAAGGAAGATAAGTCCGAGAGACTCCTTACCGAGCGCATCATATAAGAATTCACGCTCGCATCCTTCAGCATCTATGGAAACGTATCTCGGAATTACCTGCTGATACGTTCCCGAAAGATTCCATCTGAATTTTGTGCTTGCAATGCCGTACTGCCATTCCTCCATATTGGAAAGCACAGCCCCTGCGCCTATCGCAAGACCCGTTGCGCCGTGCTGGCTTTCGGGATACACGGTATTTTTATAAATGCACGCAGGTCCGCCGGTTGCAAGAATAACGTTTTGACAACCTATTACCGAAAGAGAATTATCCACAGTATCTATACAGGCAACGCCCTTTACCTTACTGTCCTTCGTTATTATTTTTATAACCTGCTTTTTATCGAGTATCTCGATTCCCTTCTCGCGAACAGATGCTTCGAGAGCCTCGGTCATATATTTTGACGTAAGCGGGCCGCAGGAGGTTGCCCTTGCACGGGGATCGTGATCTGTCTTATAGCCTGCGTATTCGCCGTATTCGTTCGTGGGGAACGGAACGCCAAGCTCGACAAGGTGCATAAACGAACGAACCGAATACGCCGCCTCTATAAGCGCGTGCTCGCCCATAACTCCGCCGCCGGAATAGAGCGTTTGTGCCATTTCACGGACACTGTCTCCGTCACTACCGCAGAGAGAGAGCTTGTAATAGGTCTGCTTATCGCTTCCCGTGTTGCGTGAGGTTCCCATATTCATGCCCTCAGTCACGATAGCAATATTGCGAACACCGAAGGAGAAAAGTCGGTCTGCGGCGTTAAGACCAGCACAGCCGCTTCCGATTACGATTGTATTGTAAGTTTTCTTCATAAGCTTCTTATATGCATTCCGCCGTCAACAATGAGCGATGCGCCCGTGGTATATCCGAAAGTACCGTCACAAAGAGTAAGCACCGCCTTTGCAACGTCCTCGGGTGTTCCCCAGCGTCCAAGCGGAACAAGACCGCTCTCAATAAGCCTATCGTATTTTTCCTTAACCGCCGCTGTCATTCCCGTTTCGATAATTCCGGGACATATCTCGTTGACGAGAATTCCCTCGCCCGAAAGTCGGTCGGCAAAGAGCTTCGTTATCATCGAAACGCCCGCCTTCGATATGCAGTATTCGCCTCTGCTCGGTGAGCTTGTGTACGCGGAGCAGGAGGAAACGTTAACGATATAGCCGCGAATTCCCATTTTTGCCTCATTTTCGAGCATATGATTTGCCACAAGCTGTGTAAGGAAAAGCGTTCCCTTCGTGTTGATGCCCATTACAGTATCGTAGCTTTCCTCGGTCATCTCAAGAATGTCTCTGCGAACTCTCGGTGCAACGCCCGCAACGTTTACAAGGACGGATATTCTGCCCTTTGCCGTCGCTGTTTCGAAAAGCATTTTTCTGTCGTCTGCAGAAGAAATATCACCCGAAACGTATGTAAAATCAAATCCTTCAAATTCGGAGAGATCGCCGCCGTCGCTTCTTCCCATGCCAACGACCGTAAAACCACGCTTAAGAAGCGCAAGCGCACTTGCCTTGCCTATCCCGCCGAGCGCCCCCGTTACTATAGCAACCTTCATTTTTTCATCTCCTTATAAAGTTCTCTGTAATATTCGTTGAACACCGCACAGCCCGAAACACGCTTTCCGCGCATAAGCTCGGTGCACTTCGAGCAGGCAAGACAGCATTTTTTCGCTGTGAAATTACCGTTTTTGTAATCTATGTAAAATTCGGGATACGCAAGAGTTGCTCTCCCAAAGCCCACAAGATCGCATACACCGCAAGAAAGCCGCATCTCCGCCTGTGCAATAAGGTCCTCGCGGTAATAGGAAAGCCCCGAGCCTACAACACAAAGTGACGGAAATCGCTCCTTTATATGCTTTTCTATGATGCAGAAGCGTTCAAGTCCGATCTCCGCCGTCTCGGGAGGCGTATATCCCCCCTTGCGGTAAGGACGGTTGACGTGCGGATTATAATACGGATTCCCGACTGTTACGTTCAGTATCGAAACGCCCTCCGCAATAAGCCGATCAATCAGCACATCCGGCTCGGTCATGTCAAGCTCACCGTGTGCGTCCGTTCCGAAGCCGTAAGGGTATGCCACCATATCCGAAACGCTCAGCCTTGACGTAAGCAAAGCACCCGCAGGCATTGCCTCTCTCGCGGCACGAACGCAATCAAGGTAAAGGCGTGTTCTGTTTTCAAAATCTCCTCCGTATCTGCCATCGCGGGAAAATGCCGACAAAAGCTCCTGAAAAAGGTATCCGTGGCAGGACTTTACGTCAACGCCGTCAAAGCCAACGTCAATTGCAAGACGCGCGGACTCTGCGTATTTTTCGGGAAGGGTGTCAAGATATTCGTCCGAAACGATGCATTCGTCGGATACGGGACGCTTCTCCTCGTATACGGGGTTTCTGTATGCGATCATCGGTACTATACTCTGGCGTCCCGAATGCGTGAGCTGTAATATAAGGATCGGAGATATTCCGCATTCCTCGCACGCTATCCTTTTCATTTCGGATACAAGAGCGCGGAACGATTCTGCATTTTCACGCGTCAGCATCATCTGGCGCGCGTTCGTTCTTCCCTCCGGGGATACCGCGCAAGCCTCAAACCAGATAAGCCCCGCACCGCTTCTTGCCGCCTTTATATATTTCTCAACAGTAAGCTCGTGCGGTC
>JBGVEZ010000280.1:0-6110 GCA_045120555.1 Eubacteriales bacterium
GCATTTGATATTTCCTCAACAAAGCCCTTCAACGTCTCAAAAAGATCGAACCACGTGTTTTCATGGCACTGCGGAGCAACCGTTACAAAAGGAAAATTTTCAAATTGCTCGGTTACCGCGAAATAATCGTTTCCGCGCAGGGTATAGAAATTTGTTCCTCTGCTTCCCGCGCCGTGAAGCATGATAATGACCGGATATTTCTTCCCTGCCGTGTAATTTTCGGGATAGCTTATCAGATACTGCAATCCGTTGTAGCTCCTTACATCAAACATAACCGTACCTACACCTTCAAATTATTTGCTTGCGCATCGTTTTCTGCGTTAAGGAGCGCGATTGCCGCATCAACGTGCCGACGCTCAAGCCCTCTGCCGATCCTGTAATCCGTCTTAACAAGATGATCGGAAAGCGCGCCCCAGCCTCCGAATGCATCATCTAAAATCGCAAATGCCTCAACCTCATCTCCGCGCTCGGCCAGCCATGCGGATATTTCAGAAGGTCTTGAAGCAAGCTTGCCGACGTCGGGCGTTATATACGATATCTTCAGTGAATATTTTTCAAACATCAGAAGAAGCCGCGTTCCCTCTCCGTTTCTGGGACGGATATTCTCGTACAGCTTATGGCGCCACGTGCTTGACAGAACGATCAACGCACCCGTCTTATCAACTATTTCTTTGACAAGCGGCAATCTCGTTTCGTCGATATTAAAGGACGTGCCGGGAATCCTTTCCTCGTCGTAACGTCTTGAATTAAGGACACCGTCGATATCAAGAAAAATCACCTTCATAACACTTAATCCTCGATAACGATGCAGTTGACACGCTTTGAACGTACTGTACAGCCGTCAAGCGCGATTATGCCGTCAGCGTAAAACGGTGTCAGATCGTCAGCGTCACCGCGATACGTGCCCTTACCCTCATACTTATTATGCCCGAACGAGGTGTGCCAATGTCCGCAAACGATAGTCTTTCCGGGCTCCTTGATGCCATTTTCGCAAGCAAGCTGCATTCCGTTATACCAGCGCGCCTCACGCCAACGGGTAAGGTCAGCATTTCTCCAATCGGGATCGTACTCAAATATCGGAGAATACTTATCGCCGTTATTTATAACGGGAATCCAACCGTGACAGAAAACGTAGTTATCCGTCTCATAATAGTCACGGCAAAGCGGCAAAAGCTCACGGTAGAATCGGGTGTTCCGTGCCTTTGTAACAAGAGAGCCCGAAAAATCGACCGCCGTCTTTTCCTTCATTTTGGTAAGCTGAAGGATAGAATGCCACGTACGGTTGCGGTAATGATACGAGCATCCGCTCGCAATATCGACAACGTATCCCTTCGCAATATCCATAAGGCACTGAACGAAAAGATCCTCGTGATTGCCCTTTACGAGAATAAGCATATCCTTGCTTGCAAGCTCAAGCAAAAAATCAACTATCTCAGCCGATTCCTCGCCTCTGTCAAGGACGTCTCCGCACACGATAAGCTTATGCGGCTCGTTATCCTCAAAGAAGCCTGCTTCCTCAAGTGCCTGCCTTAAGTACAAATAAAAGCCGTGCGGGTCTGCAACTACGTAATATTTCATATCTGTTTCCTCCCGTTATATTTTTTACGTTATTATTTCGGTATTATACCACATTTGATTGCGTTTGTCAATAGTTATTTGAAAATACGGGTATATTTTATAAGGGACAAAAAAGCACACTCACGTAAGTGTGCTTTTTCTGTTCATTTTATTCCTTCGGATCGTAAAAAAGATCGATCACCATTTGCTTAATAGCTCCCTTATCGGGAGTAAATTCCATGAACTGCTCTCCGACCTTAAGCTCGCCCTCAAGATCCCGAAAATCATTGAATTTGTAATCCGAAAGCTTTTTCATCAGCTCCTGAAGCTGGTCGGTCGAACGGTCCGAAACAATGTACTCTGCAACAGTGAGCGAAGCGTTAACGATAAACGTGTTATCCTCCGCGATCCGCTTCTCGGTCTTTTGGCGCATAGCGTCAAGGTACTGCTTCTGACGCTTCATTCTCGCCTGATTTGAGCTGTCCTCAAGACCGTAACGGGTACGCACGTAGGTGAGAGCCTGCTTGCCCATAAGGGTTACCTTCTCGCCCTTGACGAGTGAGCTGTCAACGTCGCCAAAATCATCAAGCACAGTAACCTCAACGCCGCCAAGAAGATCGTTGTACTTTATAACGGCATCCATCTTAAAGGAAACGTAGTGGTTGACCTTAACGCCCATAAGCAGCGAGGAGACAGCGTCTGCAGTGTTTCTGCAGCTGACCTCTCTGCCGTTGCCGTAGGTATGAGAAAGCGCGATCTGACGGTTTACGCTTCCGATCTTCTCACCGGCAACACCGAGAACGTTTATATCCGCCATGGTGTCGCGGTTGATGTGGATCGCGGTATAGGTGCGCGCGCTGTTATCAAGAACGAACAGCATTATAAAATCCGCCTGCTGATCGTTGATATAAGAGTCGCCCACGTCAGCACCGTCAAACTTGTCAAGACCGATGACGAGGAAGGTGTCAATGTTACTATTAAGAGTATAATCCTTGCCGTTATACTTTACGGTCGAGTCCCCAAAGCTCATTTCGGGAAACTTATCGCGCCGCTTTTCCCAAGCGTTAAGTGCAAGCAATGCCAACGATACGAGCAAAACGGCCGCAAGAACAACCGTAATAATTCTTGTAATATCTATCCTACGTTTCGCCTTACTCATCGACATCAAACCTCTTTATTTCTTTTTTATGCTCTCTGCTTCTTGCTTACGCCGACTGCTACAAGACCTGCTGCGGAAAGAACCGCAAGCGCAACGAGAACGTATGTAAGGGAGTCGCCTGTGCCGTTGGGCTTTTCAAGCTCCTCGGTATTTACAACGATTGCAAAGGGAGAAAGTGTGTCAACCGTGAACTTAAGATTCTCACCGTCAACCTCTGCACTTGTAACGAGAACCCAAGCATTGTTCTCAAAGTGGAGAAGACCTACAAAGCCTACGAGAGATTCGGGAGAAATAACGATTTCAACGCCTGCATGGCTTGTATGAGCTGTGCAACCCTCAAGATCGACGTCGAAGAGCTCGCTTACTGCGAGGGAGGAAGCCTTAATTCCCTTGCTTGAAACGAGAGAAGCAAGAGCGGTGCTGAGAGTGGTAACGTCCTTGGTACCCTTTATCTGAGCATATGCGGTTTCAATTGCGGTACGTGCTTCGGCAGAAAGCTCTGCTCTGTCTGCGTAGCCCGTGATCGAAATAGTTCCTGTACAGTTTGATGTACCGATCTTGAAGCTTACAAGTGTGGGAGCACGCTTCTTGGAGGGGCTCTCAATAAATGCGCCTGTGTCTGCAAATGCTACAACGCTAAGGCTGAGAAGCATTGCGAATGTAATTAAAAATGCTACTACTTTTTTCATGATTTTTTTCCTTTCGATTATAGATATGAAAATTAATAATAGTTAATAAAATTTATTTCTGAGCGATAAATGAGTTACCAAGCTCGCCCAATTTACTTAAAAAATTTTTACCAAGCTTTTTTTCGATATAGTCAAACGCTTTACCGAGCCTTGGCGGCCTCGACGTCAGATTATGACAGTCAGAGCCGATAAAGTGAATACCTCTGTTCCACAGCATCGACACAGCGGTGCGCCGTGTCCACAGCTCGCAGAAGAAGCCTGCATTCACCTGCATAAGAATGCCGTTATTGTACAAAACGTTCATCGTTTCGTCGCTTTGGAAACGCATATAACGCTCCACGTGAGCGACCACAAGCGTAATATTTTTCATGCCCGAAAGCCTCACAAGCTCTCTGACAGTATATTCGCTCCATCTCGCCATCGGCATTTCAAGAAGAAGAAGATCTGTCCCTTGAATGCGAAGTAACTCGAGTTCAGGAAGCCTGCTGATCCCCTCGTAATACAGTACTTCGGCACCCGGAATGATTTTCGGAAGCTCATCCGAAAGCTGCGCGGTCAGCATTGACATTGCCCTGTCACGCCGCCTAATAAAGGACGCAACCGACTCACGGTTCGGGTAGAAATGGGGAGTTGCGACAACCGTATCAATTCCCTGCTCCGAAAGCATACGAAGGAGCGCAACGCTTTCAGAAATATCCCGACTTCCGTCATCCATAGCGGGAAGCACGTGGCTGTGCCAATCTATCACGAGCCAAAATCCTCCAGATCGAAATCTCCGTTATAATCCTTATAGTATCTGTATTTCTTGTATTTACCGTATGCTCCTCCGTCCTGCCTTGCACCGTTCAGCACGCATCCGAGAACGTTGACGTTGGAAAGCTTAAGAGATCGCATGCAACGCTCAAGCTCCATCTTGTCGGTATAGTCCTGACGGATAACTACGATCATTCCCGAAATCAGGTTAGCGATCGAAAGCGCATCCGAAACGATATTAACGGGCGGAAGATCTATTACGATGTAATCGAATTTTGTCTTAAGCTCCTTAAGAACTGCCTCCATTCTGCTTGATCCGAGAAGCTCGGAGGGATTCGGAGGAATGTCACCGGACGGGAGAACGTACCACGAATCGAGCAGATAAAACTTGAAGCGTTCGATTTCTCCTACGTTACCCATCAGCATATCTGTAAGTCCGCAAGTGCCGTCGATATCAAGCTTTTTTGCAATCGAAGGAATTCGGAGGTCGCCGTCAATAAGGAGTACCCTGTTTCCTTTCTCCGCAAGAACGTAAGAAAGGTTAACAGCGGTCGTGCTTTTTCCCTCGCCTCTCATCGAGCTGGTAACGCCGATGACCGGACATTTTTCATTCTCCGGAAGGGTGAAGGCAAGATTTGTTCTCAAAAGCTTATATTGCTCGGTTGCTGTAAAGTCAAGATTCTTATGAAGGGTCTTGGGCAAGATCTCCGACGTAATCGGAGCTCGTTTTATGCTTGTTTTTATATTGAATAATCCCATATTTTTCACCTGCTTTGATCAACCGTCATATGCGCGTATTGCTCGAATAATAATATCCGTATTTCTTGTCCGAGCCTGATGATGCAAGATCAGGGATCTTTGCAAGAATAGGATAATTATAGGTTGAAAGGATATACTCCTCGTCGTGAACGGTGTTATCAAGCATTGCAAGTATCGCAAGAACGGTAACAGCAATAAGCACACCGAGTATGAGACCGACCGCAGTATATTTTGTAATGCTGGGAGAGATCTTCTGCAGGATCGGTATTGCGGAGTCAACAACCTCCATTGTTGCGCCTCTTATTACCTCGGAAATTCTTCCGGGAAGTACCTCCGCGATACAGTTTGCTAAAGTAGCCGCCTCATACGGATTCTCGGACGTTACAGTTATCTTCATGATCTCCGTTCCGTCGGCATTCGATGCACTGATCATCCCGGCGAGATCTTCATATGTATATTCTACTCCTGCCTTATCGATAACGCTTTCGAGCGTTGTTCGGCTTTTGAGAATTACCGTATAGGTCTTAACAAGACTCTGCGCGGCAGTAATATCACTGGGAGATATGTTGATTCCTATCTGATCCAAAGCAATAGAGCCGTTGTTTACGTAAAGCAGGATGGATGAGGAATATTTTGGAGCAATGATAAATGCGGAAAGCGAAAATCCGATTGCCGCAGTGAGAACGCCGGCAACAATAACTACCCAAACGTTTCTCCATATGTATTTAAGCATATGAGAAATATCTATAGTGAAATTGTCCCTTACGGTCTGTTCTGTTCTATCCATATATGATAATTGTCTCCTTAGAGTAAACCAATTTAATTAAAATACGGCAACGTAAAAGCATTTAAAACAATAAAAAACAGCAATTTCAAAATAAGCAACATTACCGACATTAATATATATATATTATACCACAAATCACCCAAAATTGCAATACCTTACGGGAAATTTGTTGACTGATTCTAATATTTTTTCAAATAAGATCGTAAATATCCGTACAAAGGCTTGACAATAGAAATATCTTAAGTAAAATACGTAAAATGAACGAAGAAGAATGAAATCGTGCTACGCATGGTGAAATCCTCACAAGCTCGGATGAATTCTACAGCGTACCGCCTCAGATAAAATTAAATCCACCTCTTCTATCCCGTCAATGTCGAATTTCATCACAAAGCGATTTAATCCATCG
>JBGVEZ010000281.1:0-2480 GCA_045120555.1 Eubacteriales bacterium
TATCTGCTCTGCGTTCGGCTCGTCAGAAACGTGGTAGTAGCAACGCTTATCGTCACCTCTCTGCTTCATGTGGTCGATGAAGGCAGGAAGGAATACGGAAAGGAATTCCGGATAGTCGCCCTCAGAAGCATCCGTCTCCCAGCCGAAGATCTTCTTCATTTCACCGTCAACGTTTGCAATTATCTTCGGTGCGTGGCCCGCGCCCCACTGCGTAAAGAGGTGCGATATCTCAAAATATTTGACACCGCATCTGTTACACATTTCTATCCATCGGTCGAGCTTATCAAATCCGAATGAATACCTTCCGTTGTAAAGATAAACGTCAACAAGCTGTACAGTAGGACGTTCACCGCCTATGTACGTGTCAAGCGGAGGAGTGAATATGGGCGTCAAACGCATATTGATCCCGTTACGGACCGCAACACGCGCGAAATTCTCAATGATCCTCCAATGTCTTTCCGAGAACACCTCGCAATCGTAATAGGTAGCAAGGCAGTCGCAATGGAACCACTGCGTTACCTTCATTTCCTGCTCCGGAAGTGTTGCAGAAAGCACGTTAAGCGAAAACGAATGCGTTACGGTATCCTCACCGTATGTAAGCGTAACCTCAATATCGTAATTTCCGGGAGCCGCGCCTTCGATATCAAACCAAACGGCGTGCGTCTGACCGTACACGATCGGTACTCTGTCAAGTCTCGGCATAGCGTTCAGAAGATCGGGAAGAAGAGACGCCGTTTTTGCAAGATAACCCTCGTCGTTTCTCGGATCCTCGTATGCGGGCATATACGACGGAACGTGATATACGCGTCTCATCTTAAGATTTTCTGCGGGAATTCCATTTACAGTAAGAGTGGACAGTGCTCTGTGCCATCCGGTTCCGTCCGGCTTTTCACCGCCGCGGAATGCCAGCTGGAATGAAAAAATCTGTCCTTTTAGCGACGTCATTTGTGACGGAAGCTTTGCAAGACTGCTGATTTCAGCATCGATAAGACATTTCTGAATCGACGGTACAAGTGCAGAAGAAAAAAACATATCTAAATCTCCTTATTTCTTTTTTATAGCTTTAAAATTTTCTTTATCTCATTCAAAAGTGCTTCGGCTGAATCGGTGATGAAATCAGCACCCGCATCTCTCAAAACCTCTTCCGAGCGGAATCCCCACGAGACCGCACAGAGACGTACTCCTGCGTTGTGGGCAGTTTTGACGTCAACGTCGCTGTCTCCGACGTAAATACAGTTTTCAGGTGATGAGTCTACCGATTCGATTAGCTCAAGAAGCACCGTTGGATCCGGCTTTCTCGGTTTATCCGTCTGACCTACGGAAAAGGCAAACGTTCCCTCTCCGAATAACGTATCGGTTATCGGTTTAACGAATCTATCGGGCTTATTTGAAAGCACACCGAGAATAACTCCGTATTTTTTAAGCTCGCAAACAAGCTCTGCAACACCGGAATATATCGGCGCCTCCGTGTGATTTTTCGCATAATAAAAGCGAAAACGCTCAATTCCTTCTGCTTCCTCGGCTTCGTTCCAAGATAATCCTACGTAATCATACGCCTTTCTTACAAGCACCGAAACTCCGTTGCCTACAAATGAAATGATCTTATCGTCGGGAATTCGTTCCTTTCCCTTTTCAACGACGACAGCATTCATAGCATCGGCAAGAGACGGAGCAGTATCGGCAAGCGTTCCGTCAAGATCAAATATTACCGTTTTATTCATTTTTCGCCTTTCATAAAAACTCGTTTATGTTCGTATATCTATACATTGTATAGTATACCACATTTTACGGTGATTGTCAAGTAAAATGCTGAAAAATCGCAAAAAAAGATATCGAATACGATACCATCAACAGCACATTGCACACAAAAAAATCGCACACAACAAAAAATTTCGTCCTTTTGTCTATTTAAGCAAATCGAATTTTGTGGTATAATAATATGTAAAGCTTTTTTCAAAATAAAATACAGGAGTAAACTACATGATAAGACAGGATTTAAGAAATATCGCTATCATCGCTCACGTTGACCACGGTAAGACCACACTCGTTGACGAGCTTTTAAAGCAGGGCGGTATTTACAGAGAAAATCAGGCAACCGAAGACCGAGTTATGGACTCCAACGACCTCGAGCGTGAAAGAGGTATCACAATTCTCGCAAAAAACACAGCAGTACACTACAAAGACATAAAGATCAACATCTTCGACACTCCCGGCCACGCTGACTTCGGCGGCGAGGTTGAACGTATACTTAAAATGGTTAACGGCGTTCTCCTTCTCGTTGACGCCGCAGAGGGCCCCATGCCCCAGACAAGATTCGTTCTTGAGCGCGCACTTTCCCTTAACCACAAGGTAATCGTCGTTATCAACAAGATAGACAAGCCCGACGCAAGAATCCATGAGGTTGAGGACGAGGTTCTTGAGCTTCTTCTCGAGCTTGGCGCAACAGACGAGCAGCTTGACAGCCCCATGCTCTACTGCTC
>JBGVEZ010000282.1:0-8888 GCA_045120555.1 Eubacteriales bacterium
CCGCCACTCTTGATAAGATATTGCTGAATTTTATTTATGCGCCCAAATGGCTTATGCGTCCGCAGACTCTTCAGTCTCAAATGACGCTCTTATTTTTTCGCAAGCCTTCGAGAAGAAGAAGGAAGCAACAGCACCGCAGATTATGCACACGGCAAATATAACAACGTTAAGAACACTGTTAAACTTTTCAAACGGAAGGATCATAAGTGTTGTCGCGATGACGAATCCGAGCACGCTGTGAGACACAACCGAATGAAATTTATCGAATACAAGCTTCATAACCTTAGAAAGAAGAAGGAAGGTCACAATAAGCGCGATTCCAAGCGGTATCAGAACCGAAAAGTCAAGCTTTGAAATACCTGCCGACATTTCGTCATAAAGCCCGAAGAACATTATAAGGGTAGACGAGCTGAGACCGGGAACAATAAATCCAAGTCCCCAAAGCAAGCCGCAGAGAAGCCACGCAAAAAATCCGGGCTCTATAGTTACGACCCAAATATTCTTGAATCCGTAAAAGACGGTAGCGATAACAACAAACGAAACTATAAGCGATCCTATCGAAAAAGCGTTTCTTCCGCGTTCACCTGCTTCCTTCCATATCTCCGGAAGTGTTCCGAGGATAAGTCCCACAAACACGCAAAGCACTACGCCTTCATTCAGTTGCAGAAGCCAATTTGTGACGCCCGCAAATCCGACAAAGCCAAGTCCTACGCCGGAAATCACGAATATGAGCATAAACCAATGCTTCTTAAGTCCCTTTATCGGATCTGAAAGCACCTCAAGCAGCTGATTATATATTCCGAACGCATAGCAGAGAGTACCTCCGCTTACACCGGGAAGTATTGCACCTATACCTACAAGAGCGCCTTGGATTATCCACAAGAAGATCTGAAGCACAGTGTTCCTCTTATTTTTCATATAATAACATTCCTTTTTCAAAAATATCTTCACTAAATTATTATACCGCAAACGTACGATTCATTCAACGGCATATTGCAATAATATTGTAAATTTTCTATGATACGCGGCGCTTTATGTATTATTCTGTCTCACAAACTGCGCATCTGACCACGAGATTTCTTCCGTAAGGATATCCTGTACAATGAACGCGCAGCTTATCACCGATCTGCTCGAATTTCAACTCCTCACCGTTATCCGACCAGCGAACGCTCTTTATCTTCTCGTTAATTCCGTCATATTCACGCCATCCGGTAACTCCGTCATCTGCGGTAACGTTTGTTATACCCGTAACAGCAAGTCCATGCACGTAAAGCCGCACATCATTTTCGGTTTTAAGGGCAAAATCCTTTTCGTTATCGGGGCAGGTAACGCCAAACGGTCTTCCGCCGTAGATTCCGTCACCCGTATATTCCACCCACTCTCCCATCTTTTCGAGGATAGCGGTTTGGAGAGAATCGAGGCTTCCGTCGCCAAGCGGACCGACGTTCAAAAGGTAATTTACACCCATTCTGCGGCAATAAGCGAGGGTTTCGATAAGCTCAGGGAGAGATTTGGTCATAAAGTCGGAATTACCGCAACCCCAATGCAGATTCATCGTTTGGCACATTTCAGCGGCAACGTATTTCGGTGCGCCGTCAAGATTACGTGCGCCCGGTCTTCCCTGCTCAAACGTAACGCTGTCTATCTCGGCATTACCAAAATTACCGCGAGCTGTTATGCCGGTATTGTTAACTATTATAGCATCGGGCTGATACTTTCTTATGAGAGCGTAAAGCTTGTCCTCTTCCCAATCCATGTCCTTGCGCGACCAGTTTCCATCAAACCAGAGTCCGCCTATCTTGCCGTACTGCGTGCAAACTATCTCCACCGATCTTCTGAGATATTCAAGGTATTTCGGAAAATCTCCGTAAAAGTCGGGATGATCCCAATCAAGCGTCGTATGATAAAAGAACGGCAGTATTCCCTCTTCATTGCAGGCATCCACAAATTCACGGATGATGTCCTTGCCATATGCGGAATGCGGAGCGTCGTAATCGTTCAGCCCCTTCGTGTCATAGAGTGAAAAGCCCTCGTGGTGACGGGATGTGAGAACTATGTACTTCATGCCCGCGCGCTTTGCGGTACGAACCCATTCCCTTGCATCAAATTTTTCAAGAGAAAATTTTTCTGTAAGCTTTCTGTATTCCGTCTTGTCAAGGTTTTCACGGTACATGACCCATTCGCCCCTACCGAGAAGCGAATAAAGTCCAAAATGTATAAACATACCGAATCCGAGGGATTCAAAGTCAGAAATTCTTTTAATTGGTGTTGGTATACTCATAAAAAAGCTCCTTTGCGATTTTTTTAATTATATCACAAAGGAGAATGTATGTCAAGAGGTTTACCTCTTATTTTCGAAAATTATGTAAACGAAACGTTGCCGTGAAGCACAACAAAGAAGACAAACAGACAGATAGCTACCACGGTAAGACCTATCACGGTAACGATCACACTGAATTTCAGGTGCTCACGCTTCTTTTCCTTTTGCAGATCTTCATCTGTGCCTTCGTTATTTTTCTTTGTCTGAGGCAGCATACGTGCAGCCTTAAGAACGTTTGAAACCGGCTTATAAAGCACAAGGACCAATGCAGCGTTCATTGTTGCCTTGGTAAGGTTGAACGGAAGCAAAAGTGTCGGGATCATTGCTACAACGTCAGCGGTAGTTCCTCCCATATACAGCGGAGTAATGAAGAGATTGAAAAGCAGCATAAATCCTGTAACCGAAAAAACTGCGGTTATAAGTGCTACAACTGCTCCCTTTATATTCTTCTTATACTTATATACCAAAGCACATACCGCAGAGAATATTGCGGACGAAGCGAAATTCATTATAAATCCGTAAGGACCTGTCGCGCTGACCGTAATAAACTCAATGAAAGCAACGATGAATGAAATAATTACGGAATAGATCGGACCAAGCACAAGACCTGCAATAGTTATTACCGTATCCTTGGCATCAAAGGTCAAAAACTGAACCTTGATCCAACCTGTTGCAGTCATAGCAGCATACGCAAGCGAACAAAAGATCGCAGCTATTACAAGATTTTTAAGTCTCTGCTCAGACTCCTGACGAGTTAATACTTTTTTAGGCATAAAAAAATCCCCTTTCATTTATGGGGGGAGAAAGAGCGGCACGTATACACCTATGCCGACAATTCATCTTTTCACATCCGGACTATACCGTCGGCACAGTAATTTCAACTGTTCGGCGCAAAAATGCGTTAGTGGGCTTTACCACCGGTATGGAATTACACCAATCCCCAAAGATAATTAAATTTAAATATATTCGGAAACAGGCTGCTGCCAAAGCAACAGCCTGCTCCCTATAGTTTAAGTCTATGACTTATCGGTTAACAATTAGTCAAGGATAGTGGAAACGACACCGGAACCAACTGTTCTACCACCCTCACGGATAGCAAAACGGAGACCTGTCTCGCAAGCAACGGGAGTGATGAGCTCAACAGTGATATCTACGTTATCACCGGGGCGGCACATCTCAACGCCTTCGGGAAGGTTGATTACGCCGGTAACGTCAGTTGTTCTGAAGTAGAACTGGGGTCTGTAGCCGGAAAGGAAGGGCTTCTTACGGCCGCCTTCTTTTTCGGTAAGGCAGTAGATCTGACCAACGAACTTTGCATGGGGATGAACGGAGCCAACCTTACAAAGAACCTGACCTCTTTCGATCTCGTCCTTAGCAACACCACGGAGAAGAGCACCGATGTTGTCACCAGCTTCAGCCTGGGGAAGAAGCTTGTGGAACATTTCGACACCTGTAACGGTTGTCTGCTTCTTTTCTTCGGTGAGACCAACGATCTCAACTACGTCACCAACCTTAACAGTACCTCTCTCAACTCTACCTGTAGCAACAGTACCACGGCCGGAGATGGAGAATACGTCCTCAACGGGCATAAGGAAGGGAAGGTCAGCCTGACGCTCGGGAGTAGGAATGTACTCGTCAACAGCTGCCATGAGCTCAAGGATAGGAGCGTACTCGGGAGCGCTGGGGTCTGTGCTAGCGGACTCAAGAGCGTCACGAGCGGAACCGCGGATAACGGGAATGTCATCGCCGGGAAAATCGTAGGAAGAAAGGAGATCACGGATTTCCATTTCAACGAGCTCGAGAAGCTCTTCGTCGTCAACGAGGTCGCACTTGTTCATGAATACAACGATTGCAGGAACGCCAACCTGACGAGCGAGAAGAACGTGCTCTCTTGTCTGCTGAAGAGGACCGTCTGTAGCAGCACAAACGAGGATAGCACCGTCCATCTGAGCAGCACCTGTGATCATGTTCTTAACATAGTCAGCGTGGCCGGGGCAGTCAACGTGAGCGTAGTGACGGTTTTCAGTCTCGTACTCAACGTGTCTGGTGTTGATTGTGATACCTCTTGCCTTTTCCTCGGGAGCGTTGTCGATCTGGTCGTATGCCATAGCTTCAACATTGCCGTTGCAGAGAGAAAGTGTCTTTGTAATAGCAGCTGTAAGGGTGGTCTTACCATGGTCAACGTGACCGATGGTACCAATGTTTACGTGGGGCTTGGTTCTTTCAAATATAGCCTTTGCCATTGTGAAAATCCTCCTGGAATTTTAATAATATAATAGTTTTTAAAAGGTTTTATAGTTTATAGGCTCATGCATCCTGCTTGCCGCGGGCCTTGATTATGCCTTCCTGAATGGACTTCGGTACCTCAGCGAAGTGGCTGGGCTCCATGGAGTAAAGTCCGCGTCCCTGTGTTTTGGAACGAAGGTCGGTTGCATAACCGAACATGCAAGACAGAGGAACCATAGCGGTGATCTCTGTAGCACCGCCACCCTGAGATTCCATAGACTGGATCTGACCGCGGCGGGAGTTGATATCACCGATAACGTCGCCCATATAATCGTCGGGAACAATTACAACGACCTTAACGATAGGTTCTGTAAGAACGGGGTCTGCCTTTCTCGTAGCATCCTTGAAAGCCATAGAGCCGGCAATCTTAAATGCCATTTCGGAAGAGTCAACTTCATGATAGGAACCATCATAAAGTGTTACCTTAACGTCAACAACGTTATAGCCTGCAAGTACACCACTCTGCATTGCGCCCTGGATACCTGCATCAACGGGACCGATGTATTCCTTCGGAATAGCACCGCCGGTTACAGAGTTAACGAACTCATAACCTGCGCCGGGCTCGTTGGGCTCAACCTTGATCTTAACGTGGCCGTACTGACCCTTACCACCGGACTGACGTGCATACTTGGTTTCCTGATCAACCGCTCTGCGGATGGTCTCCTTGTATGCAACCTGAGGCTGACCGATGTTTGCTTCAACCTTGAATTCACGAAGAAGTCTGTCAACGATGATCTCAAGGTGGAGCTCACCCATACCTGCGATGATAGTCTGACCTGTTTCCTCGTCTGTGTAGGTACGGAACGTCGGGTCTTCCTCTGCAAGCTTTGCAAGAGCGATACCCATCTTTTCCTGACCTGCACGGGTCTTAGGCTCGATAGCAACTCTGATAACGGGTTCCGGGAATTCCATGGACTCAAGAACTATGGGATTCTTTTCGTCGCAGAAGGTTTCACCGGTTGTTGTATTCTTAACACCAACAACGGCAACGATATCGCCGCTGTATGCGGTTGTGATGTCCTTACGCTCGTTAGCGTGCATCTGGAGCATACGTCCGATACGCTCTCTCTGACGCTTAACGGGGTTATAGACTGCTGTACCTGCCTCAAGAACGCCGGAGTATACACGGAGGAAGCAAAGCTTACCAACGTACGGGTCAGTCATGATCTTGAATGCAAGTGCGGAGAAAGGAGCTTCATCAGAAGATTCTCTTGCTTCTTCCTCTTCGGTTTCGGGGTTAACGCCCTTGATAGCGGGAACGTCAACGGGAGAAGGCATATAGTCGATGATAGCATCGAGGAGCTTCTGAACACCCTTGTTCTTGAAGGATGTACCGCAAACTACGGGAACTACCTTGTTATCGATTGTAGCCTGTCTGAGAGCAGCCTTGATCTCTGCTTCAGTTATTTCTTCACCCTCGAGATACTTCTCGAAAAGTGTTTCGTCCGTTTCAACAACAGATTCGATAAGAGCATTATGGTATTCCTGAGCTTTGTCAAGCATATCTGCAGGAATGGGCTCAACTCTCATATCCTTACCGAGGTCATCGTAGTATACATCGGCTTCCATACGGATAAGGTCGATGATACCCTTGAAGCTTTCTTCAGCACCGATGGGGAGCTGGATCGGAACAGGATTTGTGTGGAGTCTGTCCCTCATCATGTCAACAACACGATAGAAGTTTGCTCCCATAATGTCCATTTTATTTACGTAAGCCATTCTCGGAACGCCGTATTTGTTAGCCTGTCTCCATACAGTTTCGGACTGGGGTTCAACACCGCCCTTAGCACAAAAAACAGTTACGGAACCGTCAAGAACACGAAGTGAACGTTCTACTTCTACAGTAAAGTCAACGTGACCGGGAGTGTCGATGATGTTAATACGGTTGTCCTTCCAGAAACAGGTTGTAGCAGCGGAGGTAATTGTGATACCTCTTTCCTGCTCCTGCTCCATCCAGTCCATCGTAGCCTGACCGTCGTGTGTCTCACCAAGTCTGTGTGTCTTACCTGTATAGTAAAGGATTCTTTCGGTTGTTGTTGTCTTTCCGGCATCGATGTGAGCCATGATACCGATATTCCGAGTACGCTCAAGCGAATATTCTCTTGGCATATAAGTCTCCTTTAATTTGAACTCTGTTTAAAAAATTAATATCTGTAGTGTGCAAACGCCTTGTTTGCTTCTGCCATACGATGGGTTTCTTCTTTCTTCTTGAAAGCTCCGCCTGCGCTGTTCTTTGCATCGAGAATCTCTCCTGCAAGTCTTTCAGCCATGGTGTGCTCGCCACGCTTTCTGGCGAACAGAATGAGCCAACGAAGTCCCAAAGTCTGACGGCGTTCTGCTCTTACGTCCATGGGCACCTGGTAAGTGGAACCACCTACACGGCGCGCCTTAACTTCGAGAGTGGGCATGATGTTCTCAAGAGCAGCCTTGAAAACCTCCAATGCGTTCTCGCCTGTCTTAGCTTCGATTGCTTCAAAAGCCTCGTAAACGATCTTCTGAGCAACACCCTTCTTACCGTCAAGCATTACGTTGTTAACAAGCTTTGTTACGAGCTTAGAATTGTAAAGCGGATCCGGCAAAACGTCTCTTTTGGATATACGACCTCTTCTGGGCACTGTACTTCCCTCCTTCATTAATAATTAGATGAAATCATAGGTACTCGAAAGCATACTTCCGTAAGCGCGCGTCAGTCTGATATAAACGCAATTCTTCAAAAGCCTTTATATTATAAAGACGGGCCTAAAAATGCTTTTAACCTAAATGAGCCGATTATTTCTTCGGTCTCTTTGCGCCGTACTTGGAACGGCTCTGCTTGCGGTTTGCAACACCCTGTGCATCAAGTGTACCGCGGATGATGTGATAACGAACACCAGGCAGGTCACGAACTCTTCCGCCTCTGATGAGTACTACAGAGTGTTCCTGAAGGTTGTGGCCGATACCGGGAATGTAGGTTGTAGCCTCGAGACCGTTTGTGAGTCTTACTCTTGCTACCTTACGGAGAGCGGAGTTAGGCTTCTTCGGTGTCTTAGTGTAAACCTTTGTGCAGACGCCTCTCTTCTGAGGTGCGCTGAGATCGGTAGCGGTGTTTTCAAGCGAGTTAAATCCCTTCTGAAGTACAGGGGACTTAGACTTGTAAACCTTATCACTGCGTCCTTGTCTTACAAGCTGGTTAAAGGTTGGCATTGTTTTCCTCCTTCTTTGAAAAATTGTGTTTATATCAGAAAGCGCAAGGCGCTTATCCGAACTATAATTAGGCATATGTCGGGCTTGTCGCCGCAACATTACGCTATATTATATCATTTTTTTGTCGATTTGTCAAGAGCAAACTAAACAATATTCAAAAATCTCTTTTTTGCATATATATCGAGTTGCAGCACTGCGTTTTTTTGTCACTTTTCACTCATAAAATCAGCCCCCGTGTACGTATAATACGCACACGGAGGTCCGAAATATTTTATTCGTCGTCAGAGCCGAACGCATCAGCGATCTCGTGCTCTTCAACGTCGATGTTATGGTAGCAATCCATACCGGTACCGGCAGGAATGAGCTTACCGATAATAACGTTTTCCTTAAGACCGACGAGGTGGTCAACCTTACCCTTGATAGCGGCGTCCGCAAGAACCTTTGTGGTTTCCTGGAAGGAAGCAGCAGAGAGGAAGGAGGACGTCTGGAGAGCAGCCTTTGTAATACCGAGAAGTACCGTACTGCCTTCAGGAAGCTCGACACCGATCTCGCCCGCCTCAATTCTTGCGCGGAGAGCATCACAAACGTTCATAAATTCGATAATATCGACTACAGAGCCGAGGAGGAAGTTCGAGGAACCTACCTTTTCGATTCTGATCTTTCTTGTCATCTGACGTGCAATGATCTCAATATGCTTATCGTTGACGTCACAAGACTGAGAACGGTAAACCTTCTGAGTTTCCATGGTGATATAAGCGTAAACTGCATCAAGACCGAGAATTCTCATGATATCAGCGGGAGCCTTGTTACCCTCGGTAAGTCCGTCGCCGACAGCAACGTGCTGACCATCCTCGATAACGAGACGTGTTCCATAGGGAACGATGATCTTGATAGCCTCGCTTCCGTCATCGGGAACAAGCGTAAGCTCGTGAACGTTGTTTTCACCAAGTGTAACGTAAACCTTACCTGCCTTTTCAGCCATGATAGCTGTCTTCTTGGGTGTTCTTGCCTCAAAGATTTCTTCAACTCTGGGCAGACCCTGAGTAATATCCGATCCTGCGACACCGCCGGAGTGGAAGGTACGCATCGTAAGCTGAGT
>JBGVEZ010000283.1:0-6320 GCA_045120555.1 Eubacteriales bacterium
TTAAGCAGACGCGTTGACGAGCTGGTTTGTGTAAGTAATACCGCTGCGGACTATTTTGTTTCTGAGTACAATATCCCCCGCCCAACAGTAATAACCAACTGCGCGTTAAAGTCCGAGATGTGTATATCTGACGAGAAAAACGAAGGATTTGAGATAATCAATCACGGACAGTATTACAGCGGCCGCGGTTATGATATTATGGTAGAGGCAATTCCTTATCTTAAGGAATATCCGGAAATCAAGCTCGCGATGAGAGGCTTTGGCAATATGGAGAAAGATCTGCGCGAGAGAGCGGCAGAGCTTGGCGACGAAAACATACGCTTCTATCCGAAGGTTCTTGTACAGGAGCTCATTCCTATGGCGTCAAGGGCGCACGTCGGTGTAGCAATTAGCGAGGCTATTTGCCTGAACTTCAAACTTTCCGTTTCCAATAAGCTGTTTGAGTACGCTTCCGCAGGATTGCCGGTTATCATGTCTGACATTCCCGAGCACAGATATCTCAACGAAAAGTATCAGTTCGGTATAATCATCCCCGACAACAAGCCCGAGACGTTTGCAAATGCGGTAATAAAGATGTACACAGACAAGGAATTCTACGAAAAGTGTGCTGAAAACGCACGCAGGCTTGCTGACGAGATCAACTGGGAAAATGAATTCGGAAAGCTTATTGAGCTTGAAAAAAGGCTTGTCTCCGAAAAATAAAATTTAAAGATATAAGGGCATAACACAGAAGGACTACGTGCTTTTGTATCTCGAGATAATGAACAGGTATAAAAGGTGAACGATAAAAGTCGAAATCAAATTAAGTACGGCGCGCTGATATCGTACATTCTGATAATCGCGAACGCGCTGTTTGGGATATTCGTAACCCCATTCATGCTGAAATATTTAGGCGATTCCTCCTACGGTGTATATAAGACCATGGGCTCGCTCTCGTCGTCGCTTCTGATTCTCGATCTCGGAATCGGGGGAACCTTGATGCGATATATCGCAAAATACAGGGCGAATGCGCAGGACGACAGGATCGGGGCGTTCATTTCGATAGTTATGTGCGAGACGGGTATCATTTTACCCTGCATAGCACTGGCAGAGTTTGTTTTGTACGCTCAGATCGACGCAATGTACTCCAAAAGCTTTTCGCAGGAGGAGCTTCTGCTTGCAAAGAGCGTATTCATAATACTCGCACTGAATATTCTTCTTAATATAATTGAGAATTTTCTGAACGGAATCATAAGCGGATACAACGATTTTATTTTCGCAAACAGCATGCATCTTATGAAGCTGACAATGAGAATATTGCTTATCCTCGTTGTTTTGCCGATCACACAAAGCGCGCTGTTTCTCGTAACTGTCAATCTCATTTTGTCGGTGGTAAACATCGTCATTCAGCTGATATATATATTGACTCGTTACCGTTTCCGCCTTACGTTTGATCGCAGTAAATGG
Source organism: Eubacteriales bacterium (assembly GCA_045120555.1). GTDB lineage: Bacteria > Bacillota > Clostridia > Oscillospirales > CAG-272 > SIG640. The sequence goes on from JBGVEZ010000283.1 coordinate 1,447, forward strand.
GAGAAGGGAATATTCAAGGAATCCTTCTTCTATACTTTGCTTATCTTCCTTACAACCATAGCCGCGCAGGTGAACGGAAACCTTGACAACGTTATTATCGGAGCATTCTGCGGATCGGAGATGGTAACGGTATATTCCTTCGGCCTCGTTATCTTTTCAATGTTTGAACAGCTATCTACGGCGATATCGGGAGTTGCACTTCCTACGGTATCGAAAATCGTGACAGAGCCGGATTGGCAGGAAAAGGTGCAGGCATTTATCATAAAGCTCGGAAGGGTGCAGTTTGCTCTTCTCGGTGCGGTGGCTGTGGGATTTGCAGTTCTCGGAAATGAGTTTCTCGGTCTATGGCTTGGCGACGGATTCGGAGACGTATATTATATCGTTCTGATACTGATGATACCGTCGCTGTTCGAGCTTTGCGTAAACGTATGCTTGTCTGTCCTTCGCGCAAAAAATATGCTCGGATTCCGTACTACTGTGCTTGTCTTATCAACGTTATTGAATCTTGTCGTTTCAATTGCGGGTATTAAACAATTGGGCTATTTTTCGGCGGCGCTCGGAACAGCGGCAAGCTTTACCGTCGGAAGCCTTATCGTAATGAATATATATTATTACAAAAAGCTGAATTTCAATATGCTTTCCATATACGGCGGAATCGTACGCAGAACGCTACCGTGCTTGCTGATTGCTGGAGGGGCGATACTTCTTACATCGCGCTTTTTGCACGGCTCATGGTTGGCATTTGTAGCGAACGGAGCTGTGTTTGTTCTGGTCTACGGAGCTCTTATGCTCATCTGGGGCTTCTCCGAGGACGAACGGAATGCAGTAACGAGAATCATCGGCAATATAATGAAAAAGAGGATAAATAAATGATTAATGTAATTGGACTCGGATATATTGGTCTTCCCACCGCGTTGATGCTTGCGTCTCACGGTGTCGAGGTTATCGGAACGGATTATAATAAGGACCTGGTTGCCAAGCTGAATGCGGGCCAGACCACGTTCAAGGAAGACGGACTGGACGAGCTTTTTGCGGATGCCGTTGCAAGCGGAATCAAATTCACAACAGAATATCAGGTTACGGATATGTATATCGTATCTGTTCCGACTCCTTATGACGTCTTTTCAAAGAGAATAGATGCATGCTACGTTAATGCGGCTGTAAAGGAGGTAATGAGAGTTTGCCCCAAGGGTGCGACCATCGTTATCGAATCTACCGTTTCTCCCGGAACGATTGAACGCTTTGTCCGTCCCATTATCGAGGAAAACGGCTTTGTTATAGGAGAGGACGTGCATCTTGTTCATGCCCCCGAGCGTATAATTCCCGGTAATATGGTGTATGAGCTTTTGCACAACAACCGTACTATCGGTGCGGACGAGCCTGAGATAGGTCAAAAAGTGAAGGAGGTCTATGCGTCCTTCTGCAAGGGCGAGATCGTCGTTACCGACATCAAGACCGCGGAAATGACCAAGGTTGTTGAGAATACCTTCAGAGCCGTTAACATCGCCTTCGCCAACGAGCTTTTGAAGATCTGCCGTCACGATAACATGGACGTATACGAAATAATCAGAATATGCAATATGCACCCCCGTGTAAATATTCTTCAGCCCGGTCCGGGTGTCGGAGGTCATTGCATTCCCGTTGATCCTTGGTTCCTCGTAGGTGATTATCCCTCGCTTACAAACGTTATTCTGGAATCTATGAAGACAAATGACAGCATGCCCGAATTCGTGCTTGAGAGAGTATATGAAATAATGAATGAAAAGGGAATGACGGATCTGTCCCGCGTCGGACTTTACGGTCTTACTTATAAGGAAAACGTCGACGATTACCGCGCTTCTCCTACACTTCAGCTGCTTGAGTGTCAGAAAAAGCACCTTGCAAGCCCGCTGAAGGTCTACGATCCCTTTGTTACCAAGGATATCGTGGAGAATCAGTATCACGATCTTGATGAATTCCTTGCCAACGTCGATCTTGTCGTTATTATGGTAAATCATAACGAGATCAAGGAAAATATGGATAAGCTTTCGGACAAGATAGTATTTGATACACGAAAGATATGCGATCTTCCCGGTACCTACAGACTGTAAATTAAGGAGAGACTTTATGAAAACGATAATGCTTGTGTTCGGTACGCGTCCCGAGGCTATCAAAATGTGTCCTCTTGTGGATGAGCTTAAATCCCGTAAGGGAATGAAGACAGTGGTTTGCGTTACGGGACAGCATCGACAGATGCTCGATCAGGTGCTGGATGCATTTGGCGTCGAGCCGGACTACGACCTCTCCATAATGAAGGAAAAGCAGACGCTTTTTGATATCACGACAAACATCCTGAACCGTATAGGTGAGGTGCTTGACGAGGTGAAGCCGGACGTTGTTCTGGTCCACGGTGATACGTCAACTACGTTTGTAACCGCATTGGCGTGCTTTTATAAGCAGATTCCCGTCGGTCACGTTGAGGCAGGGCTTCGTACCTACAATATTTACAGCCCGTACCCCGAGGAATTCAACCGTCAGGCTGTCAGCATAATTTCAAAATATAATTTTGCTCCTACCGAGCTTTCTCGCGATAACCTCCTTCGTGAGGGACGGGACGCAAATTCGATATACGTAACCGGTAATACCGCTATAGATGCTCTGAAAACTACTGTCCGCGAGGAATATACGCATCCCGAGCTTGAATGGGCAAAGGACAGCCGTCTTATACTTATCACCGCACACCGCAGAGAGAATCTCGGTCAGCCGATGCATAATATGTTCCGTGCAATCCGCAGAGTTATGGACGAGCATCCCGACGTGAAGGCGATTTATCCGATCCACATGAATCCCGTTGTCCGCAAGGCGGCTGACGAGGAGCTTGGCGATTGCGACAGAATCCATATTATTGAGCCGCTTGAGGTGCTTGACTTCCACAACTTCCTTGCGCGCAGCTATATGATCCTTACCGATTCGGGAGGAATTCAGGAGGAGGCTCCTTCGCTCGGTAAGCCCGTCCTCGTAATGCGTGATACTACAGAGCGCCCCGAGGGAATCGCCGCAGGAACGTTAAAGCTCGTCGGAACAGACGAAACCGTTATCTACGATAACTTCAAGCTTCTGCTTGAGGATGCGGACGCATACGCCGCAATGGCAGGTGCGTGCAATCCCTACGGCGACGGTCTTGCTTGTAAGAGAATTGCGGACGTTCTGGAAAACGAATAAAACAGAAATATTTATTGCTTTGCATAGAAAAACAGCGACCCGTGACCTGGGTCGCTGTTTTGCATTTTTATCAATTATCCGAAGCAATAAACCAATCGGGTGTTTCTGGATACAGCTTATCTAAGGATGGGAGCAACGTATTTTCAAATTCGGAAAGCACGCGCATAACATCCTCTAAATCCGTATCCGCCTCCTGCTGATTGGTTGGCAGAAGATTACCGGTGCAAAGAATGTGGTTAAAGCCGATACCCTGGAAGGATAACCTGACGTCTATGCTGTATCGTGAAGGTCCGCAATCAACGCCTAAGTACAAAACGTTACCGCGAGTCGTTCGCTTTTCTAAGGAAAACACACCGCCGTTCCAAACAAGCTTATATTCAAATCCGTATTTTTTTGCTAACGTCTTGAGTGGCTTTGCTACCGAATAGTTTGATGATAAAAAGTTTTGTCTGTCAATAAGGCGAAGCTTATTTTCCAAATATGCTTTGCATTCCTCAAGCACGGGAGATGCTGATCGGTCAATACGCTCAATTTGCTGCTTTTCCTCATCTGATAAATATATACTCAGCCAAACGTGCGGTTTGACCTTCGGAAGCAACCGTTGCATTGATTCGTAGTATGGAGTTGCATCAAGAACCTCTCCGTTGTGCATAATATCAACGGATAACTGCAGATAATTATCACCGAGAATATCTCTGTGCAATTCTATTCCCGAGCCGTAAGGCTGGCGCTGCATTCGTACAGTAGGATCAAAAGGAATACCGTGAGAATTACAAACGTTGCGCGCAACAGAATAGTCGCGCTCAAAATGAGTTCGGAATCCAAAAAAATCAATGTCATAATAATATAGAATGTTCTCGGTAATTCCGTACCGTCTGTGTATTTTCTTCATAAGCGGGAGAATCGCTTCCTCGGAAAATCCGTTTTCTGTGTCAATGTTGCTTAACCATACGTAATCCGACTGAGGATGTCCCTTGCCATTGTGATGTCTTATCTCACCGAGTGAAGGACAGTCCTTGAGAAGCTTTTTGCAGCCGCATTCGGGGATATCAAAGCCGTCTGTTATTTTGCGGTAGATGATCAAATCCTCGAAATGATAAAGGAAGGTATGATGTGAAAGTCGGTTTTCCGAAAGAAAGCGGTGAACGATCTCTGCCCACTCGGAGAAGGGAATTTTTGTTCCGATATTGAAACCGTAATTTTTTATTAAACGCATAGTGTCATCCTTTCTTTATAATTATGTGCGAGTGATAAGATATGTTTACTGCGATAATGCCCGAAGCCTTGAAAAATAAAAATCGGCAAGCCAAAGGCTACTTCTCATAAAGAAGTTTGATTTGTTTTGTAGGGGCGTTCATTGAACGCCCGCGGGCGACCAATGGTCGCCCCTACGGATAAACAAATTTGATCCGCATAAAACAAAGATTAACCCCGACAGATTTTTCTGTCGGGGTTCGTTTATTCTGTTCGACAAATTGAAATTTGACGCTCCATCAAACTGAAATTTAAGTCTCTGTAAAACTGGAATTAACCCATACAATTATTTTAATTTAGAGGTTCTTACGCAATTATCCGTATTTTGTAATTTTTCAATACTGGAATGCCAGTGTTAATCAGCATTCTCCATTTTTATTAAAGCAAAAAACGTAAAATTGCGGAAGAACCAATTTAGA
>JBGVEZ010000284.1:0-9015 GCA_045120555.1 Eubacteriales bacterium
ACCGTTCTTCCAATCCACAACGTATCTGATTGATACGGATATGTTCTTGAACGCATATGCGGACGAGCTGTAGCTCTTACCGAGAAGCTTCGTTACGATTGAATTTGAATCAGTGCTGGCAGCATAATTGTTACCTGATACGTCATAAGTAAGCCAAGAACTGTCGTAATGTGCCTGATTGTTTGCGGTTCCTTTATTCCTGAAATGGAAGCTGTTGTATCTTTGACCGTTATAGTCACTTACAAGCGCAATATAGCGGTCGGTAGCAGATGCATCAGAATATATTATATCATACTGATAAGTATAATTCTGCTCGTGATATATACCCATTTGTGCAGATGACAGTACGAATACATACGAATCAGATCCGTTTGTCACGTTATTATTGAGGTATAATCTTTTGCTTCCGTCATAGCTTACGATGCTGTATGACGTTGTATTGTTTTTATATGCGCCGTTGGATACAGTATCCTTTATCCAGCCTAGTGCCGCAAGAACGCTGTTTGTAGTTGAGCTTACAGAGTATTTCTCAAAATTCTCGTAGTATAACAGCTGACCTTCAGGCTCTGTTTCAGGCTCGGGAGCTTTAGTTGTTTCGGGAGCTTTTGTGGTTTCCGGCACTTTAGTTGTTTCGGGAGCTTTTGTAGTTTCCGGAACTTTAGTTGTTTCGGGTGCTTTTGTAGTTTCCGGAACTTTAGTTGTTTCGGGGGCTTTTGTAGTTTCGGAAGCTTTAGTTGTTTCGGGTGCTTTTGTAGTTTCGGGAGCTCCGGTTGTCTCCGGAGATTTTGTGGTCGTTATGTTTTCGGTTGTATTCTGAACCTCAGTAACAGGAGCTTCAGTTGATTCGGGAGACGTTGTTATATCTACCCAATCACTTGTTGTCGTTGACCCACCATTACTTACACAGGATACAAGTGGAAGAACGAACGAAGCCAACAAAAGCATCCCTATTATACGCATCACGAATAAGCTATATTTCTTCTTCATTTCAATTACCTCAGATTTTATCAATTAAGCTTAAAATCGCAGTAAATCGGTGTATGGTCAGATACCTCAACAGTTACGTCGTCTACAATTGTTGTATAATAAAGAGGTGTTGCATTTCCTGTGAACAAAATGTGGTCAATTGAGTTTGTTGACGATCCGGGCTTTGTTCCAAGGCTGTGAGTTGTGGAGCATACAAGTCCTTTTTCTTCAGCTACGAACTTTGACGATTTCATGTAACCGTCGCCCATCATTATCTTGTAAGGTTCTGTTGTTTCATTGCAATTATAGTCACCGGTACAGAAGATCGGACAGTTATACTTATTGTAAAATTCCTTGATCTTTGCCAGAAATTCGGTAGCTTGTATCTTTCTTTCGGGTGTATGATCTCTGTTATTGTGGTTTGCGTTATAGTGAGTGCATGTAACACCGAACTTTTTACCGTCGGAAAGTCTTTCAAAGAGACCAAAGTTAATAAGTCTGATACGCTGGCTGTTATAAACCGAATAGAAGTAAAGATCAGTAGCAATAAGCTTCACGGAATCCTTGCGGTATGCAAGCGCCGAGTAGTTATAGTTTTCGTGACCGAGAATGTCGCTGTTTATGAATACGTATTCATCTCCAAGAAGATTCTTAAGCTGCGCATACCACTTTTGCGACACCTCCTGAACGCCGATAACGTCAGGGCCGTATGCTTTGATGCATGAAACAACTCCGTTAACGCGTGCAGCAAGCGTTGACGTGGAGTCCCATTCCTCGCTGAGAATGTTAAAGGACATAATTCTGATATCTGCACCGTCGGTAAGAGGAAGCTTATCGCCTGCCTGATAGGTTGTGCCTGTAGAATCAAGGAAGAGATTGCAGACCTTACAGCACTTATCACCGCCTCTTCCAATCGTAAGGAAGTCGTGCGGCGGAGTGCCGTTCTTCAAATGTTTACAGTAAATACATTCCAAAGGAGAAACACACGTATCTTCTCCCTTATAATTGTGACCGGAGCATCCTTCAAATTTCGAGTTTACAAGAGGAGTTGATTTGTTGGTGGGCTCTTTTGTGATTCCCTTCCAAACTACGATATTGTCAACGTATCCGTTTTGATTTGCAGACACCTTGAGCGCAAGTGCTCCACCAAGCTTTTCGCTGTCGAAAAAGGCTGCGCCACCGGCTGTATTGTCAAATCTGGAGACAAGCACCCATTGCCCGCTTTGAGGATAACCGGGAGTATTGACCCTGATATAAACGGAGTTTCCGTTATCCCAATCCACAACGTATCTTATGGATACGCTGACATCGGAAAATACCTGCTTGTTTGCGCTGTATTCAACGCCAAGAAGTCTGTTTGCAATCGAGTTGCTGTCCCTGTTGCCGGAATAAAGTGAACCGGGTCTGTCATATGCAAGCCAAGCACCGGTATAATGGCACTGGTTAGAGCCATATCCGCTGTTTTTTAAGCTAAATACGTTGTATTTATTTCCACTGTAATCACTGATAAGAGCTATATATCCGTCTCCGTTTGCTGCACTTGTATAGATCAGATCGTACTGATAAGTATAATCAGATTCGTGAAAAATACCCATCTGAGCAGGAGTAAGAATAGTAACGTACGAATCCTGAGCTGATCCTTTATCATTCGTGATTTTAAGAACCTTACTTCCGTTGAAGTCAATGACAGTATAAGTGCAGGTGTTGTTATTATACGCACCGTTCCCCTTGTTTCCTACCGTCCATCCAAGCTGACTGATTACGGAATTGTTCGTGCTGTTAGTAGCACAGCCTTCGAAATTCTCGTAATAAATAACTTCAGCCTGCGGCTCGGGCTCGGCTGTAGTATCGGGCGCCTTTGTCGTTTCAGGTGCCTTTGTCGTCTCGGGAGCCTTTGTCGTCTCGGGAGCCTTCGTTGTTTCAGGTGCTTTTGTTGTTTCAGGAGCTTTTGTCGTTTCGGGTGCCTTTGTTGTTTCGGGCGTCTTCGTTGTTTCGGGCGCCTTCGTTGTTTCAGGAGCTTTTGTTGTTTCAGGAGCTTTTGTCGTTTCGGGTGCCTTTGTTGTTTCGGGTGCCTTTGTTGTTTCGGGTGAATCAGAGGTTATCGATCCAACAGACGTTGCAGGCTGATTTGTTACCGATTCGAGAGCGTTTGTCAAATCGTCCGTCGTAACCTCACTGTTTTGTCCGTTACTTGAGCACGCGAAAAGTGAAGCGATCGTAGCAAATAACAGCATTACTGAAATAATGTTTTTTAACTTCATAATTTCATTTTCCTCCTCATTTGGATAAGCTATACAATTATTATATCACAAATATATAAAGTTGTCAATATCATAATTTAATGTTAAACGCAAAAAGCACCGCCGAAACGGTGCCTTTTTTCATGAATTTTCTGAAATTTTAAAGATGCTTTGCGTTTTTCCCATAACTATAACGTGGTCGGAGACTGACATGAATTTATAGTCTGGCGATATCTGTGGAATAAGACGCTCTCCGGATTTAAGCGCAAGAACATTTAACCCGTACTTGTTTCTTACCTTAAGCTCGATTATAGTTTTTCCAAGCCATTTTTCGGGAACAGGGATCTCACAAATCGCATATTCGTCTGTAAGCTCAATATAATCAAAAAGATTTCTTGCACTGTATTTTATAGCAAGCTTCTCTGCAACGTCAAGCTCCGGATATACAACTTCATCCGCGCCATTGCGAAGAAGGAATTTAGCCTGAATAGCGGACTGCGCTTTTGAAACAACGTGCTTTGCTCCGAATTCCTTAAGAAGAGCCGTCGTTTCAAGTGACACCTGAAAGTTTTCGCCAACTGTAACAAAGCAAACGTCAAAAGAATCAACACCAAGAGACTTCAAAAAGTCGGGATTAGTGCTGTCGCCGATCTGAGCGTCGGCAAAATTCGAAGCCAAGGCGTCAATTATTTCTGACCTGATATCAACAACCATAATTTCGTTGTTAAGCTCGGACATTTTAGTTGCAAGGTGTATTCCGAAATGACCAAGTCCGATGATAAGAATGGATTTCATATGTATTTCTCCTTAGTTAACCAATCAGTATTTTTTCCGCAGGATGTATCACTGCAACGCTCTTCTTTCGTTCGGCAAGCACGATTGCAAGAGTTAATCCTCCCGCTCTTCCTCCGAACATGAGCAATGAAAGCAAATAGTGTGAGAACGATGATAAGCTCGGTGTCATCGACATACTTGAGCCAACCGTTCCGACAGCCGACGAAACCTCAAACAGCGCTGCCGAAAGTTCTATACCGTCAACAGCACACAAAGTACAAGTTCCGATGATGGTTACCGCAATATAAATAAACGCTATAGACGATGCCTGATGTGCAACGGAATAATCTATTCTTCTGCGGAAGACGTTAATCGAATCGTTTTTTCTCGAGGATGATATCATTGACAAAAGCAAAACAATAAACGTTGTGGTTTTCATTCCTCCCGCCGTCGAGCCCGAGTTTCCGCCTATAAGCATAAGGAAAACCGTCATAAGGACCGATGCGTCTGTAAACGAGCAATTGTCAAGGGTAGCGAATCCTGCAGTTCTTGGCGTTACAGCCTGAAAAAGTGATGCAAGTATCTTTTCTCCCAAGGTAAGACCGCTTAACGAATAATTGTATTCAAAGATAAAAAACAGCATTGCAGGCACAAGAACAAGTATAAAAGTTGCGGTCAATACAAGCTTTGTATGTAATCTGTACCGTTTGAAATTAAGCTTATTCTTAATGATGTCGTCCCAAACGATGAAGCCGAGCCCTCCGATCAGAATAAGAAGCATTACCGTGATATTAACCAGCGGATCTCCGACGTATCCGGATAGCGATGAAAACGGTTTATTTATTCCCATGAGATCAAATCCGGCGTTGCAGAATGCAGATACCGAATGGAAAGCCGCAAAGTATAGCCCTCGTAAAAATCCAAAGTCACGGCAGAAACGGATCGATAGCAGAAGCGCTCCGCAAAGCTCTACAAGCAACGTACCGAGAACAATCTTTTTCAACATCTTCATTATTCCGTCAAGCTCAAGTGTGCCTGACGATTCCATTATCAGCTTTCTGTTTCGCAGACCTATGCTTTTACCGAATGCGTGCGATACGAGAGTGACAAAGGAAATAAATCCAAGTCCTCCGATCTGGATCAGAAGTATGATAACCGCCTGACCGAATGGGGACCAAAAGGTATACGTGTCTTTTAGTATAAGTCCCGTAACACATGATGCAGATGTTGCTGTAAACAGTGCCGTTTCAAATCCCGCCGTTTCTCCGCTCCTTGTTGAAAACCGAAGCATCAGCAAAGCTGTTCCGACAACAATTGTGCAAAAAATATAGAATACGATCAATCTCGGATATGATATCATTTTTATATTATGTTTTTTCATATCTCACAAATGCTCCATTTTTAATTTAAGAGAATTATATCACTTAATTATTAATTGTGATTTACACTGTTGTTAAAACAATGTAATTTTTAAATTTACAAGTATAAGATTGACAAACGTAAATTAATATGGTAAAATATATAATGCAGAGTTCTGTATTTATTTGATCCATACGGAGGTATTTACAATGGCTACAAACTGGACGGAAGCTCAGCTTAATGCTATCGAAGCAAAAAAAGAGAAAATACTCGTTTCGGCAGCTGCAGGCTCCGGTAAAACCGCGACATTGATAGAAAGAATAATACGCTCAATAACGACGGACAATCCTCCAATGGATATATCAAGAATGCTTATAGTAACGTTTACTCGCGCGGCCGCTGCAGAGCTCAGGCTGCGGATAATGAAGGCACTGAGCGGAGCTATACAGGAAGAGCCGAACAATATCTATCTTAAGCGTCAGCTCCTTTTACTCGAAAGCGCAGACATTTCCACCATTGACTCGTTCTGCCTTGACGTAATGCGCTCACAGATCAAAAGCGGGGACGCGGAATACGATTTCCGTCTTGGCGACGAAAACGAGCTTCGCGTACTCATGACGGCTTCTATGAATTCTGCAATCGAAACAGTAATAAAGGAAAGAACCACAATAAATCCAAAGGACGAATCTGTATTCGAGTTCTTATCCGTCCTCAGCGGAACACGCAATGACGATGAGCTCATCGATAATCTTCTTGAGATCTACAAGAATCTTGTAAACGTACCCGAAGGAATAGAATACATTTCACAGTACATAGACGAGCTTACGTATGATTCGGAAAACGGTTATATAAGCAAGCGTGCAGAGGACGTCATCCTTGCTCATACCAAAAGACTTTTCCATCATTTAGATATTCAGGTTTCCGGATACAAAAAAGCTTTTGAAGACGACGCGGAAGTACTAAAAAGCTACGGCAGTGCCATAGACAGTGACATAAATTATTTCAGAGAAATAAAGAAAGCATGCGACGAATCCGAATACCAAAAGGTTCGTCAGGTGCTTAATGACCACAAAATGGCGTCTCTCGGTTCGCTAAAAAAGGACAAAAAGACACCTCTTTCAGAAAATTTTACAAAAAGCAGAAACAAATACAAGGGAGATATAAACGAGCTTAAGGATAAATATTTCGGTTACAACGATGAAGATATACGCATTATAAACAAAAAGGCAAACGATTTTCTTTCCATTCTTTACGATATTCTTCGTGAATACGAGGGACTTGTTGAAAAGGAAAAAAGATCAAAACACATAATGGAATTCAACGATCTAAAGCTTGGCGTATATAAGCTCTTTTGCAATCCTGACGGAAGCGCAACCGAGATCGCATACGAATATTCATCCAAATACGATATCATCTACATCGACGAATATCAGGACGTTGACCCGATCCAGGGCAGAATATTCAATGCTCTTTCCGTAAACTCTTGCCTTTACACGGTCGGAGACATAAAACAAAGCATTTATGGATTCCGCGGCTCGGATCCAACCATATTCGGTGACCTCAGACAGAAATATGAAAATTATGACGTCTGTAACAAGCTTGATCCATCCGGATCAGCAACAGTCTACATGTCAAATAACTTCAGATGCTCGGAACCGATCATAAAGGCATCGAACCATATCTGTTCCTATCTTTTCAAAAATTCGGATGAATGCTTTGGCGGTGTCGGCTACGTAGACGAGGACGACCTGCGGTTTTCCAAAAAAGCGGGAGAGATTCCTTCTAAACCTGTAGAAATAGTGTTCGTTGATCCTCCAAGCACAGCTCCCTACGACGATTTTGTTGATGATTACGATGAGGACGACCAATCTAAATTCACAAACGAGGTTTTATTCATAAAGAATAAAATATCCTATCTCATGAAAAACGGGTCCAAGGAGGACGGCTCGCGCTTTTCTTACAGCGACTTTGCAATACTTTTCGATAACAACAGACAGCTTAAGGCGGTATCCGATCTTATTACCGCTTCAGGCTTACCGTGTGACGATGCACCGGTGGAAAATTTCTTTTCAAGTCCGGAAATATTGCTTCTTCACTCATTTTTATCAATTATCGACAATCCACTGCACGATGTCCATTTCACTGCGGTTCTCTTGTCTCCTATATTCGGGTTTAATGACAGCGAGCTTACCGAGATCAGAGTATGTGCAAAGGACACGACCGTATATGAATCACTCAGGAATTATTCGGAATCGGGCTTCGGTATTCTTCGCCAAAAATGTGCGAGAACGCTTTCGAGACTAAAAAAATACACGCATCAGGCGAGAGTTCTTTCGCTTGACGATTTGGTATCGTCCTTGTGGAACAGCCTTGACCTGAATGCAATAGCATCATTTGGCGGTGACAAGGGGCGTAGCATAGAAATGCGTCGCGCGAATATAAGTAAGCTTTACGATTACGCCATGGCTTACAATTCGGGAATGTACCGTACCTTACATGATTTTCTTGTGTACATCAATGAGCTTATTGAAATAAACGTTCCGACGCTTACGTCCGAAAACGATCCTTCAAGCGGAGATAAGGTGCATCTTATTACCATTCACAAATCGAAGGGACTCGAATTCCCCGTATGCTTTATATTCGGAACAGGTTTCCAGAACACCGGAAAGCCTAAAATTCCGGACGTCATATTTGAAAGCACCGTAGGAGTTTGCTTTGATCCTGCCGCAAACAAAGGTCTTGTACGTTTGAACTCCCCATATAGAAGAGCGGCTCTTGCACGCAGACTTGAAAAGCAACGTCTTGAAAAAATACGATTGCTTTACGTTGCGATGACGCGTGCCCGCGAGCAGCTGTATATAACGTGTACGAAAACAAAAACGGTTGAGCGTATGCTTAGCAGCTTCAGAAATCTTCCACCATCGCTTTCCCCATACATTGATACGGAAAGCGCGTACGTAATACTCAAGTCAAAGAATTACATCGAATGGATAATGTTTTCGGATCCTCAAAGGTGCAGCGAATATATTAAGATAGTTAATTATACAACATATAATGAAGACGCCCTCTCAGACGTATCCATAAACACAAGTTCGGATCAAGTTAACGTTGCAGAGCCTGTTTTTTCAAAGGAAAATGTAAGGGCGCATCTCCTGTATGACTATACTCCTCCAATTCCGGAAATCCCGGCAAAGCTTGCCGTATCCTCCCTTACACCGTCAATACTTGACGAAAATCCCGTATACGGTGTCTCTAACGCCGACAAAAAAATCGGTATATCGGACGTTCCGTCATTCGTATCGGGCAATACCGCAAGTGCAACGGAAAGAGGAACTGCCAACCACTTGTTCCTTCAGTTCTGCGATTTCAAAGCATGCGAGGGCGGTAAGTCTGCAATAGAAGCCGAAATTACGCGTCTTACCGACGAAGGATTTATTATAAGCAATCACGCGAGCTTGATAAACGTGCGCTATATGGAAAGATTCTTCGCAAGTGAATTCTACAAAATGATTAAAAATGCCGCCGAGACTTGGAGAGAGCAACGCTTCAATCTGCCGCTCCCCGCTCACGTTTTCTCGGAAATATCATCCAAAAAGCATATTCTCAGAAATCATTATCTGCTTGTACAGGGTGTTATCGACATTATTATTCAAAACAGTGACGGCACAGTCATACT